>JANZZE010000051.1:19458-19718 GCA_026419545.1 Acidimicrobiales bacterium
CGCTGCCTTCGAGGAGCCCTACTTCACGCTCCTCGAGCGCAAGGAACTCCACCCGGAGCTCAAACGGATCTGTGCGTTCGACATCCTTGCAAACAGCACCGACCGCAAAGCCGGCCACATCCTGCTCGATCGACACGATCGACTCTGGGCAGTCGACAACGGCCTCACGTTCCATGCCGAGTTCAAGCTGCGCACCGTGATCTGGGACTTCGGTGGCGAAGCCATCGACGAGAAGCTGCTCGACGACATCGCCTCCCTAC
>JANZZE010000052.1:0-2564 GCA_026419545.1 Acidimicrobiales bacterium
ACCGTGTGGTTTGTGATCACCAGCGGTTCGAACCCCCGGCAGGTAAAGACACTGTGCGAGGAGGTCGAGGAGAAGGTCGCCGAAGCCGGTGGCCCCAAACCTTTACGCATCGAGGGGCTCGATTCGCTGCAGTGGGTGCTCATGGATTACGGCGATTTCGTTGTTCATGTCTTTGATGACCAGACCCGGGCCTACTACGAGCTCGAGCGGCTCTACCGGGACGTGCCGGTGCTCGACTGGCGGGCGCCGGCGATCGAAATTCGCAGTGCCGGGCGGCGCTGGTAAGGTGAGCGTCTCCGACGGGGCTATAGCTCAGGTGGTAGAGCGCTTCCATGGCATGGAAGAGGCCGGCGGTTCGAATCCGCCTAGCTCCACTCCACTCCGCCCCACCCCGCTCAGCGGAGATCAGCTGGCCTCCTCCATCGAGCCGCTCTCGAACCCCGATCGACTATCAACTCTTTTGGGTGCTTTGTCCCCGTATAGCAGGGGAAAAAAAGCACCCGTGAGCGGTGAGTGGGGTTGCAGCTTTACAGAGCGGCGAGGAACTGCGTCGGCCGCTCGAGGTCGTTTCTCCGGTTCCTGGAGCTGTCAGTACGATGCGGCCCATGGCCAACGGCTACGACCCCCAGGCGATCGATGCGAAGTGGCAGGCCTTCTGGCGTGAGCAGGGGACCTATGACGTCGACAATGACGACCCCCGTCCGCACTACTACACGCTGTGCATGTACCCGTATCCAAGTGGCCCTGCGCACATGGGCCATGTGCGGAACTACACCTTCGGCGACCTGATCGTTCGCTACCGGACGATGAACGGCTACGCCGTACTATCGCCCATGGGGTTCGACAGCTTCGGGTTGCCAGCAGAGAATGCCGCAATCAAGACGGGCCGCCATCCCCGCGAGTTCACCGATGAGCGCATCGAGGAACTTCGCAGCTCGATCATGCGCATCGGTGGTGTCTACGACTGGCGCCGCGAGATCAAGAGCCACGATCCCGACTACATCCGTTGGACCCAGTGGATCTTCCTGCGGTTCCTCGAGAACGGGCTCGCCTACCGAGCCAAGGCGCCGGTCAACTGGTGTCCTGGATGCCAGACCGTGCTTGCCAACGAGCAGGTGCTCAGCGACGGCACCTGCGAGCGCTCTGGAGATGTGGTGGAAAAGCGCGACCTCGAGCAGTGGTTCTTCCGGATCACCGCGTACGCTCAAGAACTGCTCGATGACATCGACACGCTTGATTGGCCAGAGCGCGTGAAGATCATGCAGCGCAACTGGATCGGGCGATCCGAAGGCGCTGAATTCGACATGGTGATCGCCGACGCCGACGGCAACCCCGATTCTCAGGGCCGGAGCTTGCGTGTGTTTACCACTCGACCGGACACGAGCTTTGGCATGACGTACGCGGTCATGGCTCCAGAACACCCGCTCGCGCTCGAGGTGACGACCCCCGAACGCCGGGCCGAAGTGGAGGACTTCATCACCCAGGCCCGGAATACCAGCGAGATCGACCGCCTGTCGAGTGAAGGGTCGCTCGAGAAACGGGGTGTGTTCACCGGTGCTTACTGCATCAATCCGTTCAACAACAAGCCAGTGCCGCTTTATCTCGCCGACTACGTGCTGCTGGGCTATGGAACCGGCGCAATCATGGCCGTTCCAGCAGAAGACCAGCGCGACTGGGATTTCGCCAAGGTCCACGGTCTCCCGATCGTTCGCACCAAACAACCTCCTGAGGGATGGGAGGGAGAGGCCTATACCGGCGACGGGGTCACGATCAACAGTGAATGGCTGAACGGGCTCAACAAGCAGGAAGCGATCGAAGCAGCAATCGAGTGGCTCGAAGCGAACGGTATCGGCGAGCGAAAGGTGAACTATCGGCTCCGGGATTGGCTCGTCAGTCGGCAGCGGTTCTGGGGCTGCCCCATCCCGGTCGTCTACTGCGACAAGGACGGCATCGTGCCGGTCCCTGACGATCAGTTGCCGGTGCTAGCGCCCGACGACGTCGAGTTCCGGCCAACCGGGGAGTCACCCCTCAAATTTCACGATGGCTTCCTCCGCACGAGGTGCCCCTCCTGCGGTGGCCCAGCGACCCGCGAGACCGACACGATGGACACCTTTGTCGATTCCTCGTGGTACTTCCTGCGCTTCTGTGATCCCAACAACAACGAGGCACCGTTCTCACCTGAGGCCGTCGCTGCGTGGATGCCGGTGGATCAGTACATCGGCGGGGTGGAACATGCGATCTTGCATCTCATGTACGCGAGGTTCTTCACCAAGGCCCTCGCTGACCTCGGTGTTGCTCCGAAAAACCTGCGCGAGCCCTTCCGCCGTCTGTTCACTCAAGGAATGATCCGTCTCGGCGGCGACAAGATGTCCAAGTCGAAGGGCAACCTGGTTGCACCCGAAGACATCCTCGACAACGAAGGCGCGGATGCGCTCCGCCTCGCCCACTTGTTCGTCGGGCCCCCGAGCGATGACGTCGATTGGGAGGGTGTCGGGATCGAAGGGTGCGCTCGTTTCTTGCAACGGTTGTGGCGGCTCGCCACTGGCAACGTCGGTGAGCAAGCC
>JANZZE010000052.1:2574-19460 GCA_026419545.1 Acidimicrobiales bacterium
ATCCCCGCCGATGTGGAAATCACAAAGTCGACGCATCGCCTTATCGCTCGCGTGACTGAGGATTACGAGCGTTGGTCCTACAACACGGCAGTGGCGGCGTGCATGGAGTTTGTCAACCAGCTCTACCGTTATGTGCAAGGCGACCAGCCGCCGCGGCAGGCCACAGTTGACTTTGCGCTCGATCAACTGTTGCTGTTGATGGCACCGATGACGCCACATGTGACGGCCGAGCTGTGGGCCCGCCGCCACGACGGCGATCACATTCACGAGCGACCATGGCCGGTGGCTGACCCTGCGCTCGCGGCCCTCGAGACGGTCACGATGGTGGTGCAGGTCAACGGCAAGGTCCGTGACCGTATTGAGGTGCCAGCAGCGACGACTGACGATGAAGCAGTTGCGATGGCGCTGGCATCGGCGAAGGTCCAGGCGTTTCTGGCCGGCGCCGAACCGAAGAAGGTGATCCCACGCGCCCCGAAGCTGGTCAATGTGGTGGTCTGAGGCCATCTCGGGGACAACATCAAAGACTTTTTCCCAGACGGCACCTTGGTCGAAGTTGTGCCAGTTGCACGTTCGCTCTTTCAACTCGAACAGCAGTCCGAGGATCTCTCGAAGCGGCTGAATGAGACCTCTTGGATCGTTGAAGGTGTCAAGATGGACATGGTGTCGATCAACCTCGAGGAGAACGCTGTCGAGTTGGTAATTGACCCTGGGCTCGCGGGCTTGGCCAGCAAGGTCCTCGCGTCCCCAGAGGTCCCACCTAACGTGCTTATCCGTATCAAGGAGACGCCTCAGTTCGCATCAATTGGTAACACAGACGCGGCGGCGTCTGGCGGCCAGCGCGTCGCAACCTGGATTCAGGGCTGGCAATACGCAGGCGATGGAATTCGGTGCTCGGATGCCTTTCCAGTCGTATGGAACGGATCGGAGGGCATCCTGACGGCATGTCATTGCTAGTCGACCCCGTCCTCCAATTATACCTATACGACGGGCCCAACCAATTTATGAACATTGGCCCCTGGAAGGCGGCCCTTCAGAGCCAATCCCAGGGGGTTGAAGCCGCCATCATCGGCAACATTGACATGCTGCCGAAAGTCCGGTTCCCCGAAACCAGCAACTGGAATAACTACAACATTGTGCGTTACGGTTGGTCCAACGGTATCCCGAAAGGAGTCGGGTTTCACTTCACTGTCGGTGTGACAAACACTCGTTATTATAGCTGGGCTGGGGTTGACGAGTTTGATGTCACTGTCTTTGGATACGAGCATATGCAAATTGGATGGACCTTATCACAGTCCGGTGACTCTGGCGGGCCTGTCTACACAGTCCACCAAGACGCCGCGATCGCGGCTGGCGGAATTGCATCTTTTGGGGAAGCGAGCGCCAACTGTGATCCGGTCAATGAGCGGATGGTTTGGGGTCGCTCAAGTCGTGCGCTCAACGGCTTGGGTGCAACCCTTCTAACTGGATGATCCGGTGACGCCGAGTAGGTCGATCACCGCGCGAGGCACCGGCACACCGCCCCTCTCGGGAAGGCGAACGCTTCTGAGACCGCCGTTTCCTGCGGACTACGAGTGGATCTATGCGACGGCCTCCGCGCCAGCCGTGTCCTTCGGGTGGCGTCTGCGTGGAACAGTGCCATCTCTTGATGCTTTTGTGAGTCTGCTTTATCAGCAGACAGATGCTCAGTTCCTTATCTGTCGTCGCGAGGGCGGCGCACCAGCTGCGCTTAGTACAGCTATTCGGTTATCTGCATAGGAATGAGACTGCACAACTGTCAGCGTTCTTTGCTCCCGAGTCAATTATGTCGGCGTGGCCAATGGAAGGACTCCTTCTTTTTGTGAACTCTTGCTTTACGGCGTGGCCTCTGCGGAAGATGTATCTGGAGTCGCCGGAGCCAGTCTTTGAACGGTACGCCTCTGGTGCGGGGGAGTGTTTCGAGGTTGAGAGCCGACTTGTAGAGCATGAATTCTTCGAAGGCCGATATGTCGATCGAATCATTGCAGCAATACATCGCTCACATTGGCAGTCGAGCATGCCAGAGATTGCACGGATTGCAGGGCTGTTAATCGCTGATGGAGGGCACCCAATGCATCTTGAGTACGCCCCGGGTCGACCAGGCTTAAAGGCTTCGTGGGCGACATGTCCGTCAGAGCGAGTACTGCTTTCAAGCGAGAAGTTCTGTGCATGGCTCGAGGAGAGGACCGGTCAGCCGATTAGTCTGGATCTGAGCTGAGGCACATTAACGATTGGCTTGCTCTCTGGGCGGCCTTGGCTGTGATTGAAGCCAATTGGATGGAGGGCCAGCTTCCGGTTGACCTCCTTGAGGTCTGGGACAAGGTGGCGGATCTCCAAGCGTGGGTCGTTGCCCGATGTACCATCGTCGAAGCCAGGACCCAGTAGTGAAGCCAGGACCCCGTAGTTGTGTCCCATCCAGTAGTTGCGTCAGTTACGTTCCGAGGTGGTCTCCTAATGCCTGACTGTCGCCGTCTGCAGGGCAGCTCAGCAATTGCGCTGCTCCTTGTCCTGATCATGAGCGGCTGTTCGACCGATGCTGACAGGGCGGCCCCTCTTGGAAGCTCGGACTACCCCGGCGGAACAGCGCTCGGGTGAGCCGGCGGGTCAGAGGTTCCTTGGTCCTGCTCATTGGTGTCAGGTCCGGCTCCTTGGCGGCTTGAGCAGCACCGATTCCAGCGAGACCTAGACCCCGACAGGTGGGCCCTTACAAGACCCTCTCTCTACAAACAAGCGCCGCACTTTCTTTTTCCGGCCACATCACGAAGCGGAAACACGCGTCGTCAATTCGTAACCTTGGTCACAGTTGGCGGGTCTTAGGCGTCGTGCTGACGCTTCCTTCCCGGATCGAACTGGCCGCGGCGCGCCGCGGCACTGTCACGTTCATGTCTGGCGACACTGGGTTGACCATCCCGTGGTCTCAGGTGCATCACGACGCCCGGGCGATGGCTGCGGCCATGCAGGCGCGTGGCATCAGGCCGGGCGACCATGTCGCCATTCTCGGCCCCACCAGCCGGGAATTGGTGACCGCGATCCAAGCCACCTGGCTGGCGGGCGCAACGGTCATGGTGCTGCCGTTGCCGATGCGGATGGGTTCTATCGATGAGTTTGTTCGTCAGACCCGCGTGCGAATCCAGCGGGGTGACACGGCACTGTTGGTGATCGATGGTCAGCTCGCCGAGTTCCTCGAGCCAGAGCCGACCGATCCGCCAACGGTCCGCCTCGATGAGTTGGCGGACCACGCAGCGCGGCTCGGTGACGATCGCTGGGAACCGGTTCCCGAGGACCCGGACCGGTTGGCGATCCTGCAGTTCACGAGCGGTTCGACGTCGGATCCGAAGGGGGTCATGCTGCCGCATCGCTCGGTATGCGCAAACCTCGATGGCATGATGGAGGCGGCGGGGTGGGATCCCGACGTGGACGTCGTGGTGTCGTGGTTGCCTCTTTATCACGACATGGGGCTGGTCGGGTTGCTGTGTGTATCGATGACGACCGGCGCAAACCTCGTCATCAGTGGACCCCAGGACTTCTTGGCCCGCCCGCTCCGCTGGATGCAGTGGATCTCTGACAACCGTGGCACGACCACGGCCGGGCCAAACTTTTCGTGGGTGCTTGCTGCGCGTGCGCTGAAGCGGGCGGATGGTCTCGATTTGTCGAGCCTGCGGATCGCCCTCAACGGCGCCGAGCCCATCGATCCCGCCGGGGTGCGAGCGTTCGTCCGGGAGGCCGTACGGTTCGGGATGAACCCCGGGGCGGTGTTCCCGGCGTTCGGTATGGCGGAGGTGTCGATCGGGGGGACGTTCCCTCCTCCGGGTCGGGGTCTGCGCACGGATGTTGTCGACCGGAGGGTGTTGGAGTCGGAGCGCTATGCGGCGCCAGCCGACCCCGATATCGAGTCAGCACGCGAGTTCGCGCTCTTGGGCCGACCGATTCCCGGTATGGAAATGCGGATCGTCGACCCTGAGACCGGACGGGTGCAGAACGAGCGAGAAGTCGGCGAACTGGAGTTGCGGGGTACCTCGCTCACCACTGGCTATTACAAGGACGCCGAAGCGACCGCAGCAGCTTTCCGTGACGGGTGGTTGCGTACCGGAGACCTGGCCTATCTCGTCGATGGCGAATTGGTGCTGTGTGGGCGAATCAAGGACGTGATCATCCTGGGCGGGCGCAACGTGTTCCCTGAAGACATCGAACGCGCGGTCGGTGGGATCGACGGTGTGCGCGCAGGCAACGTCATCGCGTTCGGCGTCGACGGCGCCAAGGGCAAGGAGACCATCGTGGTGGTCGCCGAGGTGAAAGGCGACGATCACGAGTTGATCCGCAAGCACATCCATCACCGAGCACTCGAGGTCACAGGTGTCCCGCCTCATGACGTGGTCCTCGTGAGTGCGGGTACGCTCCCAAAGACCTCGTCGGGCAAACTGCAGCGGAGCCTGTGCAAGCGGCGCTACCTCGCTGGCGAGCTGGAGCCGATCGCCTCGCCCGCGTGAGCCGATCCGAGTCCGGCCGCCCTCACCGAATCGGTACTCACAGCGTCCCGGTTCTCACTCACCGATGACACCGCTGACGGGTGCTTTTCTCTCCGCATAGAGGGGATTTGCGAACCCAAGGGAGTTGGGGCGAGATAGCTGACGTTGAGTAGGGTGCCGGTTGTGTTGCTCGGCAGGCGGGATTTTCTTGCTGGTGTGGTGGCGGTCGTCGGAGTCGGGTGCAGCAGGCGTGATGACGCATCTGAGGTTGGCGAAAGGGGCGGAACCGGCGCGCCTACTGAGGGAATGGTCCCAGCTCCGGCGACGGCCGCTGCCTCGGCACCTTCGGGGACCACGCAGCTGTCGTCGGCTGAATCGATGGTCCCGAGGACGTCCACGACGGCAACTCAGCTTGCCCGGTTCGTCGTATCAGGCCGTGATGACGGTAGGCGACCGCGGTCGGAGGTTGCGCTCACGTTCCATACCAACGGTGATCTGCGCCTTGCACAGCGGCTGCTCGATGTGGCAGCGAGCCATGAAGCGAGACTGACCTGTTTCATTGTCGGCAGTTGGCTGGAGGCCAACCCGTCCTGGGGGCGACGGCTGCTCGATGGTGGCCACGAGCTGGCCAACCACACGTTCACACACCCGGAGTTCGCGATGCTGTCACCCGCGGCGATGCGAAGCGAGATCGTGCGGTGTCGTGACGTGCTCATCCGTCTCACCGGCGACGGTGGCCGCTATTTCCGACCGTCGGGCACCGACGATGGTCTGGCCCGACCGAGCGATGAGGTGATGGCTGCAGCGTCCGAGGCGGGATACAGCGTGGTGCTCGGTTGGGACGTCGACCCCTACGATTACAAGGATCCAGGTCCGGCGGCAGTACGAGATCGGGTACTGGCCGATGTGCAGCCGGGTTCGATCGTGAGCCTACATTTCGGTCACGTGGGCACCGTCGATGCACTCGATGAGATCCTCGGTGGGCTTGCGGCGCGTGCTTTGCGGCCCGTCACTGTGACCGAAATGCTGTCGTGATGTCAGGGAGGGATCAATCCGGTCGCGGATTCATGCGGTCCGGGGATCCCCCAGCGCGCCGGTACGGCTGAAGGCACCCAAACTGGGCATGAGGGTGCGCCATCGCCAGGCACCGGAGGCTCCGACCTCAGATGGCTTTGAGCGCGGCGACGACCGGCAGCCAGGTGTCAGGGTCCGTCTTGTACGGAGCGTAGAAGCTCACGCGGTCGACGATGTCGCCATATCGCTTCGCAATCGCCGGGGCGATTCCGTCTGGCTCGGCTACGACCGCGAAGGTGGCCAGGATCTGATCATCGATCAGGTCGCCCATGGTCTCCCACTTGCCTTCTTTCGAGAGACGGTTCAGTTCAACTTGTAGATCACCCCACCCGTGCAACTCGAGGACACCCCGGTACGCGGGGGTCGAACCGTAGAAGGCGATCTGTTGGCGCACGCCCTTGGCGGAAGCCGCCATCTCCTCCTCGTTGGTGCCGGTCACGATGAATGCCGGCAATGATATTTCGAGGTCGCTCCGCTGGCGGCCACTGGCTGCAGCTCCACGTTCCAGTGCAGGAATGGTGATCTCACGGAGATACCGCTCGGTGGTGAAGCCGTGGCAGAGGAGGCCGTCGCATACTTCGCCCGCGACTTCGGTCATCTTCTGCCCCACGGCGGCGAGGAAGACCTTCGCGGTGCCATACGGATTAGGGCCGGGATCGAAGAACGGCGTCATCAGCGTGTGCGTGTAGAAATCACCGCGGAAATCGAGCTTTGTGCGGTCGTTCCAGCTCGCCCAGATGGCCCGCATTGCCGCGATGAACTCACGCATGCGCGCCGCAGGTTGCGACCAGGGCATCGAAAAGCGTTTCGTGATGTGCGGCTTGACCTGAGAGCCGAGCCCGAGGATGAAGCGTCCTTTCGAGTACGCCTGCAGGTCCCAGGCAATCTGCGCCATCGTCATCGGATTGCGTGCGAACGCCACTGCGATCCCCGTACCGAGTTCGGCTCGCGTCGTGTGCTGCGCTGCCAGCAGCAGTGGAAAGAAGGGGTCGTGGCTCGTCTCGGCTGACCAGATGCCGTCATATCCTGCGTTCTCTGCGTCGCGGGCCGCCTCGCCTGCTCCGTCCAGAGCACCCAGGCCTAGTCCGAATCCGCCATCGACTTTCATTCTGTCCCCCTTGCCGTTGGCTGAACGCCGCTTGATTCGAGCGACGCTACACGGGACACGACAGAGGGGCGTACCGCGCACCCGGTGGAACTTGACGTGCTGACCCCTTGGCGAGGACTGCGTCGTGAACCGGAACCGCAGCGCGCGGCAGTTGCTCGAACTGTATGCACCTCGCATCGACACGTTGAACAAGTGCCAACGGAATCGCTGCGCGTAGGGGCAGTTGCTCGAGCCGGCCTGCATCACATCAAGCGTCCACCTGCCGGTGTACTGGAACCGCAGCGCGTACCTGGCAGTTGTAGAGCGTGCAGGTCGAGAGCGTCCGGCATCAGTGGCAGGGACTGCGGTGTCTCCCGTCGAGCGTCCGGCCCGCGCCATCACCCGTTTGCCTCGAACGTGCCTGCAGCGCGTCGTCGGCGTGTGGGTTTCAGTTCGCTCGCGCGGTCGCTGAGTCGTCGCCGCCGGGGGCGCGTGAGGCGCGGATGCCGAGGTGTGGGTTTCAGTTCGCTCGCGCGGTCGCTGAGTCGCCACCAGGAGTGGGTATGCCTTATACCGACCGAATGCGAGGGGCCATAAGGTCGTGTCACGCAATGTGACCTCTTGCACAGCTCGCCTGATCGATCTATAAAGGATCTTGATTACACAGGTCGTGCAAGAATGCACTGCCAGCTCGCCGGAGGGGGGAGATCGAGCGATGGCACAGCGTGCGGACGAGGCCGTTCGCGGTTCTAAAGGAGAGCACGACTCGGAACGAAGTCGCGATCGGATCCTCGCCGCCGCGCTCGAGGAGTTCGCCAGCAAGGGTTTCGAGGGCACCACAACCGCTGAAATTGCCCGGCGCGCTGGCGTCACTCAACCGCTGGTGCACTACCACTTCGAGTCGAAGGACGAGTTGTGGCGGACCACGGTTCTGCATCTACTCGACGCCGCCGAGGCGACCTTTGGCGGCGTGTTAGCTGAACTCTCCGATCTCGATCACCTCGACAAGCTGAAGGTGCTCGTCCGCCGCCTCGTGTATTTCTCGGCGACCCATCCCGAGTTCGGTCGGATCCTCGCGTATGAAGGCGCGAAGGGCGGCGAGCGGCTGTCGTGGCTGCTCGCGCAACAACCTGCGAGCGAGGCTCGGCTCTTCGTCGAGCTCCTCGAGTCCGCTGCGCAGGAGGGAGTGCTCAAACCCTTGCCAATGGCGCACGTCGCCGCATGCATTGGCGCCGCGTCCGCGTACGTCTTCGTCATCCGCGAGATGATGCGGACCGTGTATGGCATCGACGTCGACGATCCCACCGTGATCGACGCTCATGCCAACACGGTGGTCGAGTTGTTCTTCCACGGCATGACCGTCGAGGACGCGTCGGCGCGCTCTGGAACAAAGGGGGCGGCCTGATGAACCGGCTCACCGATTTCATCACAGCGGTCGCCAAGGGTTTGACCCAACCCCGTGGACTCATCGTGCTCGGCGTACTCGCCCTGTACTGGTTGGCGTGGTACGCCGCCCGGAAGGCTGAACGCACTCGTTCGATGAGCGTGTTTGCCACGCTTGCACCTGCGGTTGCGATCATTGGCCTACAGGTCATCTATTTCCCGATGCCGGCGGGCGTGTATGCGCTCGGGATCATCCTCGGCACGCTCGGCGCACTCGTGGCGGTTGGCATGGCGCTCATCTACCGAGCGAACCGAATCCTGAATTTCGCCCAGGGTGACCTCGGGCTGGTACCGACGGTGCTCGCCGTGGACCTGATCGTCTACGCCGGGCTCAACTACTTCCTGGCCTTCTTCATCGGTGCCGCGGCGGCCATCGTGCTCGGTGCGGTGATCGAGTTGGCCATTATCCGGCGATTCTTCCGCGCCCCCCGGCTCATCCTCACCGTTGCGACCATCGGCCTGTCACAGCTGTTGCTTGTCGGTTCGATCCTCATCCCCACGGGACTGTTCGGCAAGGACCCCGCCAGTCTCCGCATAAGCCTGGCGTCGGACTGGTCCTTCGAGATCCCACCGATCGTGTATCGCGTCGACCATCTCGTGGCGATCGTGGTGGCGCCGATCATGCTCGCTGCCATCGCCGTGTTCTTGCGTTACACCAACGTCGGCATCGCGATCCGGGCAAGTGCCGAACGCGCCGACCGGGCCAGTCTGCTCGGCGTACCGGTTAAGCGGCTGCAAACCGTTGTGTGGGTAATCGCCACCATTTTGTCGTTCGTTGGTGTCTTCCTCAGGGCGAGCGTGCTCGGCCTGCCGGTGGTCTCCACCCCGAGCTACGTCGCCTTGCTCCTTGCCATTGCCGCGCTGATGTTGGGGAAGTTGACCGAGCTCCCGACCATCGGTGCCGCGGCCGTAGCGCTCGGGATCCTCGAACAAGCGGTCGTGTGGAACAACTCGGAGAGCCCTGAGCTGTTCCAACCGATCCTCGCGCTCGTGATCGTGGTCGGCTTGTTGGTGCGCAAGACCGGCCAATCGCGCACCGAACATGACACCGTTTCGACGTGGCAGTCGGTCGACGAGGTGCGCCCGGTGCCAAAAGAACTGCGGAAGGTGCCCGAGGTCGTGTTGGTTCGCTGGGGTGGGACGGCCGTTGCCGCGGCGCTGTTGGTGGCGCTGCCCAACTTCGGCTTTATGGGCCCGAGTAATGAGTTCAAAGCCGCGGCGGTGTTGCTGTTCGCGATCATCGGGATGTCGCTGGTCGTGCTGACCGGCTGGGCCGGACAGGTGTCGTTGGGTCAGATGTCGTTCGTCGCTGTTGGTGCGGGAGTCGGCGCACTCGCGACCAAAACCTGGGGCCTCGACTTGTTCTTCGCCATGATCATCGCTGGGATCGCTGGTGCGTTGGTTGCCGTCGTGGTCGGTCTGCCCGCCCTGCGGTTGCGCGGGTTGTTCCTGGCGGTGACGACGCTGGCGTTCGCAGTCACGATGTCGACGCTGTT
The DNA here is from genome assembly GCA_026419545.1 of Acidimicrobiales bacterium. GTDB lineage: Bacteria > Actinomycetota > Acidimicrobiia > Acidimicrobiales > Acidimicrobilacustridaceae > JANZZE01. The sequence goes on from JANZZE010000052.1 coordinate 12,156, forward strand.
ACTGAGCAAGAAGCACTTCGATTGGATCCCAAAGGACCGCATCGAACGAAAGCCGCTGTTCGGCTTCTTCGATCTGACCGAACAGCGGTCGATGTACTACCTCTGCCTCGTCTGCTTCGTGCTGGCCTACCTCGCCCTCCGGGGTATCCGGCGGAGCCGCACCGGCCGGGTACTGCTCGCACTGCGCGAGAACGAGCGTGGCGTGCAGTCCTTCGGCGTGAACGTGACAAGAGCCAAGCTGACTGCCTTTGCCCTATCCGGTTTCATGGCAGCGTTCGCTGGTGCGGTCTATGTCCACCTCGCGCAAGGATTTGATGACTCGCCGTTTGCGCCCGACCAGAGTTTCGCCGTCTTCACTTCAACGGTCGTAGGGGGTCTCGGCAGTCTCGGTGGTGGCCCGCTCGGCGCGTTGTATTTCAACGGAGGCACTTGGTTCCTCAAAGGCCTCTGGACCCTGCTGCCCTCCGCGCTCGGCGTGCTGTTCGTCCTCATGGTGTTGCGTGGCGGTCTGGGAGGTCTCGTCTTCAGCGTGCGTGACGCGTGGTTGCGCTCGGTCGCACGTCGCAACGGCATCATCGTGCCAAGCCTTGTTGCCGATATCCGGCAGGACACCGATGCCCTTCGCCATGCAGAAGCCTCGGCGGAGCAGCACGACATGGCCGCTAGCACTGCCCGCGAACCGTTCCCCTCCGGATCGGCGGTGGCAGCTGAGCCGGTGCAGGCCACACCCGAACCTGCATCGGGAGGTTCGTCGTGATGGAACTGCTCGCCCCGCCCCAACCTGACCCACGGCCCTGGCCTGAGCGTTTCAGGTTCGCTGTGGCACATCCTATTCAGTGGCTCCAGGGGATCACTGGGGGAGCGTCGGTTTATCCACTGCTGATCCTCTTCGGCTTGAACGCCGTTGACGAGCTCGACCGCACCGCGTTCGGGGTGCTGTTGCCTGATATCCAAGACCATTTCGGTCTCGACTTGTCCGGGATCTTGACCGTGGTGGCCGTCGTTCTCGGTATCTCGCTGCTGCTGCAAGTGCCGATCGCGCACTATGCGGACCGGACGAACCGGGTTCGCCTCGCGCTGATCGGTGCTTGTGCTTGGGCTTTCTTTTCGTTCACCACTGGGCTTGCTGTTGCCGTGTGGATGCTCTATGTCACCCGCACCGGATCAGGCCTCGGCAAGGCGGTCAATGACCCGACGCACAACTCCCTGCTCGCTGACTACTACCCAGTGCAGCAGCGGGCCCGCGTGTACTCGTTCCATCGTGCTGCGAACGCGATCGGTCAGTTCCTCGGCCCACTACTCGGAGGCTTGCTGGCCTACTACTTCACCTGGCGCACACCCTTCTTCGTGTTCGCCGTACCGACCGTGATCCTCGTCGTCCTTGGCCTGAGGCTGCGCGAGCCGGTCCGAGGCGCCCAAGAGCGGCGCGCCATGGGTGCCACCGAAGACGTCATCGGGCTCGAGGAGCCACCGCCGAGTTTCGAGGAGGCGTGGAGGATGATCCAGAAGGTGCGTACGTTGCGACGCATCTTCGCGGCCCTGCCGTTCCTCGCCGCGGCCATGGTCGGCTTCGTTTCGCTCGCCGCGCTCAAATACGAAGCGCTCGGGCTCAATGCGGCAGAACGAGGACTTGCTGCCTCAATCGCGGAGCCGTTCCAGCTGCTCGGTTTGTATCTCGGCGCCCGTTGGGGCACCCGTCGGCTCATGAGCGATCCGGGTGGGGTCATCAAGCTGGTGGCGAAGGTTTCGGTTGTCGCCGCCTGCCTCGCGGCGGTGTTCGCGCTCTCCCCGAACATCTACGTTGCGGTCGTCGCGAACATCTGCATCTCGATCACCCTGGCCATCATCCTGCCGAGCGTCCTTGCATCGTTGTCGCTTGCGATTCCGGCCCGAGCCCGCTCTGTCGGCTTTTCCATCGGATCGCTGTATGTGCTGCCGGGCTTGTTCGTCCTGCCGATGGTGGGTGCGCTCGGTGACCTCTTTGGCATCAACTGGGGGATGTTGTTGATGACCCCGGTGTTCTTACTCGGCGGGTTCATCATCGCCAGTGCCGGCGATCTCATCAAGAACGACATACGTAACGTCTGGACCGCGACGGCAGCGCGATCGGAGCTGATCTATGACCGGCGCCAGGGCAAGATCAAACAGCTCTTGGTTCGCGGCCTCGACGTGAAGTACGGAGACGTCCAAATTCTGTTCAACGTCGACTTCGAGGTCGATGAGGGTGAGGTCATCGCGTTGCTTGGCACGAATGGTGCCGGCAAGTCCACGCTGCTCAAAGCCATCTGTGGGGTCGTTGGCGCGAGCAACGGGGCGATCATCTTCGACGGGCGGGACATCACGCACGCACCGCCGCACGAGATCGCGGCGTTAGGCATCGCGATGGTGCCCGGGGGCCAAGGAGTGTTCCCGACATTGACGGTTGCCGAGAACTTACGAGTAGCGACCTGGCTCGATCGCAAACGCGGGGTCGACGTCGAGTCCCGGGTGAACGAAGTGCTCGGGATGTTTCCAGTGCTCGGCCAACGTCTAGACGAGCCCGCCGCCAACCTCTCGGGCGGCCAGCAACAGATGCTGGCACTTGGCATGGCATTTCTCTCTCGTCCGAAGTTGTTAGCCATTGACGAGCTTTCACTCGGCCTCGCGCCGGTTGTCGTCGAACAGCTCCTGCCGATCGTTCGGCGTATCACTGAGGGTGGCACCACCGTGATCCTCGTGGAGCAGTCGGTGAACGTGGCGCTCACGATCGCAGAGACCGCGGTGTTCATGGAGAAGGGTGAGATTCGGTTCCGCGGTCCGACCGCGGATCTCTTGCATCGGCCAGACGTCCTGCGGTCCGTGTTCCTCGAAGGAGCGAGCAAGGGGATGAGCACTCAGGGCGCGCAGGGGGAGACGACTGAGAGCGAACCGGGACCAGGGATTGCCACCGAGACGCAGTCGAGGCACGCGACGCTCGTCGGATCAGGCACCAGTGGCAATGGCAGCAAGCCGCTGTTCGAGTTCCCTGATGATGCTGACAGCAAGAGTGGGGTTGTAGTCGCTAGCCGCTCTGATCAGAGCAACGTGGAGGAACCGGCATCGGTCAACGGAGCAGCGCTCGAAGTGGTCGAGCTGTCGGTTCGCTTTGGCGGCATCAAGGCCGTCGACTCGGTGAGCTTCAGCCTCGCTCCGGGAGAGATCCTCGGCATCATCGGCCCGAACGGCGCGGGCAAGACGACTCTTTTCGATTTGATCTCTGGCTTCACCGCAAGCGACGAAGGCCGGGTCATACTCCACGGGCGCGACATCACTGCATTGACGCCCGATGGGCGGGCACGTGCCGGGCTTGGCCGCTCTTTCCAGGACGCGCGGTTGTTCCCCGCGCTCACCGTCGAGGAGACGATTGCAACCGCGCTCGAGCGGTGGGTCGACGTGCGGGATCCTTTGAACGCCGCGTTCAGGTTGCCTGCCTACATCGACACCGAGGACAGCGTGCAGTACCAGGTGGATGCGCTGATCGAGTTGATGGGCATTGAAGCGTTCCGCACTAAGTTCGTTCGGGAGCTGTCCACCGGCTCCCGCCGTGTGGTCGACCTTGCTTGTGTCCTGGCCCACCATCCGTCGGTTGTGCTGCTCGACGAACCGTCGAGCGGTATCGCGCAGAAGGAAGCCGAAGCCCTCGGTCCGCTCATCAAGCGCATAAGGGAGAACCTCGACGCGAGCATCATCGTGATCGAGCATGACATGCCGCTGATCAGTTCGGTTTCGGATCGTTTGCTCGCACTTGATCAGGGTCGTGTGGTGACGTCCGGGTCACCTCGGGGGGTGTTGAACCACCCGGCCGTTGTTGCCTCCTATCTCGGTAACACCGAAGAAGTCATTGCTCGCTCGGGTACTCGGGGAAGCGATTGAGCGTTCCGCGCGCACCAGGTTCTCGCCGTTCCCGGATGGGTCGCTACGGCCCACTCGTTGGCATCGTTGGCGTAGTGCTCGCGGTCGTGGTTCTGGCCACACTTCCCAAAGGGCCCGCCACCGAGCAGTCCCAGCCCGGCACCACAGGGCTTGTGCCGGAGTTCCGGCCTGTGTCGTTTTCGGAGGCACGAGCGCAGCGCCTCGAGGTCGAGTTCGGCCCCGGGTGTGACCAAGTCACTGGCCGGATCGCCATCCCGAGTGCGTTTGCCGCCGAATGTTTCGCTCGCCGGCCCGGCAACGGCGGTGCCACCGCCCAAGGGGTCACTGCAGGCACCATCAGGGTGGTGCTCTACCAAGCGCCGCCAGACCCGTTCATCGACAGCATCCTCGCGGTTATCAACGCGAATGACACTCGCCAGCAACTGCTCGACACCTATCGAGGCTTCGTCGACATCTATCAGCGCTACTACGAGACGTATGGGCGTCGGGTTGAGTTGATCCCGTTCACTGGGAACGGTGGCGCTGCCGATGTCGTGACGGCACGGGCGGACGCGATCCGGATCGCCGACGAGTACGCCCCGTTCGCGGTCATCGGCGGCCCATTGTTGACTTCAGCGTTCGCTGAGGAGCTCGCTGCTCGCGGCATCATCCAGATCGACTTGGCGTCCGCGAGGCCGGTGAGGTTCTACGAGGAGCACGCACCCTTCATCTGGAACACCCTCCAAGCGCCAGATCAGACCGCCTTGCACGTCATCGAGTACCTCGCCAAACGGTTGGCGGGTCGACCGGCTGTGCACGCGGGTGACCCTGATCTACGTGCGAAGACCAGGCGGTTCGGTCGGTTCTATTTCGCTCCCGACGAGGAAGCTCGAGCGCTCGCGGCTGAGTTTGAGCGAAAGGCACGCGACGCCGGAATCGAGTTCGCTGCCAGCGTGGCATATCTCGATCCACTGTCGCTGCAGGCGTCGGCGGCCCAGGAGATCGCCAAGATGAAGCAGGCCGGTGTGACGACCGTGTTGTTCACGGGCGACCCCCTTGCCCCGGGTCCGCTGACGACGGAAGCAACCGCGCAGCACTGGTTCCCGGAATGGATCGTGACCGGCTCGGCGCTTGTCGATTCGACGACCTTTGCTCGGACCTATGACCAGCAGCAGTGGGCGCACGCGTTTGGCGTCAGCCAGTTGTTTGCCCGGGGCTTGCCGGAGGCCAACTTCGCCAACGGTTTGTGGCGTTGGTACTACGGCTGTGATCCGCCAGCAAAGAATGGGTCGCTGACTGTCTACCCGAGTCCGACTGTCCTCTTCAGTGGGATCATGGCGGCTGGTCCGATGCTCACCCCGCAGACCTTTGCCGACGGTCTCTTCCGGGCCGAACCGATCGGGGGTGGACTGACCGTCCCGAGGGTGTCGTTCGGCTATCACGGCGCATGGCCTGAGGTCGATTACACCGCGATCGACGATGCAGTGGAGATCTGGTGGGATGCGACCGCGCAGGGCCCGGATGAACGCGGCGTCGAGGGAACGGGCATGTATCAGTACGTCGACGGAGGGCGTCGGTACCTGCTGGGTCAATGGCCGGAGTCGCCGCCGAAGGCCTTCGATCCTGAAGGCGCGGTGACCCTGTATCGCGAGGTGCCGCCTGCGGATGAGCCGCCTTCGTATCCGCCTCCTGCCGACCGGGGACCGGAGTCGGGTGGGGAGCGCTGTCATGTCTAGAAGGGGCCGAATGCTGCTCATACCTGATGTGTGCTTGCCTGTGACTGTTGGCACAGGCTGGAAGGTGCCTTCCGGGGTGGCCACCGGGACCTGAGTAGCAAACGCAAGTATCGGAACAGACGGAGACGACGGAACAGGGGGACACACCGATGGCGATGCCCAACCGCCAGCTGCCGCAACGATCAAGCGCGCTCAAACGGTACGGACCGTTGGTCGCCGTAGTGGCTGTGGTCGCAATCGTCGCAGCCGTCACGGTCCTATCGAAAAAGGACGGCACCGAGACTGCTTCGTCACGAGGAACGGCACCAGTCGGATCGAGTGGTGACCTCCCCGAGCTCTACAGCGAAGCCAAGGCTCGGGGCGCTGATCTCAGCGTGTACGGCGACAACTGTGATCCCGACACTGGGCGGATCAAGATGCCGTCGATCTTCGCGCCCCCTTGTGTTCCTGCGTGGAAAGGCGGTGACAACGGTGGTGCGACCTACAAGGGTGTCACGAAAGACAAGGTGATCATCGCCGAGTACGTCCCCCAAACCGGCAGTGATCTGGCAGCTTTGCTGCAGGGTTTGCTCGATCCTCGTGATCAGGTGGAAAAGACCCAAGAAGCCTACCGCCAGATGTTCAACGACCTCTTCGTGACCTACGGGCGTGAGGTCGTCATCGTTCCCGTGGAGGGCAGTGGTTCGGCGAACGACGAAACCGCGGCACGAGCCGATGCCATCAAGGTGGCTGAGGAGATTGGCGCCTTTGCTTCGCTTGGCGGCCCAGCACTCGCGCAGTCCTATGCCGACGAACTGGCATCACGTGGTGTGTTGTGTATCGCCTGCGGGCAAGGAGTGCCCGATACCAAGTTCCAAATAAATGCTCCCTATATGTGGGGTCCACTGGCCACGCCGGAAGAGTTCCTTCTTAACCTGGGGGATCTCACCACGGGAATGTTGATGAACAAACCGGCGAAGTGGGCCGGCGACGAGTTGAAGGAACGAACCAGGCGGTTTGGGGTCGTTCACTTCGAGCAGGAAGTACCGGTCTTCAAAGAGCTGCAGCAACAGGTGCTCGAAGAAGGGAAGCGAAGGGGCTTCGAGTCCGCGGCAGTCGAGACCTACACACTTGACCTCAACAACCTCGGCAAGCTGCCTGAACGGGCCCAGACGATCATCGCGAAGATGAAGCAGGCCGAGGTCACCACCATCATCTTCCTCGGCGATCCGCTCATGCCGATCTACCTGACCAAAGCGGCGACGGAGCAGAACTACTTCCCCGAGTGGATCGTGACCGGCACCGTCCTGACCGACACGACCACCTTCGGGCGGATGTATGACCCGCAGCAGTGGAAGCATGCATTTGGGATCGCCACGCTGCCCGCGCGTCTACCGAAGTCGCAGAGCGAATCGACCCGAATCCACCGGTGGTATTACGGCGAGGACCCGGCGGCGAAGTCAGCGTCACAGTTGATGTACCCCAACATGCAGATGGTGTGGCTCGGTATCCATCTCGCCGGACCGCGCTTGACACCTGAGACGTTCCGAGACGGGTTGTTCCGGTATCCGCCATCTGGTGGTGGGCCGACGACACCACAGATCAGCTTCGGTCGTCATGGGTTCTTCAAGAGTCCTCTCGATCCCGAAGAGCGAACCGATTACCTCGGCGTCGACGACATCTCGCTGGTGTGGTGGGACCCGGACGCCGAGGGTTGGGA
>JANZZE010000004.1 GCA_026419545.1 Acidimicrobiales bacterium
GTGTATAAGAGACAGCGCTTGTGCGGCGGCCCGTGCATCAAGGCTACGACGAACCACACCGGCGGATTGTTCACGCTCGATGCGGTGCGCGATGCGATCGATGAAGACACCAGCCACGTCACGCCATGCCTGTTCAATGATCGGGCTTTGCATCATGCCCTCGAGCAGCGCGCGCCATAGCGGTGCGTGCTCGGCAAACACGACCAGGAATCCGCGGATCACTCCTTCGATGCCTTCATACCGGTCGGCTGTGAGTCGGGCCCGAGACTCCTGACGCATCTGCTCGGCGACGTCAGCCACGACTTGCACCAGCGCATCGTCCTTGTTCTTGAAATACAAATAGAACGTGCCGTGGGCGGTATCGGCAGCCTTGGTGATGCTGGCGACCGACGCGGACTGGTATCCCCGAGTCTCGAACACCTCCCGCGCGGCATCGAGAACACGCTGGCGGGTGGCGGCTGCCTGAAGCGTGCGTTTGTTTGGTCCTCGCGCGGGCACTGGTGCAATCGGCCCAGTCGCGTCACCGGGTTCGCCTGGGTGGGACATCCGTGCTCCACTGGTGTCGATGAAGGTCGAGGGTCAGTCGCAACCGGCGCAGCGGACGCTAGCCGAGCACATCGTGCGCCGCCGCAGTGCGGCGCTTGCGGGGCACGAAGGCGACGTCACCACTGCGTTGGCGTTACTCCGAGATGAAGATCCCTCAGTACGAGCAACTGCACTTGGTGCGCTGATCCGCCTCCGAGCCCTCGGCACCGACGAAGCATCGCTGGCCGCGTCCGACACGAGCGCCAGCGTGCGTCGCAGGTTGGCCGAGGAAATCGGCAGGATGGCACCGACCGATGATCACCTCGTCATGGTTGTCGTCGAGCTACTCGATGATGAGGATGACGCCGTTGTGGAGTCCGCTGCCTGGGCGGCCGGCGAGTGCTTCGGGTCCACGGGCCAAGATCCGTACCGTATTTCAGCGGCGGGACATATGGCCGTGCGAAAGCTCATGACCATGGTGAAAGCCCATCGCGATCCGCTGGTACGAGAAGCCGCCGTGGCCGCGCTTGGCGCGATCGGCGCTCCCGAAGCCTTACCCGAAATCCGAGCGGGCCTACGGGACAAGCCAGCCATCCGAAGGCGGGCCGTACTCGCCCTCTCGGCGTTTGATCCAGAAGAGATCGACAACGACCTGCGCACGGCGTTGGCTGACCGGGATTGGCAGGTCCGCGAGGCGGCTCGGGATCTGCTCGACGAGCTCTGAGCCCAACCGACGAACACGAAACCGCTGAATCCAGAGCCACGCAAGGCGTTGTCCCGGGAACGAGATCTCGCCTACTGAGAGTTGTTGACACCTTCCCGACTGGCGGAGGGAGCGGCCCACCGCGCCGCTCGCTTCTCAAGAAAGGCGCTTACGCCTTCACGAGCGTCGTCGATCTGGCTCGCGGCTGCCATGACCTCTACCGCATACCGATATGCCTGGTATTGCTCCATCCCGATCTGGGTGTAGAACGCTTGTTTACCCAAGGCCCTCGACACGGCGCTCCCCCGTGTCGCGCGCTCCAAGAGTTCGACCGTCGCTTGTTCGAGTGCATCGTCCGGAACGACTCGGTTCACCAGCCCCCATCCGGCAGCAGTGTCAGCGTCGATGGGATCACCGGTGAGGGCCATCTCGAGCGCGTGTTTCCGGCTGACCGACCGACCAACAGCGACCAGCGGCGTCGTACAGAACCAACCACCCTTACCGCCAGGTAGGGCAAAGGTCGCAGACTTGGCTGCGACCGCAAGGTCACAGGAAGCAACGAGTTGGCAACCGGCAGCCGTCGCCAGACCGTGGACACGAGCAATAACCACCTGCGGGACCGCCTGGATCAGCTCCATCAGGTCGGTACAAGTCGATAGCAGCTCCCTCACCTGGTCAAGCTCGGCACCAGCGAGCTCGGCGAGGTCGTGACCGGCTGAAAACACTGGGCCCCGGCCAGCCAACACGACACCGAGGGCGTTCGAAGCGCCGATCTTCCCGAACGCGTCGAGCAACTCGAGAAGGTGCGCACGCGACAAAGCATTGCGGCGTTCTGGAAGGTTCATCGTAACCGTCACGTAAGGACCGTCGGATTCGACGAGAATGCAGTCGTAGGGCATCCTTCCTCCGATCAAGCCGACGCCAGGTCGGGCCGAAAGGGCGTCAAAGAAATCGTCCGACAGCGTCCCACGCTGGGTCGTGGCTCCATGCCACATTGGCGTCCACGGCACTCACGGTCTGCCAGCTCTCGAGAAGCGCCGGCGCAGGTCCTTCCGCATCGGCGTACAGGTGGAACGTGCGCCGACCCCGGCTGCTGACCACCGCAGCGAGGATCGCCTCATCGCCCAGGGCCGACAACAGCCCATCTTCAATCCTGGTCAGCCGGTCAAGCTCACCCAACTCGGGCAGGCCGTTGTCCTGCTGTTCCGCGTAGCACACCACGACCTCAGCATGAAGATCGAAAAGGGGATATTCGACCCGCTTCAACGGCTGGCGAACCGTGATCAGAAGCGGCCAACCGTCGGCGTCCATACCACTGAGAAGCGCGAACGTCGGCTCTTCGGGCTCGCGACCCAGCCGATCGATGACCTCGATCAGCTCATCCGGCGTGAGCGCACCCAGCGGCTCATCAGCTGCGATGCTGATCGCCCCGAGCCATCGTTCAATGCCGTCCTCGCCGAGGAGCCACTCGAGCACGAGGAACGTGATCTGGCCCCGTACCGGTGCCGGGACATGAGGAAAGATCGGATGGAAGATTTCGACGTGGACGAGTCGCCGGTCCTCATCGACGTCGACACTGAAACGCGCGGAAGCGGGTTCGACCTCGGCACCCTCGACCTCGAAGGCGATGCCAGTCGAAAACCGGTCCCGCTCGGGGCGGCGCGCAGCGTGGAACTCCCAGTTCGTATCGGCAGGCGGCGCCGCTCGGAGCCACCGTTCAGCGATTGTGCGCAGACCACGCAGGCCCCCACTGGTGACGCACAAGCAGTGGCGAGCAACCTCACCAGGGCCGAACTCCCAGGACAGATCCGGATTGATGGCATGCACGCGGCTGGTGATCTGCTCAGGCAGATCACCCCAGTCGCCGTCGGCGATAGCCGTCTCGATCGAGGGCCGGGCCGTGGCCCACCACGTCCAGAACTCCTCGATCTCAGGTCGCATCGCCACGAACGCTAACGCGACACCCGAGCCCGCGGCGTCGATTGATCGCAAGCTCGGGTGTCTGTTCGGTTACCCAAAGTCCGCGACGCGTGGCCGACTGCCCGATCGCTACGACTTCTTGGGCACGAACTGATTGGTCTTGCCCTCGTAATCGATGACCTCGCCCTGCAGCTCGAAGTACTGGCCTTGCCACTTACCTATCTGAAGCGACTCGATCGGATACGGGTCAGCTACACCATCGGTCTTGACGGCAACGCCGGGCAGCAGTTGCGGCGAGCTCATGTCCAGGGTGTACGCACGCTCCATGACCGACTTGCGGTCGAGTGCTGTTGCTTTCTTGAGTGTTTCAACCAGCATCTGACCAGCAACCCAGCCGTACTCGACCACGCCGTTCTCAAAGTCCTTGTCCGTCAGACCGTACTTTGACCCGATCTCCTTGTATTCCTTCACTCCGGCATCGTCGGCCCACTTCGGGTTGAGCGGATCCTTGAGATAGACAGACGTCAACACCCCGATGGCGGCGTCGCCCGCGGCCCCGATGAGAACCTTGGAAGCACAGGTGGCCGACACGTAGGTAAGCGGGTCCCAGCCCTGGATACCCTTCACAGCTGTCATCGCATTGGGGCACGTGAGCGTGGTGACGGCAAGCAGGAGAGCATCAGCGCCCGCCGAATTCAACTTGGTGATTTGGGAGGTCACGTTGGTCTCGCCAGGCTGATAGGTCTCCTCCCCCACCAACGTGACATTGCTTCCCTCAATGGCTTTCTTGAAAGCATCGGCATACCCCTCACCGAAATCGTCGTTCTGCCGCAAGATGCCCACCTTGGCATTCGGCTTGTTCTTCTTCAGGTATTCGGCGAAGGTCGCTGCCTCGGTCGCATATGACGGGATGGAGCCGATGGTCCACGGGTACTTCTCCGGATTGCCAAGCAACTGCGAGCCCGTAGCGGCGAAAAGATTCGGTACACACGCCTCGTTCATGTCCGATCGGATTCCGAGATTGTTCGGCGTACCGACCAGGTTGAACAGAGCGAAAACCTTGTCTTTGTCGATCAGCTCCTGCGCGTTGGTCTTGGTCTTGGCCGACTCGTAGTCATCGTTCTTGGTGACGATGGTGATTTTCTTTCCGTTGATTCCGCCCTGGTCGTTGACGTAATCGAAATACGCCTTCCAACCCTTTGAGATTTCAGCGAAGGCTGAGTAGAGACCGGCCTGTGGGAAACTCGAGCCGATCTTGATCTCGCTATCGGTGATCCCCACAGTCGGCTGGTAGTCGCAGTCGCTCGTCGAGATCGTGAACGTTCCCGACGCGGCAGTCCCCTTGCTGCCGTCGTTGTTGCCAGTTCCCCCAGCGCCACCACCACTAGCAGTATCACTTTGCTTGTTGCCGC
>JANZZE010000005.1 GCA_026419545.1 Acidimicrobiales bacterium
AGATGTGTATAAGAGACAGCTCGCGGCCAGCAGACGGGCAGAACGGGATCGGATTCGCATCGGCTGCACTCCTCGCTTGGTTCGACCGGCTCTCATCCGGGGCTCGGCTACGCTTGGGGCGGTCCCGGCGACCAAAGCGCCCGGATCCCCAAGCATCCGAGATCTAATCATTTCAGAATCGTGACCGCATGTTGTGGCACCTCCGAAAACTGCGCACGGTCGGGTCATGAAATGTCAACGCTTGAGCCAATGAGGCGTCGACCTGACCCCCTCCAATCCGTCTCCTACGCCGGGTCAACCCCGGTCATGTCGGCGATCAAGCCACATGAGAGGGCTGATCTGCCCTGCTGAACCTCTGAGCCAGTTTGGCCCACTGCTGTTTGACCAGCCCCAAGATCCCGCCTGGGGCGGCCATCATCAGCAAAATCAGCAGGATACCGAACACTACAGGCGCTGCCTTACCCCGGAGGTTCTCCGGGAAGAACGATTCCAGGAATACGACCAGGAACGCGCCGATAGCTGGCCCGGCGAACGTGGCAACTCCGCCGATCACCACAGCGACTAGCAAGATGATCGAGAGCTGTATGTCGACGACGTCGGCGGCGACGCCGTCATTGTTGAACGTGAAGAGCGCGCCACCGACACCTGCCAGCATGGCGCTGATGCCAAAGGTCAGCACTTTGTACACACCGACGTTTATCCCCAAGACCTCAGCGGGGGTTTCGTTGTCCCTTATTGCGATCAGTGCCCGGCCAACTCGGCTCTTCACGACGTTGCGAACGAGAATGAACGCCACCACCGCGACAACCAGCGCGATGTAATACCGCCACTGGCTGTTGGTGATACCCGCGTCACGGGCGAACTGGGGCGAATTCAGGCGCTGCTTCCCCTCCAGCGTGATCCCCTGCGTTCCGCCGGTGACATCGGAATACCGAACGATCACTGCTGGAAACAGCGTGGCCAGGGCAAGCGTGACGAGCGCGAGGTACACGCCGCGAATTCGCAGCGCAGGCAAGCCGACGATCAGCCCGACCACGAACGCCAGCACCGCTCCGAGCACGATGGTGGCCCATGCTGGCCAGCCCCGTTGACTCACGAGGAGCGCCGCGGAGTAGGCACCTATCCCGAAGAACGCGCCATGACCGACCGAGATCTGACCGTTGAATCCGGTGAGCAGGTTCAGTCCTAGTGCCGCAAGCGCGTAACACAAGACGGTAGTGAACTTGGTCACGGTGGACCGGTCGTATTGCAAGGGCAACTCATACAAAGCAACTGCTAAGACAAGAAAGCCGACGATCTTGAACACTCTGGCTCGGACATTTCGAGCACTGACCGAGCCGTCACCACTGGTCATCAGTGCCTCACTCATACCCGGCTCACCTGCGCCTTTCCGAATAGACCCTGGGGGCGAACCAGCAATACAACCAGGATGAGCACGAACGCTGGCAAGAGACGGAGCGGTTCGCCTATGAACCCGACATAGGCCGCTGAAAGCTCTGCGACCACACCAACCGTCAATCCTCCGACCACCGCGCCCACCGGACTGTCGAAACCGCCAAGGGTCGCCGCAGCAAACGCATAGATGAGTGGCACAGCCATCAGGCTGTTGTCGAAGGCGAGGCTGACGGTCAACACGCCAGCGACTGCCCCCATCGCGGCAGCCAGACCCCAGCCCAGCATCAACATCCGACCGACGGGGACGCCCACGAGCGCACTCGATTGGCTGTTCGAAGCCACCCCGCGCATGGCTAGCCCGACTTTCGTCTTCTGGAAGAGCAGCCAGAGCAATGCGACCTCGACCACCAGCACCGCAAGAGTCCCAAGCGTCTGAGTGCTGATACTCGCCCCAGCAATGCTCACTGAACCGGAGCCGAAGACGTACGGGAACTGTTTGGCCTCTGCGTCCCAAATCCACGGCGCGGCGCCGTTGAGCGCGAGGAACAAGCCGATCGTTGCGATCACCACCGGCAACGGATTGCCGCGCGCCTTTCGCTCAATCGGCCTGATGACGACTCGCTCAATAGCTGCGCCGCCAAGGAACGAGAGCACCATCGCGAGGATGAGTGCCGCGACGAGCGGCAGACCCTTGGTCCACAATCCCCAGGTGACATAGGTCGAGACCATCGCCATCTCGCCTTGGGCGAAGTTGAGCATTCCGCTCACGCGAAAGATGATCACGAGCGCAAGCGCGATCGTGGCATAGACCGCTCCCTTCCCCAGCCCAAGAAAAAAGAACTGCAGGAACTCGCTGAACTTGTTGTCCACTTGGGCGACGAGAGCGGCGATCAGCATTCTCAGTACCCCAGGTATGCCTTGCGAACGGTTTCGTCGCTCTTCAACTCGCTTGCGCTTCCTCCGGCGACGATCTGGCCGGTCTCCAGCACGTAACCGCGGTGCGCGAGCTCAAGAGCGAGGTTGGCATTCTGCTCGACCACGAGCATCGCTGTACCCGTCGTGCGATTGATCTCACCGAGGCGCGTGAACAGTTCGCGGGTCACCAGGGGCGCGAGGCCAAGCGACGGCTCGTCTAGCAACACAAGTTTCGGTTTCGACATGAGAGCTCGGGCAATCGCGAGCATCTGCTGCTCACCGCCGCTCATGCTCCCGGCAGGTTGTTCACGGCGCTCACCCAGACGCGGGAACACCGAGTACCAGTGCTCGATGTCCTGTTGGACATCAGCATCTCTGCGGACATAAGCGCCGAGCCGCAGGTTTTCTTCGACGGTCAAATCGGTGATGGTTCCTCGACCCTGGGGAACGTGTGCAACCCCTAACCGCACGATCTGGTCAGGCCGCAGGCCGAGAACGTCTTCGCCCTCAATCTTCACCGAGCCTTTGACATCATCCAATAGACCCGACAGTGCGCGAAGTGTCGTGGTCTTGCCCGCACCATTTGCACCGAGGATCACAACGACCTCACCGGGTTGCACATCAAATGACAGCCCGTGAAGAACCCGCACCGGGCCATATCCCCCGACCAGATCGATCGCCTCAAGCAATGCCGACATCAACCAGCCCCCAAGTAAGCCTCGATCACCTTGGGGTCGTTCTGGACCTCCTCGGGCAAGCCTTCGGCGATCTTTCGGCCAAACTCCATGACGACGACCTTGTCCGAGATCCCCATCACCATCGACATGTGGTGCTCCACGAGGAGCACGGTGAGATCGAAGTCGTTGCGCAACTGGCGTATGAGTTGTCCGAGTTCGTCCACCTCGCTGTGGGTGAGGCCGCTCGCAGGCTCATCAAGCATCAGGAGTCTCGGTCGCGACGCCATCGCCCGAGCCAACTCGATCCGCTTCATCGTCCCGTACGGGAGGCCGAGACAAGGTCGATGTGCGAGAGCGCCAAGCCCGAGCCGATCGAGCAACATCATGGCGTCGGAACGCAGGCGACGCTCGTCGGTGATCGACGGCGGCAACCGGAACGCAGACGACACAAACCCACCACGACCAGTCGCATGGGCACCAACCATGACGTTCTCGAGCACCGAGAGTCCACCGAACAATGCCAGGTTCTGGAAGGTCCGAGTCACTCCGACCTTTGGAATCCGATGGCGAGGGAGCGACAACAGGTCGGTCCCGTCGAACACCACCCGTCCCGTGGCGGGCTCGTAAATCCGGCTGACGATATTGAACAGTGTCGTCTTTCCGGCACCATTCGGACCGATCAACGCGCAAATGTGGCCGGGTTCGATGCTGAAGCTCAAGCCGTCGAGCGCGACGATACCGCCGAATTGGACACTGATGTTCTCCACGTCGAGCAGAGGCATGCAGGGCAAGTCCTAGCAGACCGAGCGTCGCCACGCATTCATCCTTGCTTGCCCGCTCGCTGTGGTTGGCGCAGGATCCGCGCCAACCGCCAACAACCATCTTCCGCTTCTACCGGCGATTCGGTGCCAGCTGAAATAACTGACGGGAACGCCCCCGAGGCACCACCTACGCCCGAGCTTCCATGAACATCACCCGGAGATGATCAAACTCTTCGATGCAGTGACCCGCGCCGAGCACCACGCATTCCAGAGGTGCATCCACCAGGTGCACCGGGATCTCCGTTTCTTGCGCCAGTCGCAAATCGAGCCCTCGCAACATGCCGCCACCGCCAACGAGGTAGATCCCTTGTTGAATGAGGTCTTGGGCCAATTCGGGCGGGGCCTGTCCCAAACAGGCGATCACCGCATCGACCATGGCCGAAACCGGCTCGTCGATGGCTTGGCGGACTTCCTCGGCTGACAGGATCACCGTCTTGGGAAGGCCGCTCATGAGTTCGCGCCCACGGACCTCGGCAGCGAACTCGTTCTCGGTTGGCCAGGCCGATCCGATCGTCACCTTGATCTCTTCCGCAGTGCGCTCACCGATCGCGATCCCGTACTCACGCCGGATGTAGGTCTGGATGTGGGCGTCGATGTCAAAGCTGCCGACCCGGACCGCTTCAAGCGCCACGATCCCACCAAGCGAGATCAACGCAACCTCGGAGGTGCCTCCCCCAATGTCGACCACCATGTTGCCAAGGGGCTCGTTGATCGGGAGGCCCGCGCCAATAGCGGCAGCCATGGGCTGTTCGATGAGGAATGCCTCCGCTGCCCCAGCCCGGCGCGCGGCCTCGGTCACTGCCCTTCGTTCAACCGCAGTGATAGCCGAAGGCACGCAGATAACCACTCGAGGTCGGTTCCAACGGTTGACCCCGACACGCTGAAGCAGCAACCGGATCATGCGCTGCGTGATCTCAAAATCGGTGATCGCGCCCTTTCGGAGTGGCCGCACTGCCACGATGTAGGATGGAGTCCGCCCGATCATCTGCCAGGCCTCGTGCCCCATGGCTAGGACGTCCTGGGTCCGGCTGTTGAGCGCGATGACGGAAGGCTCGTTGAGCACGATCCCCTCTCCGCGCGCGTAGACCAGCGTGTTCGCGGTACCAAGGTCGATAGCGAGATCTCGTGCCATGGGGCGACCCAGCGCTCCTAGTCTTCCCAGTCGACGTCAATCTGGCGCTCGAGCTGGTAAGCGCTACCGCCCCGGAAGCTCAGGTCGGCCTCACCTCGGAGCCGTCGAGCAAGCCGGAACTTGTCCGCGATGTTTCCGCCCTGTCGGCTCGGCATGATGGGCTTGAGCTTCGTAGGACGCCGCACCCTACGCGGCTCTTGATGCGGATTACGGGCTAACGCCCCCATCTCTCGCTGGAACTCCTCAATGCTCGACATGAGCGACGTGGGCTTGCGTGAACGCAGCCACAGGAAGAGCGATCCCACGACGCTGATCACCACGACGATGAGCAGGAAGCTGACGTTGCTCAAGCCGATGGCACCTCCGTCACCTCGACGAGGTGTTGGGCCTCGAGTCCCCAGCTCTCGCCGCCCTCCCAACGCTCGCGCTTCCAGATCGGAACAGTGGACTTCAAAGAATCGATCCCGAACTTCGCCGCTGCGAACGCCTCAGCCCGGTGAGGCGACGATACGACGACAACCACCGCCGGTTCGCCGACCGCCACCTGTCCGGTGCGATGGAGCAGCGCGATCCGCCCGACACCCGGCCAACGAGAACGGATCTCTCCAGCAATCGCTGCGAGTCTGGGAACGACGTGCTCCTCGTAGGCTTCGTACTCCAAGACCGTCACGTTTGGACGTCCGGGCGAGAAGTCGCGAGCGGTGCCACTGAAGAGCACGACCGCGCCGCAAGACCGGAGCGCTGCCCACTCCAGCGCGACAGCCGCGGGCAGCGGGTCGCTGGACAAGCCGAGCCAGTCGTTGCCGTCTGGAGGTGGGGCGATCTGCGCCACGAGGCAATGGTATTGCCCCTCTCGAACAGACCGATAACCGGGCTCGGTCGATCAAGGAACGCCACAACACCTAGGAGCTAGGCCTGGCGCTCGTCGGCGCTGCTGGGTCGCGGTCCTCGATGGGCGTCCGATCGGTAGGCTGTTGCATCGTGCCTGACGATCCATTCGACGATCAGTTCGGGCCGCCACCTCCGCCGCACGAGCGCCCCTGGCGGCATCCCTCGGAACTCGGACCGAACACCGGTCCACCGATCACCTTCGTGACCCGCTCGGTTCGTCGTGCCCCTGCCCGCACCTGGCTGGTCGGTCTGTTGTGCACCATGCTCGGCTCACTCCTCACGCTCGGGGTCGTCGTCGCGGTCGGCGGCTTCAGCAGTCCTGCGCCGAGCGAAACCGCCATCGAAAAGCAATACGTCGACCTCGGCGGGGATCCTCAAACCCCGATCGACATCGCCGAGAAGGTGCTTCCAGCGGTCGTCCGTATCGATGTGACCGGATCCGGCGGGTCAGCGACGGGTACGGCGGTCGTGTTCAGCAGCAGCGGCTACCTCATCACCACCGCCGACCTCGTCGACGGGGCGTTGACGATCAACGCCATCTTCAATGACGGCAGCTCGGCTCCCGCACGTTTTGTAGCAGCTGACAGCGAGAGCGATATCGCGGTGCTGAAAGTTGAGCGCAACGGCCTACAGGTGGCGGTCCTGGGCCGACCGGCCGAGAAGCTGCAACTCGGCGAACCGGTGATCGCCATCGACTCAACACTTGGAGGAGCGGAGGCACCGCGGATCCCTCCGATCGGTCAGATCAACGCTCTGGGCAAGCGGGTCCAGAGCGAGGATCCGAACAAGACTCTCTATGGGATGATCCAGACCAACCTTGCGTTGACATCCGAGGCCACAGGCGCCCCCCTGGTCGACGCCAAGGGGGCGGTGATCGGGGTGATGACCAGCCGGGGATACGACGTCTCGGCTCACCGCGATGGCGGGCTCAGTTCACGACAGAAGGAAACGACCGGCGGAACCACAAAAGGCCCCGGCGACGAAACGGTCTTCCGGTTCGCAACACCCATTGATTTCGCTCGCACCGTGGCCGACGACCTGATCCGCAACGGCCGGTACGCGAAGGCCTCACTCGGCGTCGGCGGGGAGGACCTATCACCCCAGGAGGCCAAACGTTGGGAGATCCCCGGCGGGCTGAAGATCACCTCGATTCGCCCAAACAGCCCGGCTGCCGTCGAAGGACTGCAAGTTGGCGACATCATCGTTGCGCTTGAGGACGACCCGATCACTTCTTGGGATTCGCTTGTCATTGCCCTCCGCAAACACCGACCGGGCGAAGCGGTCGCGGTCTGGTACCTGCGTAGCGGCGAAACCACCCGACAACCGAAACTTCCTCGGCTCGAGGAACGGACCTCGTCGCGCTGACGACCCCTGACTTCGGTACCTGACCGAACTCGCGTCGCTATCTTGAGGCCGACGCCCGATGGCGCACAGCGCCGCGGCGGCCCAAATAGCGCACAACCCCTCCCACCATCAACCCCGTTGCCGCGCCCAGCGCCGCAAACGACAACATCTGACGCCGGCGAGCGTTTAGCGCAAAGAGCGGATATTGATTGTCGCCGTCAACGAAAACCTCCGCGTTGGTCAAGGTCGGCCTCCAACCCGCCGCGCGCAGTCGGTCGTTGGCGATGACCCATGGATGCACCGTGTAACTCAGGAGGCCCGAGGGCACCGCAGCACCAGGTAGCAGCGATCGGAGTCGGGCTAGACCGGAGACCAGCTCTGCGGGAACCGGAAGGCGACGAACAGGACCGGAGAGCTCTCGAACCTGCTCCGCTGCCAACCAACCGTCCGGAGCAACGTTGAACGGCCCTTCGAGTCGCGCCGAACGGGCGAGGACGACGGCCGACACCAGATCATCGATGTGCAGGTACTGCGCTGGTGCTTCGGCCCCCTCGATTGAGATACCGCGGCCGGACCAGACCGACCGCGAGAACCAGCGTCGCCGCTCAGGATCGACAGTCACTGTCGGGCGCAAGATGGCCACCGCCGCTTCCGGATGTGCGCTCCGCCACTCCGAGACGAGTCGCTCAATCTCAGCGAAGGCGACCGCCTCGGGAACCTCCGCAGGTGGCCGAAGCACTGCCTCCTCGGTGAGCGGGATGGGATTGTTGGGCCAGGCGCCGTATACGAGCGCCGAAGACAGCACCACGGTGCTATCGACGCCGAGGGTCACGGCAAGATCGAGCAGACTCGCAGTGCCGGGGACGTCGGGAGCGCAGCCCGTCCCGCAGATATCAGGGCCCGACAGACGGGAAACTCCCAGGTGGACGATCGCCGTCACACCTTCCAAAGCCCGTCCCAGACCAGGGTCGGCGAGATCCACCGCATGCGGCTCCACGGTCACCGGCCGCTCGAGCACTACAGCGCTGACCAAGCCCGCAAGCTCCGACCCCGGGCGGTCGAGGACGACGACTCGCTCGACCCGGGGATCACGCACAATCGCCGCCACCACCTTGTGCCCGAGTGGGCTCGAAGCACCGGTCACGGCAACCGCGGTGACCTCGTTCGAACTCGACATGACCCAATCATGGCGCGGTCGGGGGGTCGCACAGCCAGCTGCCCGACCTGAAGGCGAGAAACAACAGCTGAAGACAAACACCGACACATCGAACCAGGTGACGCGAGTCGGGAACGAGCTGCTCCCGCGTACGATGCAAGTGTGAGCGAACACGGTGGTGCAAGCGACGATCCTTTCCGGAATCTCCCGCCGATGTTGCGCGAACTGGCCCGTCAGCTGAGCCAGCAGCAGGGTGGCGGGTGGGAAATGACCCGGCAATTCGCAGTGAACGTCGCCACCGACGGGCAATGGGAACCCAACATCGACCCCACCGACCGATTCGAAATCGAGCAGTTGGCCCGTGTCGCCGAACTTCAGATCGGAACGGCGACCGGGCTCTCCACCTCAGTGACAGGGCGATCACTGACCATTATTCCGGTCAACCGCACTCAGTGGGTGTATAGGACGATAGAGGACTATCGCCCGTTGCTCGAGGTGCTGGGATCCTCGTTGCACGACACGACGGATTCTTTCGAAGCAGAAAGTGATGACCCGTTCGCGTGGCTGGCGCCTCTGATGCAGATGTTCGGACCGACCCTGCTCGCGCTCGTCGCCGGGACCATGGTCGGCCATCTGGCTCGACGGGCGCTCGGCCAGTACGAACTACCGATTCCCCGACCTCCCGAAGATGAGCTGCAACTCGTGCTCCCCAACCTCGACAAGTTCGGATCGGACTGGAGCCTGCCCCAGCAAGATGTCCGGCTCTGGGTCTGTCTTCACGAGGTCGCTCATCACGCCGTACTCGGGCTTCCCCATGTGCGCTCACACCTCGACAAACTGCTGCGAACGTACCTCTCGGCTTTCGAGACCAGCACGATCAGCCTCGACGAACAATTCAGTCACCTCGATGTGAGCGATCCAGCGGCGCTGGCGTCACTCCCGGATCGCTTCGGCGACCCCGATCTGCTGCTCGGTGTGATCCAGTCGCCGACCCAGCGGGAGCTCCTCCCCCAACTCGAAGCGGTCGTCGCCGCAATCGTCGGCTACGTCGACTACGTGATGGACCAGGTCGGCTCGAGCCTGATCACCTCATATTCGATGGTGGCTGAGGCGCTCCGACGGCGACGAGTCGAAGCCGCGCCAAGCGACCGCTTCGTGGAACGCCTCTTCGGCCTCGAGATGTCACAAGCGACGTACGACCGAGGAGAGCGCTTCGTCCATGGCGTCGTGGAACGAGCGGGAGAGAACGGCCTCGCCCGACTATGGGAATCCGAACGGACCCTACCGACACCGGCTGAGATCGAGGCGCCAGGCCTTTGGCTCGCGCGGATCGATCTCCCCGAGGACTGACAACTGACCTGTCTGCTCAATGACCGGTGATGGGCCGGTACCGCCCACCGACGAACTGGTGCCAACTGCGACAGCGTATCCGCACTCATTCTCACCACTGACCGCTGCAGACAGCGGACGCGTCTCGCCTGTGCTCGCGCCAGTCAGCTCTTCTGGTCCCCACCGTACCCACCCGGCTCAAATCCTGGTAGCGGCGGCGTGACGCTGTCTCGCCAACGAGGCTCCGGATAGTCGGGGGTCTCGTCGTCATCGTCGAAGGGAAGTGAAAGTTCAAACATGCTCTCTCCCGGCCGTGACGGCTGGCCCCCGTCAAACCTCGGGATCTGCTCGCCCCCGTCCGGCCCCGGGAAAGGACGACAGTCTCGTGCCACAACAGGATGGGTTTCCGTTTCCTCAGCAGGTGCCGCGGAGAGCCTCGTTTCCCCGGAGTCGGTTGACAAGGCAGCGCCATCTGGCGAGGTAGCGAACAAGCCTTCCGTCGGTGTCGCCACCAGCGCTGGCGGGATCGGAACATCGGGTTGACCGAAAAGTCCCTCGGTCACGGGTCTACCCGCCACAACCGGGACCTGCTCGACGACGGTCGGCTCATCGAATTCGCCGCCTCCACCCACCGGGGCCCCTGAACCCGAATACGACGAGACACCACCTGCTCGGCGCGAGGGCTCATCGCCCGAAACGGTTTTTCGGCGGCCCCGACGCGCCACCAAGGCATTGAAGATCCTTCGCCACAGGGCCTCGCGGTAGGGGAGCTCGGGCCTCTTGCCGGCAGCGACCTGTTGAACCTGCCGGTACCCGATCATGTACATGACCAAGGCGTAGGCCGAGATGGCGGCAATCACCGCGTAACCGACATCATCTGGGATCCGGAAGATCACCGGGATGAAGGCCCCGATAACCCACACAAGCTGAAAGCGTGTCTCAAATCGGGCAAAAGAGCGGCCACGGTTTGCGTCAGGAGCATCTCGCTGAACGAGCGCATCGAAGCCTTGCTTGGCGACACTCGAGGTCATCCCGACGGCGAACGACATCACCGAGGCCCCCAAGAGCAGGTTGTCCCGAAGGAAGAGGACAAAGGCGCTCGCCATGACGATGGTTCCCACGGCGATCATCAACATCTTCTCTTCCACGAAGCGTCGCCGTAGCAGCGGCGACAGGCCAGCACCACTTAGAAATCCGCCCTGGGCGGCCACGACAACCACGAGGAACCACCAATTCGGGGCGGCTGCGCTGCGGAAACTGAAGGCAACCATGAACGTGAGAAAACCGACGATGAATCGGGTGAGAGCGATTGCGGAGGCCGCATGAAGAATTCCCGCGCCCCGAAGCTCCTGACGCTCGGCGTCCCCGGGAGGTTCGGGGGCCACCTTGACATCGGGAAGGGCAAAGGCCTGCAAAGCGCATCCGATGAACGAAATCATCGCCAAGGCGATGACCACCTTCGGGCCGGCTGTCTCGCCAAACAACTTGCTGAAGGCCAGACCCGGCCCCCCAGCGACAACAGCCGCGATCGCACCGAGAAGGCTGAGCTTGGCGTTTGCTTCGACGAGCTCGGCGTCGCTGCGGACCGTTGTCGGCAAGAGCGCGCTCTTCGAAATCAAGTGCACCTTGGACAACACCAACAAGAGGAACGCCTCGAGATAGAAGCCGAGATTGTCGAGATCACGCAAAAGCAGGAAGGCCACGAACGCACGCGCGAGGGCTGCACCAAAGATCATCCAGCGTCGCCCGCCAGACGCCCGGTCGAGTAGCGGCCCGATCAGTGGGCTTGCGACGGCAAACGGCGCCAGCGTGAGCAACAGATACAGCGCGACCTTGCCCCGCGCCACACCTGGATCTGCGTTGAAGAACACCGTTCCCGCCATGCCGATGGCGAACAATCCGTCCCCCGCAACAGAGAACAGGTGGGTGCGGGCCAACCTCGTGAACGGGGAGATCGGTCCCTTTCGCCCCAGGTCACGGGCGTGAATCCGAGGTTCGAGCGGGCGCGGCCCACTCCTGTGGGTCCGCCCTCGCCAGTCTCCCCGCGGCCGGGTCACCTGGTACTGCGTCCGCTCTTCCACGCATCCTCATCGTACGGCCACCCGCAACAAGCCGACGTCACCCCTTACCTCCCCCCTTGGGTGCTTTCCCCTGCATGCCGGGGGAAGCTCACCCAACACAGAAAGGGGCAGTTGCATCCGAGAAGGTACGGAGGGGGTCGTTGTTGGCGACCGTAGGAAGCGACCGGCGGTCGTCGTCAAGCGCGGGGCTTGTCGAACTTGTAGCCCAACCCGCGGATAGTAACGATACGGGTGGGATTCGACGGGTCGTCCTCGACCTTGGCACGGAGACGTTTTATGTGGACGTCAAGTGTCTTGGTATCGCCGACATAGTCTGCACCCCACACACGGTGGATCAGCTGATCTCGGGTCAGGACCCGGCCCGCGTTTTCGATCAAAAACGCAAGCAGTTCAAACTCCTTGAGCGGCAGGCGGACCTGTTCGCCTCGAACGGTCACCTCGTGCCGAGCGTGGTCAACAACGACATCACCTACTGCAACGACGTCGCTTTCTGGGTCCAGAGCAATGAGACCGTCTCGACTCCGGCGCCGCAAAACGGCTCGCATGCGGGCCACAAGTTCCCGGAGCCGATAAGGCTTGGTCACATAATCGTCGGCACCGACCTCGAGGCCAACCACGGTGTCGATCTCGGATGCCTTTGCGGTCACCATGATGATCGGTACTTCCGACTTTGCGCGGAGTTCACGACAGACGTCGATCCCCGACACTTTCGGGAGCATCACATCGAGGAGGACGAGGTCAGGAGCAACATCGTCGAACATTTCAAGCGCTTCTGCGCCGTCGCGTGCCACAGAGACAGCGAAACCCTCGCGCTCCAGCCCAACGGTCAAGGCATCTATGAACGAGTCCTCGTCCTCCACGAGCAGCACTCGTTGAGTCGTCACGACTTCCCCCAATCGCCACTCGCTTGCTGGGACCCACCTGCGGCCAGGTTCGCCGGGTTACCCGGAGAAGCTGCCGGCAGGACCAAGGTGAACACGCTTCCTTCGCCAAGCCTCGAGGTAACACGCACCTCGCCGCCGTGATTCTCGGCGATATGACGGACGATCGCCAGTCCGAGGCCTGTACCCCCGGTTTGGCGGCTGCGCCCTGCGTCAACCCGGTAGAACCGCTCGAAAATTCGGTCGAGATCCTTTGCTGGAATCCCCGTCCCGTGGTCCTCGATGGCAACAAAGACGCTCGTGTCATCCCGACACGCTCGGACTTCTACCGGCGAACCGCTCAGCGAATACTTCACGGCGTTATCGAGAAGGTTATACACAGCTGACACCAGCTGTCTGCGATCACCCAACACCTCGAGGGGCTCCGGCGACTCACGCACGACGATCGGGATCTCAGCTTGATCTGCCGCCGGTCCGATTCGCGCAACTGCTTCGCGCACGACGTTGGCCACTGAGAGCACCTCGCGCTGCGGGGACTCTTCGTTCTCAATCCTGGTCAGCTCAAGTAGGTCGTCGATGGTGCGGTTCACCCGGAGCGCCTCGCTCACCATTCTCTCGGCCAACCTGCGCGCCACCTCAGGATCCTGCTCGCCAACAAGGGTCTCAGCGAGAAGAGCGAGCGCACCAATCGGCGTCTTCAATTCATGGCTGATGTTGGCCACAAAGTCTCGGCGCACATTGTCCAGCTGTCGCCGCTCGGTAACGTCTTGAACGATCACCACCGCACCCACAGCATTGTCCGGGGAAGGTACGGGCACTGCGCTCACCACGACATGGCGCCGCGGCGGGCCGAAAAGGTCAACGGCGCGTTGCGAGGACACTCCGCCAACTGCAGCTGAGGCAACCTCATTGATCACTGCAGCCACCAACGCATCGCCATGCCGAGCCGACTCGTACGACCGCGCGAGTTCATTCCGGAAGACCGCTTCGCCGCTCCGGTCAAAGATGACGACGCCCTGTGGGATCGCGTCAAGCGCTCGTTCAAGCTCAAGCAACCGCTCACCCTGATCAGCCCGATCGTTGACGACACGTGTGACCACCCGGTCGAGCAGCTCAACCGTCGCCTCGAGGTCCGCTCCACCGCGATCCTTTGAAGGGTCGTCGTCGAGTCGGTGAACGCAAACGGCGATTTGTTCGGAAACAGAGACCGCGCGCCGACGAGCTCGCTGTGCGGCAACCGTCCACCCAATCAGGAAACCCACGAGGCCAATAGCAACAGCAGAGACAACGGCGATCATCCGGCGTCCGCTCGCCCCGTCAGTGCTCGACCGGCGGTTTCAGTAGCATCCGGCGTCATCCTCAATCCCGTGCGCCCCGCCGCCGGCGTCTGCGATCCCCTCCTATTGGTCTTCCTATTGGTCTTCACCGGCATGCGTCGTACCTTCCGGCTCGGATTCCGTCTCAACGTCGGAACCTGCCCGGGCAGATCGTGCCCTGACCCTGGCTTGTCCAGTGTGCTCCGGGAGCCACCCAGTCACCATGAACCGCACCCGGTCACCGATATTGACGGCGTGATCTCCGATCCGTTCGTAGTAGCGCCCGATCAACGCGAGCTGTACCGCTCCCTGGAGCCCGATGGCCTTGTGCTCATGTGACTCGAAGATCGCTTGGATGTAGTCCTTGTGCAACGCGTCGAGCCGGTCGTCCATGTCATCGAGCGCAGCCGCAAGCGCTACGTTGCTCTCGGCGTACGCGTCAATCGCAAGCTTGAAAAGCCGGGTGGCCTCCTCGCTCATCTGTTCGATCATGCCGCGGACTCGTGGGTCGAACTCGATGCCATATATGCGGCGAGCTGCCTTGGCAACATTCACCATGAGATCACCCGAACGTTCGATCTCCGACGTCAACTTGATAGCGGTGATGAGCGCCCGCAGATCGCTGGCAAATGGCTGCTGTAGGGTGAGGACCTGATAGCAGTGCTCCTCGATCTCAACGGTGAGATCGTCGATGAGATCATCGTCCTCGATCAGCCGTTGCGCGCCCTGCAGATCGTTGGAAAGCAGCACATCAGTGCCGCGGGGAATGAACTCGGTGACCATGGCAGCAAGCCGCACCACATCGGAACGAATGCGCTCGAGTTCCTGGTGAAAGGCCCGCATCTTCTCACTCATCTTCACCCGACCCTGTCAGTCAAGGCTTTCCATCCCCCTGCGTCCCACCGTCAACGACATCCGCGACCGTACCCGCCGCTGAGCATCCGCGCCGGTCCGCCGGAAATTAAATGGCTTGCCTTTCGCGTCGGCCACCCGAGAGTGAACCGGCGATTAACGATGAGCCAAGTTTCCGTACTCCGGGAACCCGGGGCGCTCACCCACACCAGCGCTCGTCTGTGGCGACGGGTCTCGCCGATTACCACCGAACCCTCCAACCTGATCGCGAATTCAGTCTTCTTCCGAGGTCAGGGCCTGCCGGAGGGCAGCGAGCCGATCGGTGGCAACCGCATACCAGACCCATCGACCTCGTTTCTCACTCCGGACAAGGCCTGCCTGACTGAGAACCTTCAGGTGATGGGAAACCGTCGGTTGGCTCTTGCCGAGCGGCACGACGAGATCGCAAGCACACACTTCGCCGTCTTCGGCTGCCGCGAGCAGGTTCAAGAGGCGAAGCCTAGCTGGATCGGCGAGCGCAGCGAACATCCGCGCAAGCTCTCCTGCATCTTCCTCGCTCAGCAGCTCTCCGACGAACAACGAACAGCATGCCGCCGGTACCGAGTTGACGGCCGAGGGTCCTGCCACACAGTCAACCTATCGACCGCTCTAAATATTGACAATCATCGATAAATTAACTATACATATCGAATCTCGTCAATGTATAGAGGGACACCACATGGACAAGAAGATCTCCGATGCTAAGTCAGCGGCAGTTACACCGCCGAGCCTCCCATTCGATCAGGGATCTCGATTGCAACTCGCGCTCAACGTCGAGGATCTCGACGAGGCGATCGACTTCTACTCGCAACTGTTTGCCACCCCGCCGACCAAGGTGAAGCCCGGCTACGCGAATTTCACCATTCTTGATCCTCCGTTGAAGCTCGTCTTGTTCGAGGCTCCGGGTCATGGCGGAACGATCAACCACCTCGGGGTCGAGGTGAAGTCGAGTGAAGCGGTGACCGCCTCATCTTCACGTCTGGAAGCGGTCGGCCTTGCTCCACAACATGAAGCTGGCACAGCCTGCTGCTATGCAATCCAAGACAAAGTGTGGGTCCGCGGACCATCGAATGAGCAGTGGGAGATCTACACCGTGCTCGAAGATACCGAGCAGTTCAGCGGACCAAGCCAGGCAGGCATCACCGATGGACCTCGTCGGCAAATCAAGCCAGAGACTGATGCCACCAGACACGCTTTGGCGATCTCTTCCTCAGTGAACGAAACGAACTGCTGCGGCTCTCACTCACCGGCCAGCACTTCGTAGATCGATCCCAGGACCGCTCGGTCGGAGTCATAGGTAAGCATCGTCCGTGCCACCTCGAGTGGAACCCAGCGCACCTCATCAACCTCATCGTTCGCGGGAAACCATCGATCCAAATCGGGCGCGCCGATCGGCTGCATCGCCCAATAGCGCACGCGTTTCGAGCGTGCACGTTGGTCGGCATAGGTGACAGTCGGGAGCTCTGGCCCTAGTTCGACCTCGAGCTCAGTTTCCTCTTGCACCTCGCGAAGAGCTGCATCCTCGTCGGATTCGCCTGGTTCGACCTTACCCTTCGGTAACGACCAGTCGTCATAGGCTGGGCGATGGACGAGCAACACCTCGACAACTCCCGGATCTGCCGCATCGACCCGCATCGTGCGCCAAACCACCCCACCCGCTGCCCTGACCTGCGCGTGTTGGTCTGCATCTATCCCGCGATCGTCGTCAGGCCCCATCGCTGGCCCCATTGTGAGAACGCGTACCCGCTGGCCGTCTCAGACAGGGCAGGCGCTCAAACCAACGACTATGCATCCAACTAAGACGCCGACCGCCGCCGCGCCAATGCCTTCTGCTGGAGCGTTCGATGGGTATCGATGCCAACTCGCTCCGGAACTTTGCGCCATGCACAGTCGTGCAGCTCCCACGCCAGCACGTCGTCAGCCAGGTTGATTGCAAGCACTTCGTCGAGCTGAGCCCGAAGCTCAGGTGCTTCGATTGGAACGAGCACTTCGACACGCCGATCCAGGTTCCGAGGCATCAGATCCGCCGAACCGATGTAATACACCGGATCACCCCGTTCGCCGGCGTGCGCAAAGTAATAGATGCGCGAGTGCTCGAGGTATCGCCCGACAATCGAACGCACCCGAATGTTGTCGGACAGACCCGCCACACCCGGTCGCAGACAGCAGATGCCTCGGACGATGAGATCGATCTGCACGCCGGCACGCGAGGCGTCATAAAGACAGTCGATCAATTCGGGATCGACGAGACTGTTCATCTTCATGATGATGCGCCCTTCAGCGCCTGCCGACCGGACTTCGCGCAGGATGAGCTCCCGCAAACGACTACGCAAATACAATGGAGCGACCAGGAGCTTCCGGTACTCGATGTCCCGTGCATACCCAGTCAGATAGTTGAACAGCTGGGTCGCGTCAGCACCGATGTCGAGATCGGCAGTCAACAGGCCCAGGTCTTCGTAAAGGCGCGCAGTTTTCGGGTTGTAGTTGCCCGTGCCGATGTGGCAGTAGCGCCTCATCCCTCCCTGCTCGTCACGGACGACCAGCGTGATCTTCGAGTGGGTCTTGAGGCCGACGAGTCCGTACACGACATGGACGCCAGCATTCTCGAGTTCGCGGGCCCACTCGATATTGCGCTCCTCATCGAACCGCGCTTTTAGCTCAACCAACGCCGCCACCTGCTTACCTCGCTCGGCAGCCCGGATCAGCGACTCAATCAGCGAGCTTCCCCGAGTCGTGCGATAGAGCGTGACCTTGATCGCGAGCACGTTGGGATCTGCCGACGCCTGGCGTACGAACTCCTCAACCGACGTCGAGAAGGAGTCATAGGGATGATGTACCAAGATGTCGCCCTTTCGTAGCTCAGCAAAGAACGACACCGCATGCTCATCGTCTTCGGCGGCTAGGCGATGCTGGGTCACCGGCACCCACACGGGATCCTTGAGGTCCGGCCGGTCCAACGCGTGAAGCGAGAACAGACCACCCAGATCGAGAGGGCCGGTGTGAGCGTATACGTCCTCATCCTCGATATCGAGTTCCCTCACCAGCAGCTCACGCACCTCGTCGCTCATCTGCGCGTCAATCTCGAGGCGGACAGCTCGGCCGAATCGCCGACGCCGCAGTTCGAGTTCCACTGCGGAAAGAAGGTCGTCAGCCTCTTCCTCCTCGAGAGTCAGGTCAGCGTTGCGCGTCACCCGGAAGGCGTAGTGGCTCTCGATCAACATGCCGGGGAAGAGCACGTCGAGATGCGCGGCAATGACCTGTTCGAGAGGTACAAATCGTTCACCGTCGGGCATCACCACGAACCTGGGCAACAGCAGCGGAACCTTAACCCGCGCGAATTTGCGCGCGGCAGTGGAAGGATCACGCACGATCACCGCCAGGTTGAGTGAGAGGTCCGAGATGTAGGGGAACGGGTGACCTGGGTCGACAGCAAGCGGCGTAAGTACCGGAAAGATGCGCTCCTCGAAGACCTCGTCCAAGTACTTGATGTCGTCCTCGTCGAGTTGGTCCCACCGTGAGAACACGATGCCCACCGACGCCAGCTCGGGCACGATCTGGTCCAGGAAAATGTGTTCGTGCCTCTCCACAAGTTCCTCGACCCGCTCGCGGATTTCCAGTAGTTGCTGCGCCGGGGAACGACCATCAGGCGAAAGCTGGGTGAGTCCCGCAGCAACCTGATCCTTCAAGCCAGCCACTCGCACCTGGAAGAACTCATCGAGGTTGGTGCTGAAGATCGCTAGAAACTTGGCCCGTTCAAGTAGTGGAATGTCCCGATTCTCGGCCAGCGCCAACACCCGCTCGTTGAAATCCAACCATGACAACTCGCGGTTGATGAAACGATCTGGACGACGCCGGAGATGCAGACCCTCACCAGCATCGCTGTTGCCAAGGCCACAAGGGGCAGTCGAACGGGACTGATCACCGTCGCAGACGGACATGGTCTGAGCCTACTGGCGACACCTCGCTCTCACCCTAGGGCCGACAGCGAGAGTGCCCTAGCACGCCACAAGTGAGCCGATGAATCCGGCACGTCGCGAGCAAGGTGCCGCTGTCAGCATCGCCGTCGCAGGGACGGTGGACTTGCTTCCACGAACCGGCGACTTCGGCTCGTCAAGACTGGATCAGGAAACCAGCGCGTCTTCCTCGGGAATGCCAAGGTCCCATTCCAGCAGGATGTTTTCCCGCTCGGCATCTCGTACGATCCGCTCGCGATTCCGGCGAAACTGCGGATCGTGATGCGGGAGCAGGAGGAGCCGGGCCATCACGCGATCACGGAAAGCCTCAGCCACCGAGCGATCACCCGAGATGGTGCGCACTTCCCAATGCGGCGCCACGGGACCAAGGTAAATGATCTTGACGTGGGCTCGGGGCGGTTCGTTCGCGGGTTGGTCGTTCAGCGACATGAGTGAGCAGCCTAGCCCGACCTGGGTCAGCCCGGACATGGCGGCTGCGGCGGCTGCGCTCGGTAACCCGTCCGCTCCCAGGGCGATCTTCCACTCACCCGCCCGAGTCACGGCGACTCTTGAGCGTGACCTCGATCCTCGAACGCATCCCCCGACGCTCGTATTCGATCGTGACGGTGTCTCCCGGCTGCTTGCTTCGGATGAGCGCGCCCAGGTCAGATGATGACTTCACCTCAGTGCCGTCGATACTCGTGATGACATCGCCTTCCCGAAGGCCACCAGCAGCAGCAGCCGAGCCTGGCGTCACGTCCTGGATGAATGCCCCATGGTTGGTCCGAATCCCGTACTGGTCGATTACGGCCTCGTTGACGTCCCCTACTGCGGTCGTGCTCACACCAAGGAACGCTGAGTCCAGGGTGACCGTCGCCCTGCCATTCCTGATGTCCTCGATGAGCGGCTTGACGATGTCGATCGGGATGGCGAAGCCGATGTTCTGGGCGTCGCTGATAATGGCGGTATTTACCCCGACCACCTGACCTTCAGCGTTGATGAGTGGCCCACCCGAATTTCCCGGGTTGATGGCTGCATCCGTCTGAATGAGCTTTTCGAGCGTGATGTTCGGGGCGTGGATCGTACGATCCTTCGCCGACACGATCCCGAGCGTGACCGTCGGTTTGCCCCCAAGGTTCAACGCATTACCGATGGCGAGAACCTCATCACCTACCTGCAGATTTTCCGAGGATCCGAGTTCAGCAGGCTCGAGTCCAGACACTCCTCGAGCCTGGATGAGCGCGACGTCGTCATCCGGGATACTGCCGACGAGTTCCGCGTCGTACTCGAGCCCGTTCGAGAACGTGACCCTGATGTCCCCGAGGCTACCCACCACATGGGCGTTCGTGAGGATCAGCCCATCAGATGACAGCACTATGCCCGTTCCGGCGCCGCCGAAAACCCCGCGCGATGTTGTCGTACCCGTGTGGATTGCTACGACTGATTCCTCAGTGCGCTCAAGGATGCTCTGGACATCAAGCCCACGACCAGCAACCGTCGAGCGGGGCATGGTCACTGCTCTGTCCCGTGCCTCGCTCGGTCCGTAACCAGCGCCCAGAAAGAATGCACTCGTCACGATGGTGGCGACAGCAGCAGCGAGCACGGCAGCGAGTAACGCCACCTTGACCGACGACTCCGAACCCGTGCCCGGTGTTGGCCGGGACCCCGACATACCCCAAGCAGTACCACCAGTCACTGCGTTGACAGCGTTGCTTTGCGCCATCCCCTGGGGCGCCAGCGGATCGTCTGGACCGGCCAACGTTGGCCCAGATGGTGCGAACTGCTGCTGGCTGGCGAACGAATCCAACTCAGCCGATTCTCGCTTCGCCGACCACGGGAGGCTCTCCGGGGGCGCTGAGGTCGGGCCCATGTCTTGCCGGGCGAAGGCGCCAACCGCCGGCTGGGGCGGCACCGGGGCTCCCGGCCAACCTTGGCGACCCGACTCGCCCTCTCGTGACCTCGGCGGTTCAACCACTGACGAAGCTTCAGGGGCTGGTGTCGGCCACGGATTCTGTCGAGCCATCCGGCCCGTACTTCCGGCGATGGAATTCGATCGAGTAGAACCACCAAATCCCGGACGAGCGCCGATACCGGCATCGGCTACTGGGGGCGTCAGACCCGTGCCTCGCGTCAGAGAAAAAATCGCTTCGCGCGACCGATCGTCAGGGACCCTATCGCTTGGCGAGATGGGCGGTCGGTGGGACCGGGGGAGCCCTTCACAGTCACCTGCCGAGCGACCGGAACTCGGCACCTCATCGGGAGTTTCGTCAGGCTCAAGCACAGGTCGTCGTCGCCTCTTCGCGCTATCGAGATGGAGGGTGTCAGCACACCGAGAGAAAAAGGCTAGCGGCTGCTACTACTCCCCCGTTCGCCGCGACTACCGTAGGTCCATATTGTCAACAGCTCCGCGGGTTGCGGCTCGTGGTGCCATGGGCAACGCCGGGTCCGCAGCCATGGCTGGTCGGAATGATCCCGAAGTACACCCTGGGAACTAAACCGGCTTCGACTCCGTACTACAGGGAAATCCCACGGAGGCGCAATGGACGAAAACGAGTGGATGGCACGGGGCAACTGTCGCTTCGAGCCACCGGAAACCTTCTTCCCGAGCGACGGCGTCGGGGTTGAGATCGCCAAGAGGATCTGCGCGACCTGCCCAGTGAAGACGGAGTGTCTTGAATACGCCCTCGAGCATCGAATTGATCACGGCGTGTGGGGCGGTACATCTGAGCGACAGCGCCGACGCATCCTGAAGCAACGCAAACAAGCGGCCGATCCTGCACTGGTCAACGTCCGCTGACGCAGATCGATCAGCGGTCGGATACGTCAAGCCCGAAGCTTTCGATCATCTGTTCGCATGCACGACGCAAGCGCTCCCCCATGCCGACGTGGGGAGTCATCGTCGGCATCCTCGTCGCCATTTCAACCATCTCGTCATGAGGCGCCGATGCGATCAGCGTGAACACCACCGACTGGCGTTCGACTACGAGGATTTCGCCCTCTCCCCGCCGAGACGACCAGGCCGAGACAGACCCAAGGGACATACGATCTCCGTTTGGCAAGCCGCGCCAATGAACGTTCCCAGGCTGTTCGTAAATGGACACGAGGGACGTACCGTCCGAGTAGACGAGGTGCACAACGTCATCGGACCGATAACCGGCTACCCGCCGGTACTCCCCCATCGCCGTTGGCGCCATCGTGTCAAGCCATGAAACAGGAGCTACGGCAAACCCGCTTGCCTCGTCTCGATCGTTTCCACGCGGCTGCCCGCCAGACGCTGTCATCTGCTCATGCCGGGCTGCGAACGCTTCGATTGGAGGAACGAAGCGATCAACAGCCGGCGTCATGCCAACTACCGCAATGAATGACGTAGCCGTCCCGAGTGCTGCCAAAGCGACCAAGCCACCACGGCGTCTCCGTTCACGACGGACAACCCTCGTCATCTCGGGATCGACTGGAGCCGAATGAGATCCCCACCGGCCGTGGGGATGCACGCCTCTGGCATCGCCCCGGACCCGCGACCAACCAAGCACGGGGCCGCACTCGAGCAGCCGCTCATAGAACCCGGCCGGTGGCTCGACCTGCGGGAGCTCACGCAGCATCGCACGAACGGTTCGTGCGGCCTCGAATTCGGCTTTGGCATCCGGATCGCGCTCGACCAGCGCAACGACCGCTTCAGCTTCGGCCAGTTCCAATTCTCCGTCCAACCATGCCGACAGCAATTCTCGGACACCCCCACTGCCCGAAGGGCCCGCTTCGGCGCTTGGTTCAGGTCTGCTCACTTGAGGACTTCTTTCATCTGCATCCGGCCCCGATGTATCCGACTCCGCACCGTTCCCATCGGAATCCCCAGAACGTCCGCGATCTCCTTGTAACTCAGGCCGACCACATCACAAAGAACAACAGGGACGCGAAACTCCTCCGGCAGAGACCTGAGTGCCGCCTGGACATGCTCGGGCAGGTTGGATGCTTCGAGCTCGTCATCAGCCGGGGGGCTACCCCGAAGCACACGGTCCGGCTCAGCAGGTAGTGGCTCAACCGGACGACGCTTCTGCCGCCTAACCTCGTCAAGAAACGCGTTGGTGGTAATGCGGCTCAACCAGCCCTCGATAGATCCAGGTTGATAGGTCGCAAGACCTCGATGCACCCGCAGCAGCACCTCCTGTACCAGATCCTGTGCTTCCTCATGACGCCCGGTGAGCCGATAGGCGACGGTATACAAGAAGCGCCCGTAGTCCCGAGCAACCTCCTCCCATGTCGGAGCCCGGTCGGTTGTCTGTCCGTCCGTCATGATCGGATGCTCCGCAGCGCGCGAGTGCCCGTGGAACGAAACAGCCGCGTCTGCGGTCCCGACGAAGGGCTTGTCATCGAAACGGCGCGAAGTGCCCAGGGGTTCCCGGACGATCCAGCGCGATGACCGGTTGAAACGCCGGACGCTCTTAGGTCAAGCAGTCGTGTTGTCGTCGTCGGCGCCACTATCCAGACCGCGCTTGAACTCCTTTTGAGCCTGGCCGAGGTTGCGGGCGAGCTTGGGTAGCTGCGATCCACCAAACACGAGCAGGACGATCAGGAGGACGATCAGGAGTTCGGGGCCACCGAGGTTGAAGCCGAGGGCCATAGGTCGCAAGCCTAACCGGTTGTCCACCAGGCGGCCGAACAGCACACAATGTCGCCCTGTGCTCGAGTGTGTGATCAACATCAGTGAGGGCCGCGACCATGCTGCCATCGAAACAACCTCGCGAGCGGCCCTCGGCGAGTTGCTCGATGTCCACACTGACCCCGACCACAACCGGTCGGTACTCACCGTCGTGGGTGAAGCGGCGGCGCGAGCCATCACCATTGCCGCAGTCCTCCGACTCGACTTGCGAAAGCATGAGGGCGTACACCCCAGGATCGGCGTGGTCGACGTCGTCCCTTTCGTACCGCTCGGCCAAGCGACGATGGCTGACGCCGTCGCCGCTCGCGATGCTTTCGCCCAGTGGGCTGGCGACGAACTGGGCCTTCCTTGTTTTCTCTACGGACCAGAACGCTCCCTACCCGAGGTCCGCCGCGGTGCGTGGACGTCGATCAAGCCTGACACCGGACCCAACCAGCCGCATTTGACCGCAGGAGCTTGCGCTGTTGGCGCTCGAGGCGTCCTCGTCGCTTACAACCTTTGGCTCGATGGAGACGATGTGACCACTGCCCGCCGAATCGCCCGCGAACTACGAGGCCCCGCAGTGCGGGCACTGGGGTTCGCCGTCACGGGTGGCGTGCAAGTCTCGATGAATTTGATCGATCCACTGCAGACCGGGCCGGCCGAGGTGTACGACCTCGTGGCCAGCAAGGCTCCAATCCGCCGCGCTGAGCTCGTCGGACTCGTTCCCGCCGCCGTTCTCGAACGAATCGACCCTCGACGATGGGAAGAACTCGATCTCGACGAATCACGAACAATCGAAGCACGTTTGCATGAGCTGGGGCTCAACGGCTCAGCGTGACGGGACACTGCATATCAGGCGCGCCCTCGCGGCAGTGAAGCCCGGAAATCCGAGCGCAACAAGCGCCGGCACTCAAGGTCACGCCGTGGCATTCGCTGCAGCGGCTGCTCGGGCCAAGGCCCGTTGGCGACGGATTCGCCGGCGTTCACGCTCGCTCATCCCACCCCAGATGCCGAACTTCTCGCCGTTG
Source organism: Acidimicrobiales bacterium (assembly GCA_026419545.1). Classification (GTDB taxonomy): domain Bacteria; phylum Actinomycetota; class Acidimicrobiia; order Acidimicrobiales; family Acidimicrobilacustridaceae; genus JANZZE01. Next base: position 24,447 of record JANZZE010000005.1, read on the forward strand.
GCAAGGGCGTACTCAAGGCATTCCTCGCGCACGACGCAGCCCTTGCAGACCTCCTTGGCTTCTTTGGTGGACGCACCCCGCTCCGGGAAAAATAGATCGGGATCGACCCCGAGGCAGTTCGCAAAGTCCTGCCACGACTTGTCCAAAGGCCTGTCGGTCGCGCTCTGCATCATTCGGCCTCCTCCTGGTTACCCCCGCCCGTACAAGCCACTTCGCCGCGACTTACCATGAAGCAACACCGGACAGCGATAGCACTCGGTTTGAGCGCTTCTCCCATCCAGTAGGCCCCGAAGCAACCGCTGCGACGATGTGGCCCATACCACATCTGTAATTACAACGGTGTGATAATGGCCCGGTTTGGCTCACAGCGCAAGGGGGTTTTTTGATTTCCACACACTCTCGTCCCGTTCTCCGGGCTCCGATCAGATCTGGTAAACGTCAAGCGTGACGAAGTCCGTTTCCAGCGGGCATGAAGAACCCGAATCAATCCGCGTTCCTACGCGTGCGCGGCTAACACTTGCGCTGTTCGTCATCGCTTCGTTCCTGAGCGCTTCGCTGCTGTTCCTCGTTCAGCCGCTTGCCACCAAGATGCTCTTGCCACTTCTCGGTGGAACACCTTCGGTGTGGAACACGGCGATGGTCTTCTTCCAGGGCGCACTGCTCGCGGGTTACAGCCTGGCGCACCTGACACTCACCCGCTGGGGACCTCGGCGCCAATCACTGGCCCAACTTGGTCTGCTCGCAGTGCCCTGCCTCCTGCTACCGATCGGCCTTCCCGACGGCTGGGAACCGCCGACTTCTGGTTCACCGGTGATATGGACCTTGCTCTCACTCGCCGTGATGATCGGTGCGCCGTTTCTCATGCTGTCGACTTCGAGCCCCACGCTGCAGCGGTGGTTCTCGGCAACCAACCATCCGCATGCCGCCGACCCCTATTTCCTGTATGCCGCCGGCAATGCCGGCAGCCTGGGCGCCCTCCTTGGTTACCCGCTCGTTCTCGAACCAATGCTCGCTCTCGACACGCAAGCACGTTTTTGGTCAATTGGGTATGCCGTGTTCGTCGGTCTGTCAGTCGCCTGCGCGTTGCTCCTCCGGCGGGAAACTCGTCTACGAAGTTCCAATCCGGCCGACACAGCCGAACCCAGAACCTCCGAACAGTCAGAAACGATTCATGAAAGTGCAGGGGGCGCCGAGGAAACGTGCGCGCCGGGAACTCAAGGCATCCGTCCCACCATCGATATTCGGACCCGTTTGAGGTGGATCGGGCTTGCAGCGATCCCATCAGCGCTGATGCTCGGTGTTACCCATCACATCGCAACCGATATAGCCTCAATGCCGCTGCTTTGGGTTATCCCTCTGTCGGCTTACCTGGTGACGTTCATAATTGCGTTCGGAAGCCGATCTACCCGTCCATCCACTATCGCCGCCCGAATCCTCAAGCTCCTGGCGGTCCCACTTGCCCTCAGTTTTCTGGGCTTCATCAGCTCGATTTGGTTCGAACTCCCCCTACACCTGGGGGTGTTCGTTTGCGCTGCGATGGTGGCGCACGGACGGCTCGCGAGCGAGCGACCAGCTGCTGACCATCTAACTGAGTTCTATCTGTTGTTGGCGATTGGAGGGGTTATCGGCGGAATTCTCACCGCCCTGATTGCACCACAGCTATTTTCTTCGGTCCTTGAGTATCCGCTCGCCATCGTGGCTTCTTTAGCAATCCTTCCTCGGTCAATATTTACCAATAGACCCGGTATACGTCAGAAGAGCCTCGGTGATCACGAGGTGATCACCGCCAACCAACCAGGCAGGGATCGCCTCCGGTTCGGTTTACCAAGACTCGAAGGAAGAGCACGGGTCGCCGTCCTTGGAGCGGTAGCGACCGCTCTCGCCATCGCAAGTGTGGCAATCCGGAGCGAAGGCACCCACCAGGCCCTCACAGTTGCGATCATCGTGGCATCGCTAGCAATCGGCGGTGCCTATGCCCTCGCCCGCACATCGACCGGCTATGCCAGCACCATCGCCGTGGTACTTGGGATCGCAATACTCGTCCCCGCCAACCCTACGCGGTACAGCGAGCGGACATTTTTCGGTATCCACCGTGTCTACGAAGATCAAACTGCCGGAGGGCGCCATGTCCTCACCAACGGACGCACCGTTCACGGGATGGAGGACTTCACCGGTCCAAACGCTGGCATACCACTCACCTATTTCCACCCAACCGGCCCAATCGGTCAGTGGTTCGAGTCCAACTCAACCCGAGAGAAACCATGGTCAGTAGGAGTGATCGGCCTGGGCTCCGGCGCGCTTGCCTGGTATGGCCGTCCAGGTGACACCTTCACCTACTACGAGATCGATCCAGCCGTGACCCGCATCGCGAAGAACCCCGAACTGTTCACCTTCATCCCAAAATCCAAGGCCGAGGTCGAAATCGTAATCGGCGACGGTCGGCTCGCTCTTGCTGACGCGACCGACGCCCGTTATGACTTGCTTGTCATCGACGCGTTCAGTTCGGATGCTATTCCGCTCCATCTCATGACACGCGAGGCGCTACAACTCTACGTGGACCGCCTGACAGACACCGGAGTGATCGCCTTTCACATCTCGAACCGTTATTTCGATTTCGAGCCAGTGCTGACCCGGCTGGCTGACGACCTGGCAATCTACGGGGTGATCCAATCTGATGTGGCCACCCCAGAACAGTCCGCCGAAGGCAAGCTCGACGCCACTTGGGTCCTGCTCGCACGGAGCCCCGACCACCTCTCCCCGGTGGCCACCTCAGGCAAGTGGCGCACGCTCGAAGGTCCATCAGGAGCACCGCTTTGGACTGACCAGTACTCCGACCTGCTCCACGTCTTTCGCTGGGGAGGATGAATCGCCCAGCCAAACGGGGTCAGCCACGCCAGCTCGTCGGCCAACCCGGGAGAGTTGAGCTCGGGGGAACAACTAGCTCGGTACGCGGTGTCACGATGGTCGCCATGGTGATCGAGACATGGAGAGGAGACATCACGACTCTGGAAGTCGACGCGATCGTCAACGCTGCCAACTCGTCACTCCGGCGAGGCGCGGGGGTCTGCGGGGCGATCTTCGCCGGCGCCGGTCCAGAACTCGACGAGGCATGCGCGGCGATCGGCTACTGCGCGCCCGGCGATGCCGTCGTCACTCCCGGATTCGGCCTACCCTCCCGATGGATCGTGCACACAGTGGGACCGGTGTGGCAAGGAGGTAACGCAGGAGAAGACACACTGCTGGAGTCCTGCTATCGGCGTTCCATGGAGGCTGCCGTAGCAGTCGGCGCACGGTCGATCGCTTTCCCCGCCATTTCGACCGGTGTCTTTGGATTCCCACCAGAGAGAGCCGCTTGCATCGCCGTTGCCACGGTCAAGTCAACGAGTATCCCAGAGCTCGATCGTGTCATACTCGTCGCCTTCGACGACCCAACCTATGGGTATTACCGGCGGTTGTTAGCTGGATGACATCAAGCTAGGCCGGGAGGTCGGGATCAGTCCCGCCATTCTCGACAGCTCCGAGGTCAGCCGACGCGACGACCTCTCAGGAGCTTGCGCCGCTGCTCGATGAAGTCGACGAGCACATAGTCGCCGAGCGTCTCAGGAGTAGTGAAGAACGCCCTACCTCGGTTCAGTCGGGTCAGCTGTTCGACGAAATGGCGCAGATGCTGTGTCGGGTCCAGCATGAAGGTGTTGATGCGGATCCCTTCCCTGGTGCAACGCACCACTTCCCGCAACGTCGCGTCGACTGTTTCCTGCACTGGCGGATAGTTGAAGAAGACGTCACCCGATGGAGTGATGTGGGCAGTCGGTTCGCCGTCGGTGATCATGATGATCTGCTTCGTCCCGGATTGGCGGGCAAGCAACAACCGTGAAATCGAGAAGGCATGCTGCATGTTGGTCCCGTACACGAAATCCCACGAAACCTCCGGGAGCTGTTCAGCTTTTAGTTCTCGCGCCACTTCGGAGAACCCGACGATCGCGAGGTAGTCACGCGGGTATTGCATCGAGATCAGCGAGTGCAGCGCCATCGCGACCTTCTTGGCGGGCAAGAAATTGTCACGCATCGGCATTGAGAGCGACAGGTCGAGCATCAACACCGTCGAAGTCCGGACGAGATGCTCGGTTCGCTCGACTTCGAAATCATCAGGGGTCAGCCGAACCGGAGTGCCACCACCCGTCCGGCGGATCGCGTTCCGAACGGTTCTCTCAATGTGGAGGTTGAATGGGTCGCCCCATTCGAAGGGCTTGGTGGAGTACTCACGCTCGTGCCCTGCGCCCGTTCGTTGCAGTTCATGTTTCGCGAGGCGATCATTGCTCAGCTTCTTGAACAGATCAGCAAGTGCGTTCTGACCGATACGACGGATTCCGCGTGGTGTCAGCTCGAACCGACCCTCCCGATTCTCTATCAAACCAGCTTCTTCCAGCATCCTGGTGAGCTCCGACATGCGCTCGAGTGACTGGGCAGCCTCATCGCCTAGCAGTTCCCGCGCCCGGTCGAGATCTACCTCGGCGAGAGCTCCCGGATTGGTCGCGCCGCGCAGGAGGTTCTCGAGCTGATCGATGTCACTGAGCTCACGCATCATCGCTGCCGCTTCGGCAAAGTCCAACGGGTCCTCGCCATAGAAGTCGTATCGGCGATTCCAGCCCAGGTCCGGGAACATCTGACGCAGGTTCTGCCCGAGCTGGTCGACCTGCCAGCGCAAGTCCATGTCCTCGAGCAACTGCTCGGCCAGGCCCTGGAGCTGCGCGCGCTGCTCAGGCGTCATCGAGTTGAGCAAGGCCTGCATAGCAGCCATGCGTTGAGCCATGACCTCGAGCAACTCGTCGAGATTCCGTGGGCTTTCGGGGAAGAAATCACCGAAGCGGCGCATGAAACCCTCAAAGTCAGGTTCTTCCCCGCGTCTGCGCTGCTCGAGCATCTGGTTCAGCTCGCTCAGCATGTCCTTCATCCGCTGCAGGTCCTGGGGCGTAACGTTGGCCATCGCCCCTGCCATCTGGTTGAAATAGCTCTGCACGATCTGCTGGCGCAGCCTGCCGAGTAGTTGGTCAAACCGTTGCTGTGCTTCCGACGAAGTGAACTCGTAGTGCTGAAGATCCCGCACCATGCCGGCGAGGTCCGGTGACAGCGTGTCGAGCTGTCGGTGTTTCTCTGTGACCGACTGTCGTGTCAACTCCTGACGCCGCGGATCGTCACTTTGGTCAGCATCACTGACAAGCCGGTCGAGTGCCTCGCGTTCGAGGTCGACAACATCCCGTAACTCTTGGGCAATGTCGTCATACACCCCTCCGAGGTTGTACTGCTCCATTCGGTCTATCCGGCGACGACGAAGCTTCTCCAACATCTCGCGCAACCCCATGAGCTGGTCGCCGTTGCGATCCGAAAAGCCCGACTGAAGCATTCGTCGGAGCGCTGCGTTCAGGTCACCGTGATAGAGCAGGTCGTCGTTGATCTCGGCAAAGACATCAAAGGCGTCAAGCTCAAACCCCACCTGAGTGCCGTCCCAGCGCGAGTAGCGGAACCGACCTCCGGGCCGAACAAGCTTCGGGATGTCTCCGGGGCGGTCGCTCGAGCCACGCATCTCCTCAGGCTATCGTCCGCCCAACGCTCGTCGACCCGCCGCTAGGGTGCGGATGGGCGAGCCACGTTGGAGGGTGAGCAGGAACAATGAGTGAGTTCCCGGACGACTTCTGGTGGGGATCGGCCGCATCCTCCACCCAGACCGAAGGCGCAGCACCCCGCAGTGACTACTTCCGCTGGGAACAAGCGGGCAAAGCACCCAGATCACGCGACGGCAACGGATTCGCCAGGCGCTTTCGCGAGGACTTCGAGTTGTTCGCCAGCTACGGACTCACCCATCACAGGCTCTCGATCGAATGGGCTCGGGTCGAACCCTTCGAAGGAAAGCACGACGCGGCTGCCGTTGAGCACTACACAGAGGTGCTCGAAGCTGCTCGGAAAGCAGGAATCAAGATCTGGGTCTGCCTGCACCACTTCTCCTTACCCGGCTGGTTCAGCGAAGACATGGGCGGATTCCTCGACGACAAGGCGCGCGGCTATTACTGGGCGCGCCATGTCGATTGGATGGGCGAAACGTTCGGCGACCTGGTGTTCGGATGGAAACCAATCAATGAACCGGTGGCCTATGCCGGTGCGGGCTGGTTGCTCGGTGGGCTTCCGCCGGGGAAAACCGACCCCACCGAGTTCCCGAAAGCACTTCGCGCCATCCATCTCGCCAACCACGAGGCATGGCGCTTGCTCCGCTCCGGCGGCAAGCCCGTGAGCACGATCATGAACCTGTCTCCCGTGTACCCCGGCGTCCGATCTCGCGACACCACCGAGCGTGAGCGGGCAGAGGCGATCGCCCGACTCTTCGACGACGTCTTGTGGACGTCGTGGATACGGGCGCTCCGAGATGGCGTACTCGCGGTACCGGGCTTGCCAGAAGAGGAAATCCCGGAGATGGCTGGTTCGTTCGACTACATCGGGTTCTCCTACTACAACGCCATGACCGTGTATGCGGACATGGGAGTCGGCCCCTATCCAGCCGACGCCAAGGTCGGACCAATGGGCTATGCACCCTGGCCAGAGGGCCTTGGCATCGTGTTGCGCCGGCTACACGACGAACTGCCCGGACGCAGCTTCCTCGTCGCCGAATGTGGATTTGGGACCGACGACGACGAGTGGCGCACCTCTTTGCTGCGCGACTCCATCGAACAGGTTGCTGGAGCGCTCGCGGACGGCATCGACGTACGCGGATTCTTTCATTGGACTGCCGTCGACAACTACGAATGGTCTCACGGGTACGACGTGCAATTCGGGCTGTTCGACCGAGATCGGAATCCCAAGGGCAGCGCAGAGCTCGCACGCGAGTACGCGACGCAGAAGCGCCGATGAGAAGGCGAGCGCGCCGGCAATCGATGGTCCAGTCCTCTCGCCGGTGACCAGGCAGTGATCCTTCGCCCCGATTGATCGTGTCGGGGTGCCTTCGAGCACCTCACCCCCATTCGGCGCGAACCAAACCACCAGCCTCCTCGGCAGAAGGCGCCTATCGGCTGACGGGCGGCGTGAGTGGATGGCATGACATGCTGGCGGAGTGGCAGAAGTTGACGCTGGGACCACCGGCACTCGAACAGATCCACGAAGCGCCGCGAAGGAGGCTGCGGGGCGTCATGCCGCGACCTATGTCGAATCGGGCATGCGGGTGGGACTGGGCACCGGGTCCACGGTTCACTTCACGATCGTCGCCTTGGGTGAACGGGTGCGCTCGGGTGACCTCGAGATCCGATGCGTTGCGACGTCGACACAGACCGAGAACCTGGCCAACTCGGTCGGTTTGAAGGTGGAACAGCCTGACCTCGTGCGTCACCTCGACATCGCTATCGACGGAGCCGACGAAGTCGACCAACGACTCAACCTGACCAAGGGCGGAGGGGGTGCGCTCACCCGCGAGAAAATCGTCGCAACCATGGCAGACCGCTTCATCGTCGTCGTCGATGACTCGAAACTGGTTCCGCAGTTGGGCCGATTCGGGACACCGATCGAAGTACTACGCTTTGCACCTGAGGTCGTCGCTGATCAGGTCCGCTCGCTTGGCGCCGCAGAGGTCCGGTTCCGACCCGAGGCAAGCGACAACGGTGCGCTGCTCGCCGATGCGTTCTTTGGTGAAATCCCCGACCCGACCGGGCTAGCCTCGGCGTTGCAAGCAGTGCCCGGGCTGATCGAGCATGGACTATTCCTGTCTTCGATGGTCGACCGAGTGGTCGTCGCGGAATCCGATGGCTCAGTCCGAGAGATATCGAACCCCTGACCTGGTCAGCCGCGTCCCCGGTACTGTGCGCGACCGCCAACAGCGTCCTTGTTGAGGCGCTTCGACAGGTGGAGACCTTCGAGCACGAATTCGATTGCCGCTGCAACCGACGCAGGGGACTCGTCGGCCCCGGCGAGCTCCTTCACAGTCTCCTGCAACGCGGGCACCTTCGACAGGAGGTCCACATAGTCTGACGACGGCACGTCCTCCCCCACATGAACCACGAGGTCTTGCTCAAAGGGTTCAAGCACCTTTCTCACTTTGTCCATCGGGCACCAGTGCTTGAATACAGTGAGGACAGCAGAGCTCAGCAGGTGATCGATGATCTGTTCGTCACGCCCCTCTTCGATCGCCTCGATTTCGACCTTGCCTGCTGTTGACGAAACCAGCGCGTCGAGATCACCGATACGCGGGATCACCTCAGTCTCGCCATGAACAAGGGCACGTCGAGCCGCGTTGGCGACCAGTGTCTCCAAGTTGGCGATTGTCAAACGCACCGAGACCCCGGACCGCTGATTGATGTGGGCACTTCGACGGGCGAGGTGCGAAACGGTTGCCACGATCTCAGCCATGTACTCGGGCACTGCGACCCTGAGTCCCTCGGCCTCAAGCGGTCGCATCTCTTGAACTGCGATTGCAACCTCAGTCGCGACATCGAGCGGATAGTGCGTGCGGATCTGAGCACCGAACCGATCCTTCAACGGGGTAATGATCCGCCCACGATTCGTGTAATCCTCAGGATTGGCTGACGCGAACAAGAGGATGTCGAGCGGCAAGCGGATCTTGTAACCCCGGACCTGGACGTCGCGTTCCTCGAGGACGTTGAGAAGGCCGACTTGGATTCGCTCCGCAAGATCTGGGAGTTCGTTGATGGCGAAGATGCCGCGGTTCGTCCTAGGCACCAACCCGTAATGCAACGTGAGCTCATCCGAAAGGTAGCGCCCTTCTGCGACCTTGATCGGATCCACCTCTCCTATCAAGTCAGCGATAGAGGTGTCCGGCGTCGCCAGCTTCTCGCCAAAGCGATCGTCCCTGTGCACCCATTCAATAGGAGTCTCGTCACCAGCCTCGGCGACCAGTTCCCGGGCGAATTTCGAAACGGGGTGGTACGGGTCGTCGTTGATCTCCGATCCAGCGACGATCGGCAGGTATTCGTCAAGCAACGAGGTAACCGACCGGATCATTCGCGTCTTGGCTTGGCCACGTTCGCCTAGGAAGATCACATCATGGCCGGCGAGCAGGGCATTCTCGAGCTGCGGCAGAACCGTTTCGTCATAACCCACGACGCCAGGGAACAGCGGTTCACCTGCTCGGATGCGAGCAATGACATTTTCCCGGACCTCCTCCTTGACCGGGCGGGATACCCAACCCGACTCACGCAGCTGGCCCAACGTTTTCGGAAGCTCACTCATGCGTTTCGTTCCCCTTCAAAGGATCAGGCCACCCAGTGACCGCTGCCGCCAACGCGGCGACGTCCCGTCCCCGACAAAGAAGCGACCCGACCTCCCATTGGTCACGTCAGCAAACGTCAACCTACCGCCCCTTGCGTGCTTTTGTCCCCCGTGTACAGGGGAAAAGGGACCAAAGGGATAGAACTGGTCAATCACACAGACCAGATCAGCCCAGATCAGCGTCCACCGACATCAAAAGAGGATTGCGCGACCGTCCAGAAATCCTCAGGTGCAACAGCAGGCGCAAACAGGAAGCCCTGCGCGCGATCACAACCCAAACGACGGAGCTCCCCGAGCTGCCTAGCGGTCTCGACACCTTCGGCAACAACATCGAGACCAAGAGCTCCAGCCATCGAGATGATCGCCGCCACGATCGCTGTGTCCTCCGGATCGTCACCGAGTCCGTCGACAAAACTGCGATCGATCTTCACGACATCGACCGGAAACCGCTTGAGATACGCCAGTGACGAGTAGCCGGTCCCGAAGTCGTCGATCGCCAATCGCACACCGAGCTGCCGCAGATCGCTCAGGACCTTCAGACTGGCAACAGGATCGTCCATCAACGCGGTCTCCGTGATTTCGAGACAAAGCGCAGGCGGTTCCACTCCTCCCTCCTCCATCGCGCCGATGACGCGATCGACGATGTCAGGCTGGGCAATCTGTCGGGCCGAGAGGTTTACTCGCATCATTTCGATTCGGCCTGGGCGCTCACGTTGCCACGCACCGAGCTGCTGGCAGGCCTCCCGCAGTACCCAATAGCCCAAATCCAGGATGAGCCCCGTCTCTTCAGCCAGCTCGATGAAAGCCGCTGCATTGAGCACACCATTGGTCGGGTGGTTCCAGCGCGCCAAGGCCTCAGCACTGATCAGCCGACCGGTCGACAGCTGGACCTCGGGCTGGTAGTGAACGAGCAGGCCGCCGAGATCGAGCGATCGCCGCAACGAGTTCTCCATCTTCAGTCGTTGAGTCGCCTCGGTGCGCAGAATCTCATCGAAGATCTCGTAGCGGTCACGCCCTCGAGCTTTGGCGAGGTACATCGCAGCATCGGCGTCGCGCAGCAAGTCATCGGCCTCAACATGATCATCGGCGACTACCGCGATGCCGATCGAGGTTGTCGTGAACACTTCGGTGTCGTCAATCATCACCGGTTCAGCCAATGCCCGCTGCACTCTCTCCGCCACTCGGACCGGCTCCGGAGGCTCGCGGACATCCTCAAGGAGAATGACGAACTCGTCGCCACCGAGCCGGGCCACTGTGTCGCCTGGCCGTACGACAGACACAAGCCGACGGGCTATCTCGCAGAGCAACTCGTCTCCCGCCCAGTGACCCATCGAGTCATTGATCAACTTGAACCGATCTAGATCACAGAACAGCACCGCCAACGAACCAGGTCGACGAGAAGCTCGAGCGAGGGCACCGTCGAGGTGATCACGCAAGAGTGTGCGGTTGGCCAGCCCGGTGAGCGGATCATGGAGCGCCTGATGCACGAGTTCCTCTTCAGTGCGCTTCAGCGCGGTGATGTCGGTGTTCAATACCAGGACATTGTTGACCCGACCTTCGTTGTCGAACTCCGGTACGGCCCGCGACTGGAACCAATACAACTGACCGTTGACGCGGATCTTCCACTCTCGGTCATGCCGTCGCCCCGTGCGAAGGACCGCGTCGATAGCCCGGCGCCAATGCACCCCCTCAGCGCCCAAGGCGAACAACCGGTCGTTCCCGATGAACTGATCGACGTCGGAGCCGACAAGATCTCTCGCCGCCGGGCTGACGTACGTGAGCCGGAAGTCCCGATCGACTCGTACGACGAGGGCAGGGGAGTTCTCGACAAGCGATCGGTAGCGTTCCTCGCTCCGCCGCAAGTCGAGCTCTTGGCGGTGCCGCTCGGTGATGTTCTCAAAATGACCGACTGTGTAGCGCAGCGACCCATCTGCCGCTCTCACCGCTGCAGCGTGAACCCGTAACCACACGACAGCACCGTCCGGGCGCGGCGCACGGATCTCAGCCACGAGAGTCTCGCTAGCACCTTTCAAGATCAAGCGGTGGCGCCGACGGATTTCATCATGGTGATCACGATGGACGAAGTCCAACAGCGGGCGATCCAACAACTCGTCCTCCGAACGCCCTAACAACTCGCAGTACGCGTCGTTGACCTGGATGTGCCGTCCGTCAGAGGCATGTAGGGCCATGCCGAGAGGTGCGCGGGTGAAAGCCAGGCCAAAGCGCTGTTCAGCATCACTGCGAGCCAGCGACTGAGCAATGATGTTCGCGGCAGAACCCAAGACGGACAGGTGGTCGTCTGACCAGATCCGCTCAGAGCGTGTCGAGTCGAACCCGACGAAGCCGATCACCTCACCTTGGCTAACCAACGGACTTGCCAATACCGATTGAGCTCCGGCAGGTTCGAGGCGCTGACGCTCGCGCTGCCACGTCTCTGGCATGTCGGCCAAGCGTGGGATGTAGATCGTCTCGGGTTTACGCAAAACTCCGAGCCATTCGGTCAGCTCATACTGCGCGATCGATCGATTGTCCCAGGCCGCCGATTCGAGACCATCGGCACACCAGAGGTTGGTCAGTTCGACCGTAGAACGCTCGCGATTCAAGAGATACAGGTACGCGCGATCGGCACGAGCGAACGATCCGATGTCAGCGAGCACCTCATCAACGCACCGATCGAACTCATGGGCCGGGCGGTTCAGGAACGCCGAGGCGACCCGCGTGAGCAAGTCTTCGAAGGCAAGGCGGTGGCGAAGTGCATCAAGCGTATGCCGCCGATCGGTGGCGTCACGCAGCACAGCAACGAGATAACGGGAATCGCCGGAGGTCAAATGCGTACTCACGAAGATGATGACGTCCCGCCATCCCTCGACGGCGTGGCGGAGCCGGAGCGTCGTACCGACCTCGGGGTTGTTCTGACGCCGCGAAATACGAGTGAGAATCTCGGCCCCGCTGTCTGGGTCCAAGAACTCGACCAGACTGCGACCGAGCATCGAACTCGGATCGAAGCCCAGGAGCCTTCGCACCCCCGGGCTGATGTAGCGGATCGTCCCCTGTGGGTCGATCACCACCACAACGTCGGAGATCAATGCAAGTAGCGTGTCGAGCTGCTGCCGCGAAAAGCCATTGAGCATCAGCGCCGCGTCCCGCGCCTGCCCGGTCAGCGGGTCACCATCATCGGTCCCTGAATCAGCCACGGGTCCCCCAGCTGGTCACCTCTGACTGTACAGCGCGTCCAGCAGATCTACCCACGCCATCCTGGCTGAACCACGCGATCCGCGGAATGTCGTCAACCCGGTAAGAGGAACATGCAGATGCACTAGCGTCGAGCATCGATGTCTTCCGGCGAACGAATCACCTTCGTCGATCGCCCCGGCTTGACACTGGCGACCGGCTGGCGAGCCGTCATCGCCGACGACGAACAACGAAGAGCGTACTTGGACATCGCTTTCAACGACCTTGACTGGGAACCAGTCACCGTGCCGAGCCATTGGCGCACAACGCCGGCTTTCAGCGAAACCGACGGTCCGCTGCTGTATCGCAACCAGTTCGAGTATGGCGGAGGCACACTTGATGAGCATGGCCGCTTCTGGCTGGTCCTCGATGGGATCTTCTACACAAGCGATGTGTGGCTGGATGGCATGTACCTGGGCGACACTGAGGGTTACTTCTTTCCCCACCAGTTCGAGGTGACCTCTCATCTCCGTTCGCGGTCCGAGCACCTTCTCGCTCTCGAGGTGGCCTGTAACCGCCAAACGGACCTGGCACGGAAGCGCAACCTCACCGGCGTCTTCCAGCACTGGGACATGCTCGATCACTCCTGGAACCCAGGTGGCATCTGGCGTCCGGTCCGCATCGAGCGCAGCGGGCCCGTCAGGATCAAGTTCTTCCGAACCTTGTGTCGCGAAGCGAATGACGAATCAGCGACCGTGTTCGTGCGCGCGGTCCTCGATGTCTCGGAACCATGCGCCGCCACGTTCGTGTCCAGGCTCTGTCCTTGGGAATCGGCCGCCGAGCAACTCGAATACCGGGAACCCCGAACCCTGGCTGCAGGAGAGAACCGGGTGACCTGGACGCTCACCGTTCCCGCCCCACGTCTGTGGTGGCCGTGGAGCTTAGGAGAGCAACCCCTCTATGAACTGACCGTCGAGGTCGAAGTAACGGGTCGGCCCGGGCGCGACAATTCCGGTCCCGCCACTGCCTCATCATCGATCGAGCCGTTAGTGAGCGATCGACGTACGTGCCGGCTCGGTCTACGACACGTCTCGGTCGACAACTGGATCTTCTCGATCAATGGCCAGCGTCTCTTCCTGAAAGGAGCCAACCAGGGCCCGACTCGCATAGCACTGGCAGATGTCGCAAAGGAAGAGTTCCGTCGCGACGTTGATCTGGCACGCGAAGCAGGCCTTGACCTGTTGCGAATTCACGGGCACATCAGTAAACCCGAGTTGTACGACGCTGCGGACGAAGCCGGAATGCTCCTATGGCAGGACCTGCCGTTGCAGTGGGGATACAGCCATACGGTCCGGCGTCAAGCAAGAAGACAAGCTCGTGAAGCAGTTGACCTCCTCGCTCACCACCCGTCGGTGATCGTGTGGTGCGGTCACAACGAGCCGTTCGCCATCGACAGGAAACTGGTGACGACAACGAAGCGGTCATCGGCACACCGTGCCACCTTGCGAACTGTCGTAAGCACTGTCCTCCCGACCTGGAACAAGACCGTTCTGGATCACTCGATCAAACGGGTCCTGGAAAAGACAGACGGCTCACGCCCAGCCATCGCTCACTCCGGCGTGCTTCCCCACCCTCTTCTGTTCGATGGTACCGACACCCACGCCTACTTCGGTTGGTACCACGGCTCCTATCGCGACCTGTCGACTGTCATGGCGCTGTGGCCTCGCTTGGCTCGTTTCGTCTCGGAGTTCGGAGCTCAGGCAGTACCGTCAGATGCACATTTCCTGCGCCCCGAGCGATGGCCAGACCTCGACTGGGACGAGGCACAACGCCACCATTCACTACAAAAAGTGTTCTTCGATCGCTACGTGCCGCCAGACAGGTATGGATCGTTGAATGAATGGATCGCAGCAACCCAGCGGTATCAGGCCGATCTCCTCCGGTACCACATCGAAACGCTCCGACGGCTCAAATACTCACCGACCGGTGGGTTCGCGTTGTTCTGCCTCGCCGACGGTCACCCGGCAGTGAGCTGGTCGATACTCGACTCGCAACGCAACCGGAAGCTCGGGTTCGAGGCGGTCCGCCAGGCCTGCCGACCCGTCATCCTGGTAGCCGATTGGTTGCCAGCCTCTCCCAGGCCCGGCCAGAACCTCTCCCTCGACATTCATGTCGTCAACGACCGGCGGATCGAGTTCCCGGATGCGATCGCCAATGCCCGTCTCTGGTGGCAGGGACGCGGTGAGCACCATGACCAATCAGGTGAGATGACCTGGACATGGCAAGGCGATGTCCCCGCCGACAGCGTCGCCCGCGTCGGAGACGTCCGGTTCACCCTCCCTACCTATCCGGCAACCGTCGGGTTGGACCTGGTGCTCCGCGGCCCTGGCCTCGACGTCACAAACAGGTACGAAACGGCTGTTGACCAGGAGCCACGCCCGAGCCGAGCTATCACCTGAGTTCGCACCTAACGGGTCGTCCGATTAGCGTCGGTGCCGGACCGAGGCGTGCACCGTTCGCCACGGCCCCGGGATCCGGAACCAGATCGGCCCCCCAGACCCGACGGTGACCCGGCCCGGCCCTCCACCACCGGCACTCCCGGAGGACAACCTGTGACCGCAACGCAAGAGCTTCGAAAGGGTCTCACCCCCAACATCGACGTGGCGCCGGTCAACCCACCGACCCGACGACGCCTGCCATGGCCGTTGAACATCTACCAGACGGCTGTCGGCAAGAAGTGGGTAATGGCACTGAGCGGCATTGCGCTCATGGGCTTCGTGTTCGCCCACATGGTCGGCAACCTCAAGATGTTCCCAGGGCCCGAGGAATACAACGCCTACAGCGAGAGCC
>JANZZE010000053.1 GCA_026419545.1 Acidimicrobiales bacterium
CAGTGATTGATGGGGAGCAGTGTAGGGAACCCTCGGCAGAGGCGGCCAAACCAGGCGATGGATTTCCTAGCAGGGAGCAGGTGTTTCGCGGGGGTTCTCTGAGCGGGCAGTTTCTTTGCGCGGTGCCGCTACTGAACGTGGAGGTTCCGCGCGCCTACGGGAGGCTTCCACGGCTCTGTCGACGGCTGAACGGATCATCTGCTCGAGCGGGTCCGGCGCGACCGCGTCTGGTGGCGGCTCGGGGTCGGTGTCCTGGTTGTGGGCCTGCTGGTTGCCGATCCGGAGTCGCGGTCGCTCCTCGGTCAAGTCGATGATCGGCCGTTCCTCACTTCCCGTCAGCCGCTCGATGGCGTGGCGCAGATCCTCGCGGATGCCTTCGAGCCGGACCCGAGTGTCGGCCTCGAAACGAAGGATGCGCGCTGCGTGTTGGCGGGCCCGGTGCTCAATGCGGCTTGCCCGGGCTTTGGCCTCCTGCTCGGCCGCGGCAACGATCGCTTGGGCTTCGGCCTCGGCTTCGGCGACGATGCGAGCCGCTTGCTCCTGCGCTGTGAGCAGGAGCCGCTTCGCCTGTTCCTTTGTTCGAGCGGTCTGCGCCTCGACCTCTCGGAGGCGGTCCGCAGCATGCAGCTCGGCCTGGGCGCGGATTCCGGCGGCTTCGTTGGCTGCCTCATCGCGTATGCCGGCGGCGAGTTCCTCGGCCGCCTTGAGAATCTCGACCACGCGCTTGCTGACCATCTGAGCGTCAGCGCGGGGAGGTAGCTCGGCCCGGGGTGCAACTCGCGGTATGGACTGGTGCTGGGCGTAACGCAAGGTTGCCGCGACTTCGACCAGGAACTTGTGGACCTCACCACGGTCATAACCCCAGTCGGCGATGGGAAAGGTACGCCGCTCGATTTCGTCCGGCGTGAGAGCCATTGGGTCCGACCTCCGCTCCCCCACGGATTCGCTGAACCAGCCGCCGTGGTCGAGGGGTTCCCATCGGGGCTGGTGACCGAACCGGAAAGGCCCCGTCGCCGTTGGGGCCCTTCAGTCCAGTCCTGATTTAGGTCGTTCGACCTAGCCTAGCGAACACAGCGGGTGGTGAAAAGGGACATTTCCGTGGTCGACGGCCGATCCGGCTCTTGGAGCTCCGGTTGCGGATCTCAGCCGATACCACGCCGGTTGGGTGTCAGCGCCAGCCCCGCGAGTGTCCCGGAGGAGTGTCGTTTCGCGGCCGCAAAGACAGCATCGCGATGGCGATTAAGTGGCTCCTGCGGGGCGTCCGCGATGACCGCTTCGATGTCGTCAAGCGCTGCGAGAAGACGACGCGGGATCTGCGGTGAGTCGGCGCCGTACACTCGTATCTCGTCGAAGGCCAGGTCGAGCAAATCGGACCAGGATGGAATCGAAAACAGCAGCCTGACTGAACCGTCGCGGTCGACGATCGCGTTTTGGCGCCGGTTCTGGCGCGCCAACCGGATCAGCAGATCGGTGAGGCGATCGATCACTTGCGCAGCCGTCGTGGGATCGTTCACTGCAGGCGAGAGCGCGCGGATCGCAATGTCGACCAGTTGCCGGAACCCGTACGCGATGTCTTGGTAGAGGGTTCTCTCGGCGCCGAGTACGAGGCAGGACCGAATTTCACTCCAGCGGGGCGCGTCGTTGCCGAAGACCTCGATGATCGACACACCAGTTGCCAGGTAGTCGCCGACCTTTGGGAGGACTCGGAGGACACAATCGTACGAACGGGCCAACGCGACCATTCGATCGGCTTCTACTCCATCGAGTACACCTGGTGGTCCCTCGAGAGCGATGACGTGGGTGGGCTGGGTGTAGTGCGCAGGGTCGATCTCGACGATCTCGGATCTAGGTACCTGGTTTTCTTCGATCGCCTTTCGGGTTTCTTCAGCAATCCCGTCGATCACGTACGTCACGCGCATCGCACGCACGATCGAATGCACGAAGGCAATGAAGACGAAGAGCGTTGCCAAAACCAGTAGTTGTGCGAGGGCGACGGAGAGTATGGGAACGAAAACAGTTCGATCGGCGTTGCTCGTCTGGAAGGTGCCGAGCACGAGCAGCGAGAACACGAAGGTTGCCATGAACGTGCCCAGGGTGATTTTGGTCGTGCGATTACGGACGAAGCCGCGAACGACGCGGGGCGAGTACTGACCACTGGCGACTTGCAGGGCGACGAGCGTGATCGAAAACACCACGCCCATGAACGTGAGCATCGAGGTGGCGATCGTCGACACGATGGCCCGCGCGTCATCAGCGTTCACGGCAAAGAACGCTGAGAAGTCGCGGTCCCGCGCCACCTCATACTCGAGGTTGGTGGTGATGATTGCCCCGATGATTGCGGCGACGACGAACAGCATCGGCGTGAACCACAGGGATTCGCGAAGGGCCTCGCGGATCTTGGCGACGCGGGCGTTGCGCCGTTCAGCGACCGGGATCGATTGGCGGGGCACATTCGCAGCGTAGGCAAAGATGGGTGCCGAATCCGGCTTTCACTCGGAGCTCCGACGCCGGGTTCCTTCGACGCTGAAGCGTAGGCAAAGATCGGCGCCGAATCCGGCTTTCACCCCCTCCCACCAGGAAAAACGCAATACCTATTGCCTCCAACGCTGTGGGCGTGACGATGGCGCCTCCTCAGCGGTGCATCCTCGCCCCTGCGCGGAAGTGCACCCAATTCCTACCGGAGGGTAAGTTGCAGCTCATGTCGGAGATGCAACAGATCCTCGAAGCCATCCAGAACCATGCGTCCAGTGACGAGATCGTCGGCCTGAAACTCCCGGAGTCCTACCGTGCCGCCGTCGTGCGCAAGGACGAAGTGGACATGTGGGAAGGCTATGCATCCGAGGATAAGGATCCCCGCAAGTCGCTCCACATCGACGAGGTGCCGTTGCCTGAGATCGCGCCTGATGAGGCCGTGATCGCAGTGATGGCGAGTTCGATCAACTTCAACACCGTCTGGACGTCGATCTTTGAGCCGCTCTCGACGTTCCTCTTCCTCGAGCGCCTTGGGCGGGAATCGGTTTGGGGTAAGCGCCACGATCTGCCGTATCACATCGTCGGATCTGACGCGTCGGGTGTGATCCTACGTACGGGTAGCGCTGTGCGGAACTGGAAGCCAGGTGACCGAGTCACCATCCACTGCAACTACGTGGACGACCAGGATCCGAAGGCTCATGACGACTCGATGCTGGCAGACAACCAGCGCATCTGGGGTTTCGAAACCAACTTCGGGGGCCTGGCGGAGCTTGCTGTGGTCAAAGCCAACCAGCTGATGCCCAAACCCGCGCATCTCACCTGGGAAGAGGCCGCCGTCAACGCTCTGTGCAACTCGACCTCGTATCGGATGATCGTGTCCCCCCACGCTGCCGGGATGAAGCAAGGTGATGCGGTCCTCGTGTGGGGTGCCACCGGCGGCATCGGCGGTTATGCGATCCAGTACGTTCTCAACGGCGGCGGCATCCCGGTTGGTGTGGTGTCTTCTGAGAACAAAGCCCAGCTCTTGCGGGAGATGGGGTGTGAATACGTCATCAACCGCAAGGAGAAGGGCTACAAGTTCTGGAAGGACGAACACACCCAGGATGAATCCGAGTGGCGCCGGCTCGGCAAAGACATCCGTGAACTCATCGGTCGTGACGTCGACATCGTCTTCGAGCATCCCGGTCGACAGACGTTCGGGGCTTCGGTGTTCGTTGCGGCCCGTGGTGGGACCATCGTCACGTGCGCAGCGACGAGCGGTTACATGATCGAGTACGACAACCGACATCTCTGGATGAAGCTGAAGCGGATCGTCGCCAGCCACTTCGCGAACTACAAAGAAGCCTGGGCCGCCAACCAGCTCATCGCTGAGGGCAAGATTCAACCCATGCTCTCCAAAGTGTTCACCCTGGAGGAGACAGGCGAGGCGGCCTACCAGATTCACAAGAACATGCACGAAGGCAAACTCGGCGTCTTGTGCCTCGCTCCGACTGAAGGTTTAGGGATCGACGATCCAGAGTTCCGGGCGAAAGTTGGCGAGGACAAGATCACCCTTGCCCGTAAGTACGCCTGACAAGACGCGCAACCCGGGTTGCTCCACCTGACCATCGCGGAGAGACTGTTGTCATGAGTCCAGTTGCTGCCCGGGAGCCAGGTGATGATGTGGCCGGTGAGCAATCCGGCCTAACGGAGGGCGTGGTGACCCCACTGCTGACCGAGATCGACCACGTCGCGATCGCAGTGAACGATTTGGAAGCGGCGATCGAGTTCTACCGCGAAGCGTTCGGTGCCGTGGTCGATCACCGCGAAGTCGTTGAGCGGGACGGCGTTGAGGAGGCGTTGCTCAAGGTTGCTGACTCCTACATTCAGTTGCTGACTCCGACACGCGACGATTCGCCAGTGGCGAAATTCCTCGCGAACAAGGGGGAAGGCCTGCACCACGTCGGCTATCGCGTCTCTGACTGCGCCGCGGTGTTGCAGGCGTACAAGGCGACTGGTGGTCGTGCCATCGACGAGGTGCCGCGGCCTGGCTCGCGGGGAACCACCGTGGCGTTCCTACACCCCAAGGGCGCCTTCGGCACGCTCATCGAGCTCGTGCAGGAGTAGCCGAGCCTGTTGCCGGTTCATGCGTGGCCGCTGCAGTGCATCATCTCGACAGTCGGCTGCGTATAACGCCCGGTAGCCGCCTACATCTGAGCTGACTACACATCCTCGCGCTGGTTCGTGCGATCGATCTGATCCGGGACGACCGTTCTCGGGTAGCGGTACCGATGTTGTCGTATGCTGCTCGGATGTAGCAACGAGTCGCGCAAAGGAACCTTGATGAATGCCGGGTTCAATCTAAAGGATCTCCCACCTGTGCTCTTACCGGTGGTTGCTTTATTCCTTACGACGGGGCTTGCCCTCGTCATTACGATCCTTGCGGCGGCATCGCTCCGTTTGACCATCGTAGGCTGCACAGGGAGCGGCGCCGTTCTCGCAGGAATAGCGGTTCGCAAAGCCCCCGACACACTGCGCCGCTACATTCGGTCGCGGCTGTTGGCCGGATTGCTAGCCGGCCTGGCAGCGACAGGCGCATACGACCTCACTCGCTTCGGTGTTGCGAGCGTCGCGTCGCTGAGCTTCAAGCCGTTCCACCTGATTGAGGTCTTCGGTCAGATGTTGGTGGGCGAACGAGCACCGCACTGGGCGATCATCGCAGCCGGTGTCACCTACCACGTATGTAATGGCACCACGTTCGGGATCGCCTACCTGCTCT
>JANZZE010000054.1 GCA_026419545.1 Acidimicrobiales bacterium
GTGCCCTGCCACTAGCCTGCTCGTCCGTGCCACGGTCTCGCCCATTCGGTGCCAGCGCGCTGACCACCCTGCTCATGGTCGTCACGCTGACCGCGGCTTGCGGGAGTAGCGGACGAACGATGCGACCACCGACCCCTGGCGCGACGGCACCACCGCGCCAGACGTCCACAACCATCACCCGACCGCCAACGACCTCCTTCACGCTGACCGCTCCCGAGTTCCAGACCGGCGGGACCCTACCGAGCGATTATCAGTGCCCATCGACGTCCTCGCCCGCGCTGATCTGGACGCAGCCCCCTGCGGGAACGGTTGAGCTGGCGCTCGTCGTCATCGACGTGAGCGCGGGAAACCGCGTCCATTGGCTCGTTGTCGCCATCCCGGCGAACGTGCCAGGTCTCTCCAAGGGTGCATCCGGGGTTGCTGGCGGCTCCCTACCGCCAGGAGCAATCGAGCTACGCAACAGTGCTGGCGCCGTCGGGTGGGACCCACCATGTCCGGCAGATGAGATCCACGCCTACTCGTTCCAGCTCCTGGCGTTCACGACTCCTCAGAAGATCGACCCCGGGGCTGACCCAGAGATCGTGCGCCAGAACCTCACCGCTGCGGCGACGGCGACGGCCACACTCACGGTAACAGTCAACCCGTCTGGGTCCCGCGGTTCGGCCTCAGCGGGTTCGGCTGGCACCTAGATGCCGCCTCGGTGTGGCCACCGACATGGCTCACCAACCGAACCGATCCCCGCGGTTCGGCCTCAGCACCTTTGGCTGGTGCCTCGATGGTGCGATACGCCGGCCTAACGATGGGACACAATTCGCCAATCTGTTGCAACGCACCCATCCCTGTTGAGTGCTCACGTCGCCATGACGCTCGTGCCAAGCTTTCCACGTGCACCCCGCCGAACGAGTCAGATTCGTGACCGAGACGGCACGCGCGGTCCTCGATGGACGCCTGCCCGCAGAGGAGGGCGCAGCGGCGGTGACGATGCAGGCCGAGCAGATAACTCAGTTGTTGCGAAGTGACCGAGATTCGGTGACCCGGTCCGAAGCCGAAGCTGTCGCGACCCAGTTGCGATTGCTCGCCGAGCAGGTGAACGATCAAGCGTCCGGCTTGAGCGATCCGACCGCTTACCTCGCCATCGCCAAGTCAATCGGCGCGATGGCCCAAGCGCTGCGCTGACAACAACCCGAGTGCGCGAACAGTCATGCCGCAAATCTCCGGCCCGATCTGTCGGCCGCTCAACCAAATTCGGCTCGGAACGTGTCGAGGTCACGGCGAATTTCTTCGACCTGGTGCCGGAGCGACGCGACCTCAGCTTCGAGCGATTCGATGCGATCGATCGTGGCTGTCCGCTCCTCCGTTATCGTCATGTCAATACCAGCGGCTGGAAGGCCGGCGAGCACCTCGTGTTCATCACGACCGAGCAGGTGCGCGAACCGAGCCTCCTTCTGGCCTGGTTGCCGGGAAAGCCGAAGCACAAGTGGTTCATCGCGACCCGCCAATCGGTCGAGTACCGCCTCGACACTGCCAAGATCGGCAAAGGTGTAAAGACGTTCCGTTCTACCCTTGATCTCCCCCGCTGTCTGCGGGCCTCGCAAGATCAAAACCGTGAGCACCGCCAACTCGGCATCGTCGAGACCGAAGTATTCGTTGAGAATGTGACGGTACTTGGTGGCCCTGTTGCTGGTGCTGTAGACGAATCGCAGGAATCCCTTGTCCTTCAGTGTGCTGACTGCTGACTCCACCACCCGTTCGTCGTAGTCGACCACGGGATCACGCCCCGTCGCCTGATTGCATGCGAGCCGCAACGCGTTGAGGGTGAGTGGATAGTTCTGCGGCGTCGCCTTCTCCTTCTCGGCCAAACATCCGAGCACTCGCAACTCCTCAGGGGAAAGGGTCGGGCCAGTCACTCGGTCACCCCATGCGCTCCGGCTGACAGGATCTGACCAGTCAGCTCAGACGATCAGGACTCGACAGGTTGTTCCTCGGTTGCCCGCGTGTCATCAGCCTCGCTGACCGCATGATCACCGGCACTCGACCCAACGCCGCCATCATCACCGCTCACCGCATCCTCGCTGACCCCAGGATCACCGGCATTCGACCCAACGCCGCTGCTGACCGGACCATCGGGACTGACCGATGCGTCATTTGCGACCGCAGCACCACCGTCCTCGGTACCGGCCGCATCTGCGGTGCCCGCATTCCCGTCTCCAGGAACCGTCTCGTCTGCACCAGACGTCGCCTGCTCGCTCGCTCCGTCCGAGCCTCCCCGTACCGCCTGGAGCTTCGCCAGCGCCTCCTTGTAGGCCCGCTCGGCCTCCTCGCGCTGCTCCCTGGTGGCCTTCGGATCGGCAACGATTTCACGTAGCCGGGCCGCCGCCTCGTCCTTGGCTCGTTCAGCCTTGCGAACCCGCCGCTCATGCGCCTCGAGTTCCTGCTGGGCCGCGAAGTACGCGTTGAACTTCACGAGTTCCGCCTCGGTCTCGGGGTCGAGCTGGAACCCGCCCTCAGGCACCTTCGTACTTGTTCCAGCGGACCTCGCAGGACGGGGCCCGTCATTTGTGCCTTGGCCGTCACCTTTCTTCGCTGGCGGCCGCTTCAACACCATGTCCTGTGTCTCCTGTCGCACTCGAGAACCGGGTCCTCACTCCAGACCCGGAGACAGGAGCTTAGGCAACCGCCTGCGTCACGACGCAGCCGACTCGGACACCTTGGGCTCAGGACGCCAGAACGCCACCAGGAGGAAGGCTGCCCCACCAACCCCGGCAACCGCCCCGATGGCGAGCCCTTTCCAACCCGAAAGGTCAAGCCCCAGCGCATGGTCGACAGACCAAGCCCCGGGCCCGAGCGCGGCGAGCGCCAACGCGGCCACACCCAAGTTGAGGACGTATTCGTACCCTTCGCCCGGCCGGAAGATGAAAAACCCGTTCGGACGATGATTGATCGTGAACGCCACGGACATCACGCCCACCACACCCGCTGCAGCGAGCGGATTGAGGAATCCAACGATGAGCATCGGCCCACACACCAATTCAGTGATACTGGCCAGCCAGGCATGGACGATGCCCGGCTTCATACCCAGACTGGCGAACCACCGCGCCGTGCCTTCGATCTTCCCGCCACCCCAGACGTGGTTGTAGCCATGGGCCAACATCGTGAACCCGATGACCGCGCGCAACAGGAACAAACCGAGATCAGCCGCCGTCGCCTCAGCCACGCTTCTTCCTTTCCTCCGCGAACTCCTCCACCCGAATTTAGAACGAGTTCTGAAGTAACCCAGTCAAGCAGGTCACGAAGCCGACGGTCGGCGCTCCTCACCCGAACCCAGAACCAGCTTCGGGACTGACCGGAATTGGGCGAGATCAGCCCCTTTCCTGACCACCACGAGAGGCGTACCGTAGACCAGCGACTCCGAGGTCTCGGGTCATGGTCACGATGAGCGCCCGCTCACTATGACCGAGCTCGCGGACATCCCGCCTGTTCCTGCGGCGACTGAGCGAGCCATCACACGTCGAGCTCGCTTCGCCCCGCAGTGGACCACCAACTCGCCGTGAGGCGAAGACCCTCGACGTTGGATCGTGGTTGAAGTTCCTCGTAGGTACGCCGGTAACCCGTGCTGGCGATCCACCACCGCCCATCGGTCTTGACGTACTCGTCCTCGTAGAACGCCGCCCCGCGGATGGTGAGGTCCCAGTCGGTCATGATGACGACGTCATCCATCGCCCAGATCCCCGTGGCGTGGCTGGCGTCGATCAGATCGATCTCAGGATGGTGACATCGGTGGCTTGAATGGAAAGTGTCGGCACCCATGGCGTTACGCAGGAACTCAACGATTGCTTCTCGACCCTCGTAGGTGTATTTGCCGCCGCTGTAGCTCGCGACGGCATCGGGAGTGAGAACCTCAGTGAGTTCATCCCATAGTTTCTGGTCCAGACAGCGCAGGTATCGATACTTGAGCCGCTTGATCAGCTCGATCTCGACAAGGTCGTTTGGTGTCATGACTGCTCCGTGGGTCTGGGGTCAGTCCGGTCACCGCTGATGACGCAACCGGATCGGCGACGACATTGCCACGACGACTGCGGTCAGGTTGTGACCACGATGCTTTGGACCGATGCTGCAAGATCACCGACGCTGCTAGCACCCCCCTGGGCGACCGCGGTCAAGTCGTGACCACGATGCTGTGATCAACGGAAATCACGCGAGGGAGCCGTTGCAGCCAACGGCAACGGCTCGAGCTTTTCTGCCACCACGTTGATCACTCCCTCGGCCTTCTCCAATCTCCCTCGGACGAGCAGCGCTGGCGAACCCCGTGCCACGGTCCGGTAACGCTGCCAGCAACCCCGCGAGCAGACCACGTTCACGAATCCAGTCTCGTCCTCGATGTTCATGAAGGTGATGCCCGAGGCCGTCGCTGGTCGTTGCCGATGGGTCACCACTCCTCCGATGAGTACCTTGTGCCCGTCGTCAAGATCACGCAGCCCGGCCGCTGGCACCACGCCGAGCCGCTCCAGTTCAGGACGGATGAAGCGGGTCGGGTGACCATCGGGGGCGACACCCGTGGCCCACAGATCAGCCCTGGACTCCTCTTTGGGGCTCATACCCGGCAGACTCGGTGCATCGACACCGGTGACGATGCCCTCAAGTTTCCCCGCGTCTGTTTGGGCGACGGCGCCGGCGCTCCAGAGAGCCCGACGGCGATCGATTGGTTCGCCATCGACCTTGAAACAAGCGAAAGCGCCAGCAGTCGCCAATGCCTCGAGATGACGGAGCTCCAAACGGGGACCGCCCTTCGCCCCCCTGTCTGGGCGTGTTCCTCGTGCGCTCTCCTGCGCTGACGCCCTCATGTCAAGACGACGCTTGAAGTCCTCCATGCTGGCAAAAGGACCATTGGCATCACGCTCAGCGACGATGAGCTCGGCCAGTTCCACACTGATGGTCCGCACTGACGCCAAACCCAAACGCAGTTCTGGTTGCGGTGGAACCCTACCGCCACTGGGATAGGCCGCAGCCGGGTGGCGGCTTCGGGCTCCGGCCCGGGCCTGCACACAACTCGGGGCGCTGGTCTGCTCACCGTCAGTCTCCGGCCACGACAAGGTGGCACCGATTCCCGAATGGTTGACATCAGGGGTGTGCACCACAACACCGTGACGGCGGGCGTCTTGCACCAGCGAGTGCGGTGAGTAGAACCCCATTGGTTGGGCATTGAGCAACGCGGCACAGAACGCCGCTGGGAAATACCGTTTGATCCAGGCACTGGCATACACCAGATACGCGAACGAGACGGAGTGACTCTCAGGAAAGCCGTAGTTGGCGAACGCAACCAGCTTCTCCCACAACTGATCAGCGATCTCACCGACGATGCCGTTGGCAGCCATGCCTTCATAGAGGCGACGTCGCAGTCGTTCCATGCGCTCACGGCTGCGCTTGGCTCCCATGGCCTGGCGGAGCTGATCGGCTTCAGCTGGCGTGAACCCAGCAACATCGATAGCGATCTGCATCAGCTGCTCCTGGAACAGCGGCACGCCGAGCGTCTTGGCCAACGCATTCTCCAACAACGGATGCAGATACGTGACCGGCTCCTGTCCGTTACGGCGGCGGATGTAGGGGTGCACTGAACCGCCCTGGATGGGACCGGGCCGGATGAGCGCAACCTCCACCACGAGGTCGTAGAAGCAACGAGGGCGCAAACGAGGCAGCGTCGCCATCTGAGCCCGGCTCTCGACTTGGAAAACACCGATGGAATCAGCCGCGCAGAGCATGTCGTAGACCGCAGGATCCTGTGGCAGATGCGCAAGATCGATCTCGAGACCGTGGAGATCGGCGATGAAATCGACCGCGTAGTGTAGGGCCGAGAGCATGCCGAGGCCGAGGAGGTCGAATTTCACCAGTCCGGCAGCGGCACAGTCGTCTTTGTCCCACTGCAGGATGCTGCGGCCATCCATACGGGCCCACTCGACCGGACACACCTCGATCACCGGGCGGTCGCACATGACCATGCCCCCGGAGTGGATGCCGAGATGACGCGGGAAATGTTCGACCTGCCGGGCAAGAGCGAGGACGTCAGCTGGGATATCACCAGGAACAGGGTCGTCACCCGGCGTAGCGGTGAGTGGACCGTGGCGATCGACCTGCTTGCTCCATGCGTCCTGCTGGCCGGGGGCATAACCGAGAGCTTTGGCCATGTCGCGTATCGCGGACTTGGCTCGATACGTGATGACGTTGGCAACCTGGGCCGCATGTTGGCGGCCATGGCGGGCATAGACGTACTGAATGACTTCTTCCCGTCGGTCACTTTCGATGTCGATGTCAATGTCAGGCGGGCCATCCCGTTCGGGTGAAAGAAAGCGTTCGAACAACAGACCGAGGGCCACCGCGTCTGCATTGGTGATGCCGAGGGCGTAACAGACCGCAGAGTTGGCAGCCGAACCCCGCCCCTGGCAGTAAATGTTCGACCGGCGGCAGAACTCGACAATGTCCCACACCACGAGGAAGTAGCCAGGGAAGCCGAGTTGCTCGATGAGCGCAAGTTCATGATCAATCTGGGCGTATGCCCCTGGCACCCGTTCCCGCCCGCGAGGCCCATAACGACGACGAGCACCCCGTTCGGTCAACTCACGCAACCAAGACATTTCGTCATGGCCAGAGGGACACGGAAACGGAGGCAGTCGCGGGGCGACAAGTTCGAGATCGAACGCACAGGCAAGGCCTAACTCGGCTGCACACTCGACGACACCGGGATAGCGGGCAAAGCGGCGGGCCTGTTCGGCCCCAGAGCGGAGATGAGCCCCAGCACCGCCGGGCAGCCAGCCATCGAGATCATCCAAGGAGCGACGGGACCGCACTGCGGCCAAAGCCGTTGCAAGCGATCGTCGGGCAGGTGTGGCGTAGTGAACGTTGTTAGTCGCAACGATGCCGGTGCCCGCCCGTACCGCCAACTCGACAAGTGCATCGTTCCGGGCTGAGTCAAGCGGGTCACCGTGATCCCACAACTCGACAAACACGTTGTCCCGACCGAAGGCTTCGACCAGGCGGGCAAGCTCGTGGGCCGCGGCAGTAGGTCCCTGTTCGATCAACGCGCGCGGGACAGCACCTTTGCGGCAGCCAGTGAGCACCGCCCAGTGATCACGATCATGGCGTGTTGGAGTAGCCGTACCAGCGAGCGCGGCGAGATCAGCGAGCGTGGCGTAGGGCGCACCTTTTTCTCCGCGCAGCTGCGCTTCGCTGATGGCCCGGGCCAACAACGCGTAACCACGAGGATCGCGGGCGAGCACGACGAGATGCGTCTCACCGGCCAGGAGGCTGCCGTCATCGGGGCGACTGGGTGTCACCTCGAGCGGTGCAAGCTCGACGCGGCTCGCGCGCTGGCGCCGTGCCCTGCTGCTTCGGACTGACGGCAGATCGGGCTCATATACCCCTGGGTCAGCTGCGCCGAGTTGTGGCTGGGTGCGACCCAACGTCAACTCGGCGCCGAAGATCGTCGGCACGCCGAGCTCTCGTGCCGCTTCAGCAAAACGGACGACACCGTAGAAACCATCATGATCGGTGAGGGCAAGTGCATGTAGCCCGAGACGGGCAGCTTCTTCGACCAGTTCTTCGGGGTGAGAGGCGCCGTCGAGGAACGAAAAGTTGGAGTGACAGTGCAACTCGGCGTACGGGACAGAACCGAGACGCCGACTTGCCAGAGCGCTCGCCCAGGGTGCTTGGTAGGGCTGACGCTTCCGCGACCATGCCGGGCTATCACTGCCGTCGGCGCCTGGGTACCGTTCGAGCTCTGGCGGGCCCTCAGCCCGTCCGCTCCGGGAAGACACAGGGCGGGGCCGATCCGACAAGCGACGTTCAAGTTCGGACCACGGCAATTCGTGTGAGCTGAATCCCACAAGCCGAAATTATACGAACATATGTTCGTTACACAATGGGTGAGGCCTGCCGACAGGCGGCTCGAGCCGACCGACGGCGGGATCGAGATAGACCCAAAGGTCAGGCCAGCTCGGGCGGGGCAACCGGCGCAGGCGCAGCCGGGAACCGCACCTCGAAACGTGCACCGCCAAGCGGACTATCCCCGACCGACACCATCCCGCCGTGCCGCTGCGCGATGCGTCGGACCACAGCCAGCCCGAGCCCCGCTCCCCCGGAATCCCGTGACCGGCCCTCCTCGAGCCGGGCGAACCGTTCGAAAACCGCCTCCCGCTGATCTGCCGGAACGCCGGGACCATCGTCATCGACCCACAACAGCACCGTTCGTTCGCCCACCAAGTTCCCACCGTCGACCTCGACGGCCTCGGTCCCCACCGCAACACGATCACTTGCGTGCCGGCACGCGTTGTCAAGCAGGTGACCTACCAGTCGGGAGAGCTCATCGGCCCGGCCTCTGACCCGAGCCGGCTGCACCGCGGAGACGTCAATAGCACAACGACGCCTGCGACTCGCTTCACCTGCCACGACGGCGTCAAGGTCGACCTCCCCGATCCGGTCGGGACCAGGTTGTTCGTCGAGGCGGGCCAAAAACAACAGGTCGGTGACAATTCGCTCGAGACGCGCATCCTCTGCGAGCACGTTGCGCGCCACCTCCTGCCAATCGGTCACCTCCGGATGCAACAGCGCGACCTCTAATTCGGTCCTGATCGAAGACACCGGACTGCGCAGCTCGTGCGACGCGTCCGACACGAACTGCCGTTGCCGAATGGACGCCGACTCGATCCGGTCGAGCATCGAGTTCATCGTCCGCGCAAGCTGAGCGACCTCGCCGTGGGAAGGAGGCACCGGGACCCGCTCATGCAAAGTCGACGCAGTGATCGACTCGACCCGCTCAGTGATCTCGTTCACCGGTCGAAAAGCGGACCTGGGGGGCCTGGCGGACCGTCCCGCGAGCCCCGCAATACGGAACCCAGCCAACCATCGGACAACTCAGCCGACACCGTCCCCGCCGAGCGCACGGGCTGAACCAACCTTCCAGTCCGTTCATGACACCTCGAACGCCCCGCGTGCCGGCATCGGCCGGAGGCGGCTCCGTCCGAGGGCAGCACCCGACCAGCGATCCGACCGTCCGATACCCCAGAAGGCGCACTAGATGGAATGAGTCGATGAACGGCAACGAGGGCGCGGTGAGCACATCGGGTACTAGTGCTGCTGCAGCAACCTTCCGCGACTTCAGCAGCTCTGCGTCTCCCTGCAGCCAGGCCGACGTTTGGCGGCTGATCGGACTCGGCCGGTAGCGTCACACACCAAACCAACGCCTTGTTGGGGCCGACAGGGGGGATTCATGGAGCAGCTGGAAGGGAAGGTCGCGGTCGTCACCGGTGCTGCCAGCGGGATCGGTTTCGCGTTGGCCAAAGCCTTCGTCGCCGAAGGAATGAAAGTTGCCATGGGCGACATCGAACAGGACGCCCTTGATGCCGCGGCCGCCGAGCTGCGAGACAAGGGTGGCGACGTCATGGCGTTCACCGTCGACGTCGCAGCCGCGGACGAAGTCGACCGCTTCCGCGATGCCGTGCTCGAAAGCTTCGGCGCCGTCCACGTGGTGTGCAACAACGCTGGCGTCGGCTCGGGCGGCCTCCTGTGGGAACTCAGCGATGCGCAGTGGCAATGGGTCGTCGGCGTGGACCTCTTCGGTGTCGTAAACGGCATCCGAGCGTTCGTCCCAAAGCTCGTCGCCCAGAACGAAGGGCATGTCGTAAACACTGCCTCCATCGCGGGCATGACCTCGACGCCCGGTATGGGGCCGTACAACGCAGCCAAACACGGAGTGGTGACGATCTCGGAAACGTTGTTCCACGAGCTGCGGATGTTCGGCGCGAGCAACGTCGGTGTGTCCGTGTTGTGCCCAGGCTTCGTTCGTACCCGCATTGCCGAATCCGACCGCAACGCACCAGCCGAGCTGCGTTCATCCCAGGCCGGGGACCCCCAGGCCGAAGGGATGCGGTCGTTGATCCAAACGATGATCGAATCAGGCATCGATCCCGACGAGGTCGCCCGCCAAGTGCTCGACGCGATCAAGAACCGGCGGTTCTACATCTTCACCCATCCTGAATCGATCAACTGGGTCCGGGCGCGCTTCGACGCGATCCTCGAGGGGAAAGACCCGGTGTCAGGCTTCGGTTGAGGCCAACGTCCACGGAACTGGCGCACCGCGTGGTTCAGTCGTAGCTCGCCTCGACCCACCAGCGACCGCCTTCGACACAGAACAGGTGTGCACCTGTCCCCGCCACCACCATCTGGAAGCGGGCCCGTCTACGACGGGACATCCGATCCCACCACCGCTCGTCGTAAGGCCACGGCCCTGCCCATGCCTGGATCTCCCGGAACGGTTGACCATCGATCGATACCCGCACCGGCGGGTTGGTCACCATTGCCCGGCCCGTGACCCGAACCAGGGCACCCTGGTCATCGATCACCTCCGCGGGAAGCAACCTGGGATACACCACAGCGGGTGAAGGAGGCGGGATCCGACCGGGCCACGGCGCGGTCACCCAATCCGCAGATGCAGCCGGTCTCGATTCGGTGAGATCGACGGCGTTGGCCGGCACCAACCGGATCTGGTCAGCAGGCCCACGCCCACCGACCCATTCAGGGACACGGACCGCTTCAGGACCGAGCAAACCCTGGACTCGGGCCACCGCACGGACCGCCCGCTCCGCCGCCGCGGTCTGCACACCCCAGAAACCGAGCTGGCGTCCAGTCGCCGGCACCACCTCGTCAGCCCACAACCGCAACAGGGTGATGCCACTCGTGGGTCGCCGTGCTGGTGAACCATTGATCCACCCGTCGAGCTGCCAGCGGACACGGTCGGTGAGCGCACCGGAACTGAGGCCGCCTTCGTGACGCCACAAGCGTTCAACCGATTCGCCGTGTTCAGTTTCGGCATAGATCGCCACCCGAGTGCAGCTGAGCGCAAGCGAGTCGAGGCGGCAGAACAACTCGTCGGCCAGCACCTTGGCCAGGAATGCCGCTGTGTCGACCCGCTCGGCCGGCGGATCCAGCTCAGCCTCAACGACGAGATCAGCTGGCGGATCAACCATCTCGGGAGGCCGTTCATCGCAACCGGCAGCCAAGCGATGGGCGATCGCGCCTTCAAGACCGAAACGAGCAACCACATCGGCAGGGTCGAGCGCGGCGAACTGACCCAGCGTGCGCAGACCCAAACGCTCGAGTACATCGCACAGCTCGGGGCGTTCGAGTACGGCAACAGGAAGCGGGGCGAGGAACTCGGGAGTTCGTCCAGGCTCGACGATCACCGGCGGCTCGCAACGGGCCGCGAGACGGGCCGCGAACGGACCATCGGCAACCCCGACGGCCACATGTCCAGCCCACCCTCGAGCCGCGAGCACAGCATCGACTCGTGAGGTGACAGCGTGGGCCAACTGTTGGTCGCCGCCGAAGTACCGCGACGGACCGCGGGTGGCGAAAGCACACGTACCCGGCTGGCTCAGCTCGATCCGAGGGGTGAAGGATTCGACGGCTTGGAGCACCGGCTCGAACGCCCGGGCATCCCGGCTGACATCGTGTTCGACGATCATGACGTCGGGACAGCGAGCTTGGGCTTCTCGCCGCCGCTGACCCCGTTGGACACCATGACGGCGCGCCGCATGGGAACAGGCAATGACCCGATTGGCATACACCACCGCCACCGGTTGATCGGGGGTGCAACCTGCTGCAGCCACCGGCCAGTCATGACACCACACGACCATCGTCCGAACCGGCATCTCAGCTCACCTCCCGCCACCCAGATGAACGTGACGGGCCGCCCTGATCCCCGACGCCGTTGAAGACTCCCGGCATCTCAGCTCACCTCCCGCCACCCAGATGAACGTGGTGAGAGCAACCTGACCCCACGAGTTGACCGGGAGACAGAAGCAACATCGACAGCGCCACCTGCGGCCCCCACAGCACCGGCATCACTGGCAGCGTTACCGGCCACAGCAATCGTCCCGTCGGGACCCGGCAACCACAACTGCGCGTGGCGCGCTCGGGCAGCACGGCCGCGCCCGATGACCTCGATCTCGACCCGACGGCTCCGTAGATACCCATGGCTGGCCCCGAGGCCATGCCATTCGGCAGCCACGACGGTCAGGCGCACATCGAGCTGGAATGCACCCCGAGCAGAGGGTGGGGTTCCACCCCACCCACCGAGGGCTTGAGGAGTCGGGTAACCCCGTTCATCGAGTTGCACCAGCACGGTGCCCCGTTCACGCATCCGAGCGACCAATCGGCGAGCATCGGCGCTCCGCAGTGAACGGGGCACGCCTACGAGGACGAGATCGAACGCGCCAACCAAGGCGGCGACCGTGGTCACCCAACGATCCGATGGCACCGGGTCGATCACCACCAGCCGTTCCAACACCACGCCGAGCTCATGGGCTGCAACCAAGCCGAGCGAAGGGAGCCCAACCGCCGCAACCCACGAACCTGCCTGCGAAGGCGCCGCGGCCAACGCCAAGGCCAGCGCGGTGGCCCCAGAGGTCAACATGCTCGGTGCACCCGGCGCTCGGGCCACACCCACCGTGGTACCCCGTTGGAGCCCTTCCGGGAACAACTCTGCAAACGGCGGCAGAACCGGCAGGGTCTGCTCATATGCCAACGCGACTGGTCGCACCTGTTGTGACAACATGCGCACTGCGGCGTGCTGCGAGTGGTGGACTGCAGGCATTCCGCCAGTATCGAACATGAGTTCGGTACTGGCAAGCCGGGTCTCGAGACCGAGTCCCGCTCGTCAGCTCGCAGCGGTGCTAGGCACCTCCGGAACCACGCCGTCGCGGTAGTACAGGAAGAGATCTCTGATGATCTCCTCAATACCCGACGGCGGCGAGCTATCAGCAAGCTGCACGGTGATCACGTTGTTGTAGACGTGCACCGACTCGATACCGCCACGATCGAAGAGGCGACGGGCCAGTTCATCGGCGGGCATGGCGCCGACCGCATCCGACTCCGAGCGGTAGATCTGGTGGCCAGTGCCGGTCAGGTTGCGGTTCACCTCATAGCGGATGATGCCTGGCCTCGTACTCGGTTTGGCGATGACGGTGATCGGCTGACCCATAGAGCAGGCGCCAGCCTACCGGGGCCCCCTAACCGGGAGCGAACCCCGACCGGAGGAGAACACGAACGCGGCGATGAGCTCATGACTGCTACGACCGGCGCCAAACGCTGCAGCCCGGCCCAGTCACACCGGCAGCGACGGTTGAGGGCTTCTCTCATGACTGCTCCGACCGGCGCTCAACGCGGCGCGATTCCAGCTGGGCAACGCAAGCAGCGAGAGTCGCGCACGGCGTAGGCGCAAGACGCCGAATGTTGATGTCGCTATGTAGATGTCCGCTCAACATGAGCCTTCGAGCACAGCGGTTGGCCGGTTTCGTCCACCCTGCCGGGCAGCCCATCGTAGGGCGGCCAAAGCAAGACCGATCGAGATCATGCCGAGCACGGTGTGAACCACCTTGAAACCAAGTTCATGCGCTGCAGCAAGGATCTGCGGGACGCGAATTGCCCAGACGCCGATCGTGACAACCGCAAGCACCTGGACGAGCCGGGTGGACCGGCGCACGAGGGCGTCGACAAGGCTGACGCCTGCCAATGCGAGCATCGTCCCTGCGAGGACGAACGTGCCAGTACGTGTGACGCCGACGAGCCCGCTATCAGCCGCGGCGTTCTGTAACCGGGTGATCCAAACGAATGCTGTCCACGCTGAAAGGACCACCGCCCACGCGACAGCACGCAACCTCGTCATCTGCCCGACGGTATCTACTCCTCCACGCACAAACACCTTGGGTGCGCAAATCCCTCCATACGGGGACAAAAGCACCCGAGGGAGGTAGGCGGATCGGGGGGTTGGCAGTGTGTTCGTCCCAACCGCTAAATTGACCGAGCAGTCAAGAAGCCGTACCGGCAGTATCAACGCAACGACCGGCCGGCATTCATCAGCAGGGGGATCCCATGGCCACCACCACCGACGGCGGGCAGCCGACACTGGAGGAATTCCGCGAGGAGGTACTCGCCTTCCTCGACGCCAACGCAAGCCTCAAAGAGGAGGCCAAGGAGTTCAAGTGGGGTGAAGGCGACGATGACGTCTCCCTGTTCGAGGAAGTCGATCGCGAACGCGAGCTACAGGAGTTAGCAGAGGCCAAAGCCTGGCGGGCCAAACGCTACGACGCGGGCTTGGGCTGGATCACGGGACCCAAGAAGTACGGCGGTCGTGAGCTACCAGCCGCCTATGACCGGCTCTACACCTCGCTCGAAGCCAAATACCAGGTCCCGAATCAAGGATTTTTCGGGATCGGGCTCGGCATGGTGGCCCCGACGATCCTCGCTCACGCCACCGAGGAAGTGAAGGATCTCTACCTCGCCAAGCTGTACCGCGGCGACATCGTCGGCTGCCAGCTCTTCAGTGAGCCGGGCGCTGGGTCCGATCTCGCCAGCCTTCAGACCCGGGCCGAACGTGACGGCGACGAGTGGGTCATCAACGGCCAGAAGGTCTGGACGTCCGGAGCCCACTACAGCGACATCGGCGAGATCATCTGCCGTACTGACCCTGACCAGCCAAAACACAAGGGGCTCACCGGGTTCATCGTCAACATGAAGGCTCCTGGCGTAGAGGTCCGCCCGTTGCGCCAGATGACAGGTGGGGCCAACTTCAACGAGGTCTTCTTCACCGATGTGCGTGTCCCCGACAGTCACCGGCTCGGCGATGTCAATCAAGGCTGGACGGTCGCGCTCACCACGCTGATGAACGAGCGAGCCTCCATCGGCGCCGGAGGCGCAGGGGGAATGGGCCTGGCCAGCCTTACGCGACTCCAAGAAATGGTCCGGCACTTCGGTCTGGCCGACGACCCGCTCGTCCGCCAGGAACTCATGGACGTCTACATCAACTTCCAGGTCGCGAAGTACAACAACCAGCGCGCAATGGACAAGATCAAGGCAGGTCAACTCCCTGGCCCTGAAATGTCGATCGCCAAGCTTTCCCTCACGCAGAACCTATGGCGCACCGCGAACTTCGTCGCACGAGTCCTTGGGCCGAAGATCATTGCGGACACCGGTGAATGGGGCACCTACCGCTGGGGTCAGCTGCTGTGCGGTGTGCCTGGCATGCGTGTCGCCGGCGGCACCGATGAGGTGATGAAGAACATCATCGGCGAACGCGTGCTGGGCCTCCCGAAGGATCCAGGGATCGACGCCAAGACACCGTTCCGAGACCTACTCAAGAACTGAGCCCGCCACGGCACTTCCCGAACTCCGAGAGCGCTGGTAGAAGACGACTCGTCAGTGCTTCCAGGAAACCCACCGGCTGCTCCGACTCAACTGCTCGCCGTCGCTCTCCGTTCTTGAATAGCGACGCGACCTCAGCAGAGCCGAGCAGTCGGCTCAACGTGTCAAACGCTGGCAGTCACACTCAATTCTCGAACAGCGACAGCTGCGGATCGTCATCCACCGGTCGGGTTCGTTCGCACCCGCCCCAGATCAGATGGTCCATGAAAACCCAGCTGCGCCGGTGGATCGACGTCGGGCCATAGGCCTGCAGCGCCGCTTTGTGCCGCGGGCACGGGTAGCCCTTGTTGAACTCAAAGTCGTAGCCCGGGAAGAAGGGCGCCTCTTCCCGCATGTAGCGATCGCGAGTGACCTTCGCGAGCACCGAAGCCGCCGCGATCGAGAGACAGGTGGCATCGCCCTTGACGATCCGGCGGGTGTGGCCGCCCCCGACGAAATCCCACTTACCGTCGATAAGTACTTGATCGGGTACCACGCCAAGGCCGTCGATCGCGCGCTGCGCTGCGAGCCGTTGCGCGGCGGACATGCCGAGTTCATCACATTCCTGGTGGGTAGCGACGCCAACCGCCCAAGCCACGCACCATGCCGACAGCCGAGAGAAGAGCCGTTCGCGCTCGGCTTCAGTGAGCATCTTGGAGTCACGGACCCCGACAATCCGCTTGTCCCTCGGGATCACCGCGGCGCCGATCACCAGCGGTCCCGCCCACGCGCCACGGCCCACTTCGTCGACCCCGACCACGACCTCATGTCCTGCCGCCCACAATTCGTTCTCGACGGCACGACTCGGTGCCGTGGACAACAAGGCCTTGCGCAAACGCGGGGCGGTCCGTGTACGGGTTGCCTCGGGCACAGAGCGACCCTACCGGATCGGTGCGATACGGTCAGTCCATGGCCGTCGCACCTGAATCCGCACCTGAATTCCCCCCTGGCATGGGCTTGCCCTCGCCTCACCCTTATCGCAGCGCGCCCAGGTCGTCGCGACAGGAACTGGGCGAGTCAAAGGTTTGGGCACTGACACAAGGGCCTCACCCCGATCGCACCACCCCCAGGTCGTTGCGACGCGCCGGCGCTGACATTGGGCCACGCGCCGAGGTGAATCCTCACCTCGATCGCACCACCCCCAGGTCGTTGCGACGCCGAGCTCAGTCGCTCGCCATCGCAACCGCGGCCCGGGGCGTTCGCTTCGGCGCACGCCAATCCTGGCGAGCAGCAAGGACGGCGTACCGAACAGGTCGAGCCGTCAGCCGCCGACCGTGGCGACGGTTTCGTGCCAGTGGCTACTCGGTCTGGTCTTCCCAATCACGACTGTCGCTTGCTTCCATTCGATCCCACCAGTCAGCACTCTCGGTCATGTCAATGTGGTCGTTCGCATCGCTTGGCTCTGTCGGATCGGCGTGTTCAGTGCTCTCGATCGGATCAGCCGGCTCGATCCTCTCCATCGGGTCAGCTGGTTCGATCCTGTCAATCGGGTCCGTGGGATCGGTCCTCGCGATCGGCGGTAGGAACCATCGACCCTCATTCGTTCGCGCCGGTGCCCCGAACAGCGACACGAAGGTCAAGGCCATCAGGCGGGGAGGGACCATTGTCGGCGTGTTGGCGCTCGCCGGAGCGATCGCCGATAGCCGCCCAAGTTGACGGAAGACGACACGCAGGTCCATCACACCGAGTGCCGAGCGGTCACAGTGGAACGCTGGAGCATCGGAGCTGGCTGTTCAGGGATTGTTCGCCTCGTCGTCGCCCAATGATTAAACTGTGTTGGTTAAGTCCTCGGAAGATCTTGAGGTAAAAATGCTTGGATATCTGGATGCCGGTAGCGGAAGCATGCTGGTGGGCGTCGCCGCGGCGGGCGCGGCCGGTGTCGGGGTCGCCCTCAAGGCGGGCTTGTCGAAGTTCAAGCGCAAGGGCAAGAAGGACCCCTCCACTCCCGCAGAGGAAGCCGAAACCTCCAAGTCCAGCAGCTGACTTCGAATCACCACGACATCGAAGGCTGGAAATGATTGGCCCTCGCCAGAGTCGTTCGCGCCATCGCTGAGCGAATGCTCTGTTCGCGTGCCTGGGAGACCGGTTGCTCCGCCGCTGACCGACGACGTGATCAATACGCCTCCAGCCCGACGTCTGCCCCACCCAGGTCGAGCGCGACTGCACACTCACCGGGGGCGTGACCGATACGCCTCCATGGCCCGGGCCATGTCGTGTTCCCCCGCTTCCACTGCCTCAACGACAGGTGCGTCGATACCGAGTGTCGCTGCGAACTCCTCGACCGTCTCGCCTCGGATTCCACGAACGACCAGCGCAACGGCTGCGACATCGGGGTGCTCAACACCGACTTTCCTCAGCCGCTGGGCAAGTCGTTCGCAGAGTCCGGGCAAGTCGGTGGGCCACGGCGGCTCGCGTAACGGAGCGACGTTTCGGTAGCCAGGGCCGTTCATGCGACTAGCCATCGTAGCTCGGCGAGGCGCGCATACTTCGGATCACGCTTGATGAGCTCGACCAGCCGGTTCCGCATACGACGGTCGATCTGGCGCACGTGAGCCGGCTTGAGCCCGAACTCAGCTCCGACCGTGTGCGCTGGCGACAGGTCACCGAGTCCCTTCTGGATGCGGTACTGAACATGCACCGCTCTATCACGATCGGACCCCACTCGTGCGATCGCCTGAAGGAGCAGGTCGAGGTCGGGATGCCGCTGAACCAGCTCTTCGAACCTCACCTCGACATCCCGGTCGGTCAGTGAGACATCCGGCCCGTCATGCTGACCGGGATCGAACTCCACTGACGGATGACCGATGTAGGAAACGACGATCCGACGTATCGCTCGATCAGCCCAGACCCACGGAAGCGCGCCGGACGGATCCCACGAGCCAGCTCGCTGGGAAAGCTCAAGTGCGCACTCCTGGACGAGTTCGTCGACCTGCTGGCGGTCGCGGGCAACGTCCAAACGACCGAGATCGTTCAGATGACGACGGATCACCCTCGCAATGGCCGCGCCGAACATGTGGATGAACGGCACGAGCGCGCCAAGATCACCCCTCGCAAAGCGGGCCATCAGCTCTTCGAGCTGAGTACGGTCCGACTCGGTCATCACTCCACCTCCTTGTTCTCCGGTGCGGTTCTGCTTGCACGCACCATTGAACGAAGGGGGTGTGACGATTACAGGCTTGTGATTTGCCGACCCGGGCCGCGAGCGCTCCTTATCTGCCCTGACTCACAGAACCAAGGTGAGGGAAACGATCAGCGATCCAACCAGGTCTGCGAAAGCCGGGTGACCCCCGCGAGGATGGGCAGCGACGGTTTCCCGTCAGGGAGTGGACCGTTGAGGATGTCACGCACCTTGTTGTCGGCCGCGATCACCCAGCGGGTGTGGGCCAACCACACGACCGGCACGATCTCCGCGAACCGCTTCTGGAGCCGCGCGTAAGCCTGTTTGCGCACCTCCGGGTCGGGATTAGTCCTGCCAGTGTTCAACGCCTCGTCAACCTGTTCATCTCTGAGCCGCGGGAAATTCAACGCGATCGTGCCGATGGGAGCCGCGTTGGCCGAGATCCACCAGTGGTATTCAGCGTCGGGATCCGGCGAGGAGTACTGGCGCCAGAGATTCGCTTGATAGTTCCCGCCCAACGCAGTGGCGATGAACTGAGTCTGTTCGAGCGAATTGAGGCTGACGTCGATTCCGACTGCCTCCCAGTTCTGTTCGAGCGCCTGGCCAATCTCCCGCACCTCAGGCGCCGTCGAGGTCGTCAGCACAATCTTGGGGGCTTGCCCACCGTGGTCGGCCTTGTACTCGTCAACGAGTTGCTTGGCCTTCGCCGGGTCGTGCTGCGGCCAGCCCGGATCCGAATACCACCTCGACTGTTTCGTCAGGAAACTGTCCGCGACCTGACCGGGGTCGGTCTTGGTTAGCGACAGGTACTGATCGACATCGGTCGCATACACCAATGCCTGGCGGATCCTCAGATCATCCAGCGGCGGGGAATCCATGTTCAACAAGATGAACGTCTCGTCATCCTCGCCCGATGCGATGACGTACTGGAGGTCGCCGGCTTGCGCAGCCGCCTTGATATCGGGCAGATAGTTCGGCTGGCTGAA
>JANZZE010000055.1 GCA_026419545.1 Acidimicrobiales bacterium
CGTCCCCACCTTGCGCAACACGCCAGCATTCTTCGACGCCGTCAGTTATCCGCCGACCGATCTGTTCGAGCCGGTCACGCAGAGGACCTTCACGTCCGGACTTGACCGCTTCGGCGAAGTGCCGCCGTGCACGCTTTGCCTTCCACACGTAGCTTCGCCACGGTTCCGCAAGCTCAAAGGGGTCGATGCCGTCGGCGTCGAAGCCCCGAGGCATCGCGGCGAGGACCCGGACTGCCCAGGCTGCGACGCCGAGCAGTGGCGCGACGACGATCGGCAATCCGGCGATGATCCCTGCCGCCGTACCAGCGCCCGCGAGGAGAATGCCGAGCGGTGAGGTCATCGCAGCGGCCACGCGACGCGTGTAGAAGCGGTCTCGGAAGCTGAGTTCAGGCACTACCGACAGTCTGCCTCAGTTGACCCGGTCGAGTCGCGTGATGATGAAGCCCGATAGAGCAGTTCGTCACTCTTCAGCCTCAGAAATTCGATATCACTGCGGTGAACACCTTGTTGATCGTCTTCGGGTCACTTGCATTGTACGAAGCACCGTTGGCGGCTTCGGCGATGCTCTTGAGCGTGGTCAGATCCGCATCGGCTCCGTACGCGATGGTGAAAAGTCGCACCGGCTTGGCGTTCTCACCTTGGCTCTGGCTCTGCAGCTCAGTGATCAGCTCCTGCAGTTGTTGACGATCGTCGGACGAATTCCCGTCTTCATTCCGTCCATCGGTGAGGAGCACGACTGCGTTGATTCGTTCAGGATCGTAGTTCTCCAGCATGAGCCTGAACGAGGATCTGGTCACGTCATACAGCGGCGTTCCCGCTATCGGCGAAAGCTGGCGGATCTGAGTCCGGATCTGCTCCCGGGTCCCGGTGATTGGCCCGATCGGGACCAGATCCAACCACAACCGGTCGCGACCGGGACCCATGCCCGTTGAGAACACCCGGAGGCCCACCAGGTCGTGGTCACCGAATTGCCCGACCGCGTCGATCGCCGCCTGCTGGGCCAGGTCCAGTTTCGTCGGTGTCCGGTTCTTGGCATCTGCAGGATCACCCATTGAACCGGACACGTCGATCACCAGTAGCACACGAGCCCCTTTGCGCTGCTCGGCCCACTTGTTGAGTAAGCCGACGAGTACAGGCGGCTGAGGCGTCTGCAGGAGTGTCTGTGGTTGATCCGGATCAACCCCGTTGTCTTTCGCGATTGGTGGGCCGACCGCGACTGACGGATTCCCGGGACGGAACCCGAACTGCAGCACCTCTTGTTGGTTCTCCGGTGTGGTCACGAATTCGATGAACTGGCGGGCTGCTTCGGCTTCGCTCTCGTCGACCCACGGCGCGTTGAGGACATAGAGCGGGTTGTCCGAGAACAGGGTGCCCTCTTTCGGGTAGATCGCGACGAGGGGGATTCGCGGTCTGCGGGGTTCCTCACCCGCATCGAGCACCCCGTCAGGGTTTCCTTGGTTGTAATCGATGACGGATTTTTCCTCGACTGCGACCGCGGAGACGTACTGCAGCGCCGTGCCACGCTGGTCGGCGCGGTACCAGTTGTTGAGGAAGGTCATCGTGATGTCGCCGTAGTGGACGACCGAGGACTCGATGTCCTGGTTGTAGGCGATGACTTCTGGCCGGTTCAGGTCCTCGAGGGACAGGTCACGGGTCTTGCCCGCCGCCGCGTAGTTCTGCGCGATGAGGGCGGACAGACCGCTGGTGGAGAAGTTGGGATTGGTCTTGCCCAACCGGAATGGCCCCCATTCGGGGTGCCCGTAGGCTTCCCAGCCCCTGGGATCCTGAGTCAACTTGAGGATGTCGGACCATCCGAGCGCAGTGTTGGGGTAGCCGAGCGCGGCAGCCATTGGTTGTGGCATCGCGATGACCAACGGAGTGTTCATGAACGAGGTGCCTTGCCCGGCCATCGGGGGCTGCCCCTTCTCCGCAAGCCGCTGGTCCAGGATCCCGCCCCAAGCACTGGAGGCTGGACTCCAAATTACGGGGCGTTCACCCTCGGCTCTTTCGTCCCAGCCATCGGCCAACGCCTGCATCGCTCCCCCTGAGGCCTTGGAGCGAGGTTGAACACAAGCGGTCTTCCCGCCGACCTTCACCTTCTGGCTGTTGAAGCTCTTTGCTAGCTCAGTCAAAAGATCGATTTTCTCTGAGGAGACCACGGTATGGACGAGGACGACACAGTCCTTTGGGAGCGCATTGTCACCGGTCGGGACTGC
This sequence comes from Acidimicrobiales bacterium, assembly GCA_026419545.1. Classification (GTDB taxonomy): domain Bacteria; phylum Actinomycetota; class Acidimicrobiia; order Acidimicrobiales; family Acidimicrobilacustridaceae; genus JANZZE01. The sequence goes on from JANZZE010000055.1 coordinate 2,217, forward strand.
CGATTTCTTCGTGCAGCCGGTGAGGATGCTCACTATCGCGACAGCGCTCATGCCCATGCCTCGCAGCACGCGGCGCCGTTGTTGTTGGTGCGATCGGCACAATCGGTGGTTGTTCATCGGGTCACCTCTCACCGGTTATCTCACGCCTCGGATCGGCTCGTAGTCCGCTCTTCATCGCGTCTTCATCGGGTCGCCTCTAACCAATTGTCCCGAAGTGCCAACAGCACACCAGGCCTGGGTGCGCCATTGCTGTCAGGGAGGAGTTCGCTGGTTCGGATCCCGCTAGGGCTGGTCTGCCCGGGTACGCGCCAACCGCTTTGTGCGAGCGCTGCTGGTACGTCTTTGGACTCGAGCAGTTTTGCGATTCGTGGAGCCGCAGCTGAACCGATTACCGGAGCCATCACGAGATCCGCCGTTACCAGCGGAGAAGGGTAGAGCAAGCGCAGGCGGTCTTTGCGCGCGCTCGAGGCGATTGCCGGACCGGCTTCGGCTTCGGTCGCGGCCGCTATCTGTACTGCGGCGGGGCCCTTCGAGAGCATCTCCATCACCGGGGAAACTCCCGAGCGGCCGACGGTGTCTTCGGAGGTCCGAGCCAATTGCTCGAACCAACGCACGAACGCCGGATCGGCGAAGTCATTCGACGCATAGTCCGAGCGACCGAAAAACGACGCCGCAGCTTCCGCCATTGCCAGCATCCCGGACGCGGTCTGGGCACCGGGGAGGGCGCTGCGCACATCCCCCCAGGTTTCCGGACCGCCAATTGACGACCAGGGCTGGCCACTCACATCGCCGATGCAGCGCCATGCGACAGTGTTGCTTGGGCAGTGTTTGTTGAGTACCTCGAGCCGGTCGTCCCATATCGCGATGACGATGGGTGTCCGGGCCAACACCTGGTCTGGTTCATCGACCGACGGGCTGAGGCCGTTGCGGACGCGCCGGTCGTTGACCATTCCCGGGAGAGGTCTTGGCGCCAGCCACGCATCGATCTTGGCGGTGCGAGGCTCGAAGTCTGGGGACGAGAGCGTGCCAAGTGTCGTGGCCGCGTCTTCGGTGCGGACTGAGATGTCCGAGGTGCGCGCGGCCAGGTCTTTGCATATCCGTTCGAGTTCGCTGACGCAGACCAGTGTGGGTTTTTCGTTGGGATCGGAGGTTCCGCCAGTCGCCCGCTCCCGATCCTCGAGTCGCGACCGGATGAGCACCGCGGCGATGACCATGAGCACCGCTGCCAGTGCCGCCAGTGCCCGTCGCATGGGCAGAACGCTACCGGACCTCTAGCCCCGTGATGGTGCAGAGACTGCGCGTGTTCGGCTCTCCCATGGGCACGGCCACGGGGCAATCAGCGGTGTAGTGGTCCTTCGCCCACGTCGGGGATATCGGTCGCAGTCAACGTGACCAAGTCGTCGTCAGTCGGGTCGTCGAGCGAGACGATGCGGCTCGCTTGGCGCGCTGCTGCTTCTTCGAACAGGTTTCGTGCCAGTCGCCCGTTACCAAAGCCCTTGTGGCGGGGAACTGCTGCCAACCAGTCACGCACCTTGTCGCGCGCTGCGCCATGAAGCTTGTAATGAGCCTTGGCCGCGATCGCTTCGAAGATCTGTACCAGCTCCTCGGTCGAATAGTCGGGGAACGCGATGGTTTTCGGGAACCGGCTCCGTAAACCGGGGTTGGTGTCGAGGAACAGCTGCATCTCGTCGGGGTAGCCGGCGACGATCACGACTGTGCGGTCGCGCCGGTCCTCGACCAATTTGACGATTGTGTCGATCGCTTCGCGACCAAAGTCGTTGTCGCTTCCCCGTGCCAACGCGTAGGCCTCGTCGATGAGCAGCACACCGCCGTCGGCGCGGTCGAAGACTTCCTGCACCTTGAGCGCCGTCTGACCGACGTACCCAGCGACGAGCCCGGCCCGGTCGGTCTCGACGAGCTGGCCTCGCTCGACAACCTCGAGTGTGCGGAAGATCTCGGCGAGGAGTCTGGCGACCGTGGTTTTCCCAGTACCGGGGTTTCCGGTGAACACGAGATGGCGGCTCGATTCCAGTACCGGTAGGTCCCGCTGACGCCGCAGGTTCTGCACCCGGATCAGGTTGGTGACCAGGACGACTTCCCGCTTGACGTCGGCCATGCCGACCAAGTCGTCGAGTTCGGCGAGCAGCTCATCCAAGGGACGGGGCGGCGGCAACGGTTCGGAGCTGGACTGCTCGCCTGGCGTGGTAGGGCCCTGGCTGGCTCTGGCTGGGGCTCCCGGTTCGCGCCGGTCGTCGCGCGTGGGGTGCGCGACTGCTGCGCTGGAGGGTCGCGCGCTCTTTATTCGTCGGAGGAGCATCGATCGGAAGTCCTCGATTGCCAGCAATTCGGTCCGGGAGGTGTGGGTATCGAGCGAAGCCACCATGTGCCCGAGCGCCATGGCGTGCTCGTAGTAGGTGGTCGAGTAGTTGGTGCCTTCTCGTTCATCGACACCGAGGAGAATCTCGAACAAGGTCGACGGCGCGGAGAGAAACGCACGTTTGCCCTGGGTGAGACCGGCGCGTCGTGCCGCAGTTGGCGTTGTGCGGGCGAAGGACTCATCGATGAGTGGAGCAAACGTCTGCAAGAGTGCAGCCAGCTCGTCGTCAGTGGCCAGACCGTCGGCATCGATGAAGCCGCATGCCAGGTTGAACGCTTCGAGCGCGACGTCCCCGGCGATGGCGTCGACGTCTCCGTTCGGTGCCCGAGCGACGATGCCCTCGACGATCGGAACCAAGACCCGCATGAACTCGCGGACCGAAACCTCGAGTCCAAGATCGATCCTCACGGTGGCGAACGTTACCGGCCGTCGGCTGGTCGGTAGCCTGGCACCTCGTGACCACAGCAGCTGAGTACCCCCCCATTGGCGAACTCGGACGCCGGGCGAAGGTCGCGTCCCGGGTGTTGGCGACGGCTTCGACTGCGCAGAAGGACGATGCACTTGTAGCGGCAGCCGATCTCATGCTCGCTCGTGCTGAACCGATCCTGGAGGCGAACCAACGCGACATCGAGCGCGCTGAGCAGGAGGGCGTCGGCGCCACGGTGATCGATCGGCTACGGCTCGACGGTACGCGGCTTGAGGGAATGGCCGACGGTCTGCGGAACGTCGCGGCATTGCCTGACCCGGTCGGTGAGGTCCTCGATGGGTGGGTCCGTCCGAACGGGCTGCGGATCGAGCGCGTTCGTGTGCCCCTCGGCGTCGTCGCCATCATCTATGAGAATCGGCCCAACGTGACGAGTGATGCCGCCGGCCTATGCGTGAAGTCGGGGAACGCAGCGTTCTTGCGTGGTTCCTCCGGTGCGGTCAACTCGAACCTTGCGATCACGTCTGTCCTGCGCGAAGCAATCGAGAAGACCGGATTGCCCGCTGATTCGGTGGTATTGGTTGAGGACACGTCACGGCAGGCTGCAATCGAGTTCATGCGTCAGCGCGACTACATCGACTGCCTGATTCCTCGTGGCGGACCGTCCTTGATCCAATCGATTCTCGAGAACGCCACGGTGCCCTATGTCATCGATGGAGATGGCAACTGTCATGTCTATGTCGACGAATCGGCAGATCTGGACATGGCGCTGTCGGTCGTGGTCAACGCCAAGACCCAGCGTCCCTCGGTCTGCAACGCAGCCGAGTCGCTCTTGGTGCATGCCGCTGTAGCGAGCGAATTCCTCCCGGTTGTGGCACGTGCGCTCGAAGGCGTCGAACTCGTCGGCGATGAGCGCACTCGGGAGCTAGTTCCGCGTGCGGGGGCCGCCACTGACGAGGACTACGCGACCGAATTCCTCGCGCTGAAGCTCGCGGTGCGTGTCGTCGACTCATTGGATGAGGCCATCGAACACGTCAATCGGTACTCGTCTGGCCACTCGGAAGCGATCATCACTCGGTCGCTCGGAGCTGCGCAACGCTTCACACGTGAGGTTGATGCGGCGGCAGTGTTGGTGAACGCGTCAACCCGATTTGTCGACGGCGGCGAGTTCGGGTTCGGTGCCGAAATCGGCATCTCGACCCAGAAGCTCCACGCCCGGGGGCCGATGGGGTTGCGCGAACTCACGACCGTGAAGTTCGTCGTCCACGGGAACGGTCAGATCCGGAGGTGATCGCTGGCGTTCGGTTGACGTCGAGGCTGCTGGCGCACCGAGTCGGCGAACAGCAGGGTCAGGTCCGGGGATGTCCGCTGGCGTTCAGTCGGCTGATCCGTCGAGATCGGCGGTCGACTCCAACACGATGGTCCCGGCCCGATGCTGCCAGGCGATCGCCAGCAGATGACGGGGTTGGTCGAACCCTTTCAGTTGCTTCAAGCCTCTGTCGACGAGTCTCACGTCAATCGTGAGGTGATCGGCCACCGGCTCGGTCACGAGGATCTCGCCTCCGGCGGCCACGTCGGTGACCCGCGACGCCAAGTTCACAACCCGGCCGACGAGGTCGTCGTCTTGTGCCGCGTGAACGACCTCACCGGCGTGGATGCCGATGCGGATCGACGGCACGATCACCTCCTCGGCTCGTTGTTCGTCTAGGTAACGCTGGAGCGCGACCGCACACGCTACGGCGGAATCGGGATGGTCGAACCTGAGGAGGAAGCCATCGCCCTGTGTGCCGACCTCCCGGCCACCGTGGTCGGCGACGTACTGGCGCACGAGGCGGCGATGTTCGGTCAAGAGTTGGGCCCAGGCTTCGTCGCCGAGTGCTTCGGTGAGCAGGGTCGAGTCGACAATGTCGGTGAACATCGCCACGGCCCAACGCCGACTCGTGTCTCGGTTCCCCGCCGACGCCGATGCCGACTCGGCAGTCACGCTGATCGGGTTGTCGGCGGTGGCGGTGTCGCTCCGTTCGGCCGGTTCGGCCTTCATCGCGTTGCTGCTCTCCGAGCGCGCTGTTCCGGCCGGAGCCGGGGCCCGCACTTGGCCCGTGTCGGCGTCTGTGACTCGAGCCGCCGGTGCGCCTCCTTTGGCTCGTCGTCTGGTCTCACCTCGCCGTTGCTTGAGTGCTCGGGCCTTGCGCTTGACCTTCTTGGCTGCTTTCTCGCCATCGACAAAGGAGATGCCAGCAAGGGCCGCATCGGCCAAGACCGTGCCGTCGACCACCCCCACCAGACGGGCTTGGGCTTCGCGACGCTTCCGGGCTTTGGCTTTGCGGCGTTTCCGGGAGCTGATCCGGTAGCTGAGTGTTGCCCCGGCGTGGATGAGCAAGCCCGATCCCCAGAAGATGATGACGTACAGGGGCCAAAATCCGACTGCTCGTGCCTGGTCGAGGCTGCGGAACGACTCGGTGGCCTGGTCGGTAGTGCCTTCCCCGAACAGCACCCAACACGCGATCAGCAAGCCGTTGACGGCGACGTAGACAACGGTGTGCATGAACAGTGCACTCATGGTCGCCGTTCCTGAGGTTTGCACGCGGGTCTATGCCGTGACCCGACGGGGGGCCGCAGGTTGGGCCGTTGACCCGGGAGCGCGCCGAGTGATGTGCGGATGAGGGCGAGGCAACACCGTATCCCGACGATCGCAGTCATCGCCGCTCTCCCCACGACATAAATCAAGCGTAGGGGAGCTGAGCCCCAGCCTCGTAGCCGAACTCAATTGACCGAACGGTCAAGTCGCTGGATAGGCTGACCAGATGGTCCAGTCTGCCGTACCTGCCCGTTTCGATTCGGTCGCCGACGTCCGCGACCGGCTTCGTAAGGTCGACTATCTCGCTGACGAGGGTATCGCTGGGGTGGTGTATCTGGCCGATCGCCTCCACAAGCCGATCCTTGTAGAAGGTCCTGCCGGTACCGGCAAGACGCAGCTGGCGAAATCCGTCGCTGAGATCACCGGCGCGCGTTTGATCCGTCTTCAATGTTACGAAGGTCTTGACGAGTCGAAGGCGATCTACGAATGGAACTATAAGAAGCAACTTCTTCGCATTCAGGCTGAGCGCACTGGTGCGGACGGCGCGGGTAAAGCGGACTGGGACGAGCTGTCGACTGACATCTTTTCGGACGAGTTCTTGCTGACGCGACCGTTGCTCGAAGCGATCAGGGCTGAGGAGCCGGTTGTGTTGCTAATCGATGAGGTCGACCGGGTCGAGGTTGAAACAGAGGCACTCCTTCTCGAGGTGCTCTCGGACTACACCGTGTCGATACCCGAACTAGGGACGCTCGAGGCAAAGCAGATCCCGATGGTCTTCCTGACCTCGAACAACACGCGGGAGCTGTCGGAAGCGCTCAAGAGGCGCTGCCTGTTCCTCCACATCGACTATCCCGACATGGAACGGGAGAAAGAAATCGTGCTGGCGAAGGTGCCGGACGTGACTGAGGCGCTCGCGGATCAGGTTGCCCGCATTGTCCGGTCGATCCGACAGCTCGAGTTGAAGAAGGCCCCGTCGGTGTCGGAAACGCTCGATTGGGCTCGGACCCTGATCCTCCTCGGCGTGGAGGCGGTCGATGAGAAGGTCGCCGCTGACACCGTCAACATCTTGTTGAAGTACCAGAGCGACATCAACAAAGCGCTGCGCGAGTTCCAGAGCTCGGGCGCCGAACCGAACAAGCCGTGGAAGAACGCGGGTTCTGTGCGGTGAGCGACATCGCGGTGTCGGGAACGGCAGCGATCACCGGTGCGCCGATGCTCGAGTTGCTCGAAGGGTTTATTCGCGAGTTGCGCGAGGCAGGGCTCCCGGTGAGCCTCACCGAGAACCTCGATGCCATGGAGGCGGTGAAGCACATCCCGCTCGAGGACCGGGAGGCGTTCAAGTACGCATTGGCTGCCACGTTGGTGAAATCGAACGCGCATTGGCGGGCTTTCGAGACGGTGTTCGAGGTGTATTTCTCATTGCGGGGCAAGCAATGGGAGCTCACGGACGAGCTAGGCGACGGTGCCGACGATACTGAGGGTGAGGGCGACGGGGAACTGGCGCCGCTGGAACCTCTGGCAGGCTTGCGTGGCGCTGGCGGGGATGCGCTCAGTCCGGAGGAGCTCGCTGAGATGCTCTACCGCGCCTTGATGGAGGGTGATGAGGCGGTATTGCGGGCGCTTGCCCGCCAGGCCGTGAAGCGTTACGCGGGGATGGAACCCGGACGGCCGGTTGGCGGCACCTATTACCTCTACCGAACGCTTCGGAATCTCGACCTCGACACCATGCTCGATCGCTTGATGGAGCAAACCCGAGCCGAATCACCGGTGCCTCTGACGCCGCTGGAAGAACGGCTTGAACGGGACGAGTTCGAGGCGAGGATCGAGCAGCTCAAGAAGGAGATCGAGGCCGAGATCAGGCGTCGACTGGTTGCCGATCGCGGGGTCGAAGCTATGGCCAAGACGCTGCGGAAGCCGCTGCCCGAGGACATCGACTTCATGCACGCCTCACGTGACGAAATGAAGGCGCTGCGCCAAGCGATCTATCCGCTCACCCGAAAGCTGGCCGTTCGTTTGGCTCGCAAGCGCCGACACGGGCGCAAAGGTCCTCTTGATTTCCGCAACACGATCCGCCACTCGCTCTCGTACGGCGGTGTGCCAGCCGAGCCGAAGTTCAAGTATCCCCGCCCGGCCAAGCCGGAGATCTTCGTGATCGCTGACATCTCGGGTTCGGTTGCGGCGTTCGCTCGCTTCACCCTGCATCTCGTCTACGCGATCTCGAATCAGTTCTCGAAGGTTCGATCCTTCGTGTTCATCGACGGGATCGACGAAGTGACCGACTATTTCGATGGTGTCGAGGACATCGCGGAAGCAGTACACCGGGTCAACACTGAGGCCGATGTGGTCTGGGTCGACGGGCACTCCGATTACGGGCACGCCTTCGAGGTGTTCTGGCAGCGGTGGGGCAAAGACATCGGGCCGAAGACCAGCGTGCTCTTGCTCGGCGATGCGAGGAACAACTACCACGCGTCGCAGTCGTGGGTCATCAAGGAGATACGGCACAAGGCGCGCCATGTGTTTTGGCTGAACCCGGAACCGCGTTCGTATTGGGATACCGGCGACTCGATCGTGAGTGAGTACGGGATCCATTGCGACGGCGTCTTCGAATGCCGCAACCTGCGTCAGCTCGAGAAGTTCGTCGACAACCTGGTGTGACGCGTCGGCGACGTCGGTGACGCTGGCGACCAGCGACTGGCAGTCAGCTCGAGAAGTTCGTCGACAACCTGGTGTGACCTTCGCCGCCACCCTCCCCGACCTGCCCCATTACCCGTCGGGGATGAGTGGGGGTTAGGTCACGGTGAGCGGGATCCGGGTGGGGGGTGGTTCGTAGCCGGTCGACGGGTTGCGCTGGGGAATGACGAGGACGACAGATCCTTTGATTTCCGTCGGTAACACGATCTCCTGGAGCAGTTTGCCGCGGTTCCCGGTGCTGCGAGCCGGTTGGGCCCGAGCGGTGCCCTCGGCGACCTGTGTGCCGTCGGGACCCTCGACCCGCCAGTGCACTTCGGCGTCGACAATGGTGGTCGTCCCAGCTAACTTGAACGATGAACCAACTTCTTGGGCTGGATAGGGCGACTCCACCAGTACGGTCGGGAGCATGTCGTCCATCTCCTCTCTGCGTTGCGGGGGTACGCCGGTAGCGCCGTTGTCGGTTCCATCGACCTTGAACTTCACCTGTGTTACCGAGTCGAACTGCGTGAGCGTGTAGACGACCTGAGCGACCTGCGGCCTCGTATTGGCCGTTTGGAATGCCCGTGTGAAGTCGACGATCGCCGTTTCGCCCTCGATCGCAAGGGAGTAGTACGCGCCACGCACATCACTGTGGAGACCGGCCGCGACCTCTGCATCGTTCGGCCCACCGATGAGGATGTCGAGCGCGAACTGCACTGGCTCTGCATCTGGTGGGATAGGGCGGGGTTGCCCGGCCGCGAGGCTTGCTCCGTAGAGCCAGTAGGGAACCGCCATCGGCACCTTCGCCACCGCGCCGACGGTTGTCGAGCCTTTCGTCCCGGAACCCGGATTGTCCACGAAGGTAGAGCCGAGCGTACTGGCGCGGTTCGCCTGGACTTCGTCCCGATCGGAACGAGAGCAGGCGGCGCCGAGGACTAACAAGAGGCTCATGAGGACGACTGCGGATTGCTTCGGCCCCTGGGTCGCTGATGCGGCAGTGATCACAGACCTCACGTTAGGACGACGCGATTGGCGCAGGCGACGCAGCGGCCAGCGTCGGCACTCGGGTTGGATCGGTGCCTCGGTGCTGTGGTAGCCGACTCCCTGCGATAGGGAATCGACATCCGGTCAGAGCGTTTCGAGGATGTCGTCGAAGGGGGCGAATAGCTGGGGCTTGTTGTGCTCTTCTCGTAGCAGGATGCCGAGACGGCGGCTCCTGGCGAGGAGCTCACGTGCCCGCCGCCCTGGCCACGGCCGGGGCAACAACTCTGGAGGAAGTAGGGGATCGCGGGCGAAGCACTCCTGGAACTTGATGCCGATGATCAAGGCACCGGGAAGGAACTCTGCCTCGGTGAGGCGACGTCGTTTTCGTCGCATGTCCTCGAGTGCTTCAGGGATGCCTTCGTAGATGTCGCAGAAGGCTGCGTAGCGCGCCGCAACGTCGTCGATCGGCCAGAGGCGCCGAGCAATCTCGCGAGGATCGCGGACGCCGGTGATCTCGAGATCGTCGGTTGTTGCCGTGCTGACATGGTCACGGACTCCGAGCCGGTCAGCTTCGTGTCTCACGTCCTGTTCCCATCGATGAGGCGAAACATAGAGGCCGTTCTGGATGGGGGCGCCGCCGAGTTCAAGGAGGCGATCTCGGAAGGCGTCACGGGCCGCCCGTTTTGCCTCCGGTATCGCGAAGGCGACCAGCCGCCAGCGCCGGTCCCACCCCTTGCCCGTCGCGTCCTGGTGGTACGCGAGCCGGGTCTTTTCCAGTGTTGAACTCAGCGCTCGGATCCCGTCAGCGGTGGCGTGAAAGGTTGCATCGCGGCCTTCGCCCGATCGGGTGAAGAGCCCCTCTGCGACAAGCCGGCGGAGGCATGAACGAACCTGGTCAATGGTCTGGCCACAGGCCTCTGCGACCTCATAGACCTCTGAAGCGAGGATGGTTCCGTCTTCGTGGGTCATGCCGAGCACAAGGACTCGGGTCGGGATCTCAGCGGTGAGCGAACGGTCAGGACCCGGCTGTTCGCTCTCTTCAACGGTCGTTTGAGGCACGACCGTATCGTCACACGACCACTTGGTCTCGGCAAGCGACGGGTCTGTGTCGCCCGAGCATGGCGGTGCGGGCAGGTGGTCCTAGGCGGTGGCGCTCTCGGCGAGTGATGGGGCTGTGTCGCCCGAGGGTGGCGGTCCCGGCAAGGGACGAGGCAGGTTTGAGGCGCGTGTGAAGCAGGTAGGAGGCGCGCTACTTACAGATGCAAACCGCACTCGGTCTTGTCACGGCCTGCCCAACGCCCCGACCGGGGATCGTTGGGATCGGTCGGCAAGGTCGTGCAGGGCATGCAGCCGATCGACAGATAACCCTGATCGATCAACGGGTTGTAGATGACGTCGTGGTCGCGGATGTAGCCCCACACGTCCTCGTCGGTCCACATCGCGATCGGATTGACCTTGATCAGACCTCTCAGATCACGAGCGACGAGCGGCGCCTGAACCCGTGAGTCGGCTTCGACCCGCCGCAAGCCACTCATCCAGGCAGACTTTCCGAGTAGCGCGCGGTCGAGCTGGCCAACCTTCACCGCTGAGCAGCAGTTTTCTGGGTCGACCTTCCAGAGCTCCTCGTCATGGTGCGCAACCGTCATGATCTTGAGATTGAGGCCATAGTGACGGCGCACCCGCTCAACGGTCTCCAATGTCTCCGGGAAGTGGTAGCCCGTGTCGATGAAGACCACCTCGATCTCCGGGTAGACCTTGACCGCAAGGTCGATCAGCACTGCATCGGTCATCGACGCGGTCAGCGCCAGATGCGGCGCAAAGTTGTCGACCGCCCATTGAATGATCTTGGACGCGGGCAGGCGCTCGAACTCCTTGGAAAGTTCTGCGAGTTCCGCGTCGGTGAAGTCGTCTGGTGTTTTGGGGGCCGACGCCGCCCCGTTTGATCGGGACAAGCTCGGTGATGTGGTCATGTCGCGCACTCCGATTCGCCGACTTCGGCCACATAGGGACCGGTCTCGCCATAGTCGATGTAGAACTCAGGTGCCTCGTCTGGTGAGGGGAACGTGTCGAGCTCGGCCAGCTCGGCACCGATCGCCTTCGCTCCCCCTGACCGGTCGAGCCACTGGCGGAACGTCTCGCCAGCTTCCCGCTCTTCCGCGAAGCGACTGACAACACGTACTGCGGCCTGTGGGGCGTTCTTGGCGGGGAGCCGCAGCGCGCGCTCACCGAAGTAAATCTGCTCTTGGCCGACGTATCCCCCCAGCAGCATCTGGTAACCGGGAGCGGACCGGCCGTGGGCCCGGCGTTCCGCGCCCATGAAGCCGATGTCGGCCGCGTGATGCTGCCCGCAAGAGTTGGTGCAACCCGAGATGTTGATCCGTACCCCGCCCACCTCGGCAAGCCCTGCTTCTTCGAGCGCTGTACCGATGGCGTCGGCCAAGCCCCGACTCTGGGTGACGGCAAGGTTGCAGGTGTCCGCGCCAGGACAGGCCACGACGTCCCTCGCCAGTTCTGCGCCAGGTTGAGCCATTCCGATGGATTCGAGGCGGGCGTAAAGGACAGGGAGTTGCCCTTCGGACAGCCCACGGAAAACCAGGTTCTGGCGGTTCGTGACCCGGACTTCCAACGCAAGCTCCCGTTGGATCGAGGCAAGGGCACGGAATTGCGCTGCGGTGATGTCGCCCAGACGTGCATAGGCGTAGGCCGAGATCGTTCCTTTGGCGACGCCTCGAACGACGTTGCTCTCGGCCCATCGCTCATAGGGCTTGGTACCGCGAAGGGCAACCGGCGTGCCCTGGCCAAGTGGTGTTGGAGTCACACCTGCCTTCAGGCCGGCTGGTGCATCCCCATATTTCGCGACCTCGGCCGGGATGCCGCCCGGCCAACTCGACGAGGCGATGAGGTACTTGCGCGTCGCGAGGATGCGTTCTTTCAGTTCGTCCCAGCCCAGTTGATCCACGACCCACTTGAGCCGTGCCCGCAGCTTGTTCTTGCGGTTCCCGGTCTGCTCGAAGACCCGAAGGATTGCTTCGATCGTCGGCAGGAGTTCCTCGCGAGGGGTGAATTCCTCGAGTGCGAGAGCTGGATGTGGATTGGCACCGAGCCCACCGGCCACATAGACCCTGAACCCTGCCTCAACCGTTCCGTCGTCGCGGACTCGCGTCGTGGCGATCACACCAACGTCGTTGAACATCGCCTGGCCGCAGTCAGTCTCGCAGCCCGAGAAGTTGATCTTGAACTTGCGCGGCAAGCGCTGCGAGAACGGGTGGCGCAGGAGGTGCCGGAACGTCGCCTCGGCCCAGGGAGAGATGTCGAGGTGTTCGTAGGGGCATGCGCCTGCAAGATGGCAGCCTTGGATGTTGCGGACGGTGTCGCCGCACGCCTCGCGGGTCGTGAGCCCGACCGAAGCCAGTTCCCGCATGACCGTGGGCACTCGCTCCAACTCGACGAAGTGGAACTGGATGTTCTGCCGGGTCGTGATGTGGCCCCACCCTCGCGAGTAGGTCTCGGCGATGTGGGCCAACATGTCGAGCTGGTCGGGGTCGAGCTTCCCATATGGGATCTTCACCCGCACCATCTGGTTGTGGCCCCCTTGACGTTGGCCGTAGATGCCGTTGTTGAGGCGGAAGACGCGGAACACGTCCTCGGGCAGCTCACCGGCGAGATATTGAGCGAGGAGAGCTTCGAACTTCTCGATGTCGGCGAGCTGTGCCGGGTCTATCTCTCGCTGCAGCATGCGCGTTCCCCCTTGGCGGCCGACGAGGTCGGGATTGAAAACCGACGAATCCAATCAGGATTTCTCCCTTTCTAGCAATTCCCGACCGGATTTATCAACAATTCTCTTCAGGTTTTGCGAACTCGATGCGAGCCTCGACGACCTCGCCGCGGGAAGTAGCGATTGGGAACTGAGCCGCGCGTTGATCGCGAGCTGCGGTGTGGTGGTTGAGCCTGTCGTCGTGGCGGATGCTGAATGAGCCTTTGCACCTTGACGTCCGGACGAGGGGCGATCGCTCACTGACCGGCTGTGCCTAGCCCTCGGTCACCCCATCGGCGAGACGATTCTGACTCCTGATCGCTCCTGGGTGAGGCCGATGGCATTCAGCAGATCCGGTGAGTTCAGGTTTCGCGGCGCAGTAGTTCCGCAACCCGGAAGGCCAGATCGAGCGACTGGCGAGCGTTCAGGCGGGGATCACACATTGTTTCGTACCGGGTGTCGAGATCCTCATGTTGGATCTCCTCGGCCCCACCGAGGCATTCGGTGACGTCGTCCCCGGTCAATTCCACGTGCACACCTCCGGGCCAGGTTCCTGCGGCCTCATGAGCTTGGAAGAACCCGCGGATCTCGGCGAGTACATCATCGAAGTGGCGGGTCTTGCGACCATTCGGGGCGGTGAAGGTGTTTCCGTGCATCGGGTCACATGCCCACACGACTGGGTGACCGCTGGCCTTGACTGCTTCCAGCAGTGGGGGCAGCGCGTCTGTGACATGGTCATGCCCCATTCGGGAGATGAGCGTCAGCCGACCCGGTTCGTAGTCAGGGTCGAGCCGATCACACAGTGCGATGACTTCCTCTGCGGACGCCGACGGACCGACTTTGCAACCGATCGGGTTGCGCACACCCCGCAAGAACTCGACATGAGCACCGTCGAGCTGGCGGGTGCGTTCTCCGATCCAGAGCATGTGCGCCGAGCAGTCATACCAGTCGCCGGTGATCGAGTCCCGGCGGGTGAGTGCTTCTTCGTACTCGAGGATCAGTGCCTCGTGACTGGTGAAGAAGTCGACCATGTGGAGTTGGGGTTCGTCCTCGGTGTGGACGCCGCAGGCTTTCATGAATCGCAGCGCACGCTCGATCTCCACGGCCAACTGCTCATAGCGGCGTCCCTCGGCGCTGGTGGCCACGAACTCTTGGTTCCACGCATGGACCCGGCTCAGGTCGGCGAAACCGCCTTTGGTGAAGGCTCGAAGCAGGTTGAGGGTTGAGGCCGCCTGGTTGTATGCGGTGATCAGACGCTCGGGGTCGGAGCGACGTGCCTGATCACTGAAGGCGATGTCGTTGACCATGTGGCCCCGGAACGATGGAAGGGTAAGGTCGTCCACCGTCTCAGTGGGCGACGATCGCGGCTTGGCGTACTGGCCAGCGATCCGCCCCACCTTGACGACTGGCACCCCGGCCGAGTACATGAGCACCACTGCCATCTGCAGGATGACCTTGAGCTTGTCGCGGATGCTGTCGGCTGAGAAGGCGTCGAACGATTCGGCGCAGTCACCTGCCTGGAGGAGGAACGCTTCCCCCGCTGCGACCTTGGCCAGTCGGGCTTGCAGGTCTCTGGCTTCACCGGCGAAGACAAGTGGCGGGTAGGTGCCGAGCACCTTCGTTATGCGTTCGAGTTCAGCGGGGTCGGGCCAGTCGGGCTGCTGCGCAGCGGGACGGGTACGCCACGACGACGGGCTCCACGCAGAATCCATGAGTATCAGGTTGCCGGTTCTCTGGTTCGTTGGCAAAGCCAGTTTCGGGCTTGCGAGTTACTCGTCAGCCGGATGCCGCTGGCCCGACTCGCTCGATGTCGATCCGGATGAGGACGCGACGCTCCCGCTCCATGGCGGCTCGGTAGTCGTTCCAGTCCGGATGTTCGCCGGCGACCTGCCGGTAATAGTCCACCAGGCCTTCCATGGCTTCGGGGAGGGAAACAATCTCTGCCCGCCCGTCGATCTGCAGCCAGGGACCGAAGAACTCGTCCGAGAGCACGCACAGCGAACTGCGAGGATCCCGGCGGAGATTCTTGACCTTGTAGGCAGGTTCCCGCGAGCTGACGACCACTCGACCGCCGCTGTCGACGCCGGCGGTGACCGGTGATATCTGCAGGGAACCGTCCCGTCGCCGCGTGACGAGGATTGCCCGGTGATGGTCGACCAGTAACGCCCTGGCGTCATCGGCAGTCGGTGCCGAGTTCACTCGGACCGTCGCTTGAGGTTCGGGTCTGGCATCAGGCCGCGTCGATGATTTCGGGCGCGACCTCTGGTGCGTGGTCGCGCACCGTGTTGACCGCACGCTTTACCAGACGGCGTGCAGCCTCCGCTGTGACCCCGAGTTCCTCGCCGACTTCGCGGTAGCTTCGCTTGCGTCCGTCGTGCAGACCGAAGCGTTGTTCGACGGCATACTTGGCCCGCGGTTCCAGGACAGACAGCAGGTCATTGAGCATGTCGTCCTCAGCTTGGGCAATGACTTCCTGCTCGGGTCCAGGATGCGGGTCGGCGAGCAGGTCGACGAGTTCGTTGCTGTCATCGTCGCCGATGGTGCGATCGATCGACGTTGGCGTCGTCAGCCGGTGTAGCTCCGCATACTCGTCGTCGAGCTCGTCGGCGTCACCGGAGACCTGACGCAGTGCGGCGCGAAGGCTTGCCGAGCGGTCACCAGGCAGCCGCACGAGGCTCGCCTTCTGATCAAGCGCTCGACCAATGGCTTGGCGAATCCAGAAGGTCGCGTATGTCGAGAACTTGAAGCCTTTCCGCCAATCGAACTTGTCGACTGCGTGCTCGAGGCCGAGGTTGCCCTCTTGGATGAGGTCGAGCAGGTCCATCGCCGGCGGGAGTGGGTACCGTCGAGCGATACTGACTACGAGCCGAAGGTTGGCTCGGATGAACCGGTCCTTGGCTGCGGCCGCTTCTTTCACGGCCCGCTGCAACTCACGACCTCGTTCACCTCGGTCGAGGCGAGCTTGGGCTTCACGGCCCCTTTCGATGATCTGGGCCAGCTCCCGCTCTTCCTGCGCGGTGAGCAGCGGCACCAAACCGATTTCGTTGAGATACTGACCTACTGAATCACTCATGCTGCTCACTCCAACCGGTCGGGCATGTCCGGCATTCCCGTCATGACCCGCTCGGAACGGGGTTTTCCCAGTTCAGCGGCGTTGCGTTTGCTGGTGCGCACCCCCATTTTCGCGGGCCTCCACGCCCTGCAGAAAACAAAAATTGCATCTTTGCAACTGTCGGGTCGGCTGGCTTGTTCCCTTTCTTTCGGTGACTTGAGTCACCTTTCGACTTTGCGTGCCCCTTGCCGACTCCCTAATTGTGCCCGCCCAGTATCAAGGCAGGGTCAACACTGGATGGACGTTGTGTGAGACACTCCGAGCCGTGCCACCCAGGCTCGGAGTATTCGGTGGGACGTTCGACCCTCCCCACATCGGCCATCTCGTCGCTGCAGTCAACGCGCGCTACGCGCTCGGACTCGACCGAGTCCTGTTCGTGGTGGCCAATGAGCCTTGGCAGAAGGTCGGTGCTCGTCCGGTCTCTCCGGCCGCCGTGCGCCTCGAAATGGTTCGGGCCGCGGTCGAGGGTGTCGAGGGACTCGAGCCATCGGACCTCGAAATCAAGCGGGGTGGACCGTCGTACACGGTCGACACGCTTGACGAACTTGCCAGCATGAACCCCGGCTGCGAGCTGTTCCTCATCCTCGGCTGGGACGCGGCCTCCAGTATCAACACCTGGGAGAGAGCTGAGCGCCTGGCGAGCCTCGCATCGATCGTTGTCGTCGATCGTCCCCATAGCGAGCCTCTTCAGCTGCCGACCGGTTGGACCTGGACCCATGTCGATATCCCTCAGCTCGATATCTCGAGTACCGACCTTCGTCGACGGGTGGGAGAGGGGCGTCCGATTGATTTCCTGGTGCCACCGGGGGTCATCTCTTGCATCGCCGAGCACTGCCTCTATCGTGATGAACTCATATGACTGTGGAGGCTAGGAGGGCGATGACCCCCGTGGTGCCTGCTGCTTGCGCTGGTGGGCCGGTTCGTGAGTGACTCGGCGGGCGCAGGCGACGCATCGGAGGTTGCGCGGCCCGCCGACGACGACACGCCAGCTCGTCCGCGGAGTGAAGCGCTAGGCGCAGGCGAGGGGCCAGGGCTACCTACTCACCAGTCGCGGCCGCGGGGGTCGTGTCCGACGTACGAACCCGGTCTCGAC
>JANZZE010000056.1 GCA_026419545.1 Acidimicrobiales bacterium
GCGTAACCGGTGGCGGCGGCGCAGCCGTGGAACCCGCGGCTGGAAACACCTGAAGGGCGAGTATTGAGACGACGAGTACCGCGCCCAAACCACCCAGGATCCGTATCCGCCGAACCGTCACGCCAGTCCTTCCTCGCGAGCACCCGATCGGGAGCCATCACTTGATTCTGCTGGATAGTTTGGCCCGATGCCTCCAACGACAGACGGCCTGACCCTCGAGATCGGAGGCCGCAAGGTCGTCATCACCCACCCTGACAAGGTGTTCTTCCCGGCTCGGGGTGAGACCAAGCTCGATCTCGTGCGTTACTACCTGGCGGTTGAGGAACCATTCCTCAGGGCTATGCGCGGCCGCCCCACGCTGCTGCAACGATTTCCTGACGGAGCGGGCGGAAACTCCTTCTACCAAAAGCGGGTGCCCAAGGGCGCGCCCGACTGGCTCACAACGACGGTCGTCACGACCCCCAACGGCACGACTTCCCAGGCGCTGGTCATCGCCGATCTGGCCCATGCGATCTGGGCCGTGAACCTTGGCTGCTTGGGTTTCCATCCTTGGCCGCACCTCGCCGCGGATCCGGCCCACATCGATGAGTTGCGCATCGATCTCGATCCGCAGGTCGGTGTCACCTTCGACCAGGTTCGTGAGGCTGCAATGGAGGTCCGATCGTTGCTCGGGGAGATCGGTATCACGGGCTACGCGAAGACAACCGGTTCCCGAGGGATCCACGTATTCGTACGTCTGGCACCACGATGGGACGCCATTCAGGTTCGGGCAGCCGCGGTCGCGCTCGCCCGCGAACTAGAACGACGCCGCCCCGACCTCCTGACGGCGGCATGGTGGAAGGAAGAACGCGGGCAGCGCGTGTTCGTCGATTTCAACCAGAACGCCCCGCACAAGACGGTGTTCGGAGCGTGGTCCGTGCGGGCTCGGGTCGGCGGCCAGGTTTCCACACCGCTGGGTTGGGACGAGATCGCCGACGTGGAGCCTGACGCCCTGACCCTGGCAACCGTTCCGGACCTGGTCGAGCAACAGGGCGATCCGTGGGAACGGATGAATGATGAACCGCAATCAATCGAGCTCTTGTTGGAGTGGTTCAATCGGGATCTGGCAGCTGGACTCATGGATGCCCCGTGGCCGCCCGTGTACCCCAAGCAACCGCTCGAACCGCCGCGGGTCGCACCCAGCCGCGCCAAGAAGCCCTGAGCCCATCCACGAGTTCCCTTTGCCGAGCTCACTTGAATCAACGTCACGACCCGCATGACCGAGCCGTATGTCCGCCATCCACGAGTTCCCTTTGGCGAGCTCACTTGAATCAACGTCACGGCCCGCATGACCGAGCCGTATGTCCGCCATCCACGAGTTCCCTTTGGCGAGCTCACTTGAATCCCTCTTCCAAGCACACCAAACCCCCGTTCCCAGGCACCACAGTCCCACATCCAAGACCCACACACCCCGAAACCGGCGTTCGACGTGGCCCGATAGGCCAGCGAACCGTTCGGCGCGGTAGGTTGCCGGAATGTCCGACTATGAGATCCCACCCCCAGAACCGAAAGAGATCGACGAGAAAAACTGGATCAAGCTGCAACACTTCATCGATCGAGCAGTGCTCCGCGGCCATCCCAACGGTGAAGAACGGTGCCGGAACTGCCTCTACTACCTAGACACCGACAGCGACCTCACCTACTGCTGGCATCCGGAGATCCGGATCTTGGTCGGCGAGGACTGGTGGTGTCAGTGGTGGGAGAAAATCCCCGAGGAGTAGCAGCCTGCTGCTAGCTCCCAATCCGCCCTCGTAGCTCAGGGGATAGAGCAGCGGTTTCCTAAACCGTGTGTCGCAGGTTCGAATCCTGCCGGGGGCGCCACTTGGCTCCGCGGGCACCTGCAACCTGAACACCAATCACGTCACAGGTCAAGTCACAAGTTCCACTCCCCGCAGAGAGTGCCATAGCGCGGCGCGGTCGGCGACAATGACGATGCCAGCTGAGCAGTTGCCACGGCACTAGTCAGCCAGCGCCGGGGCGGAGCCGCTCGACCTCGACTGCCGCGTACTTGTACGCCGGCTGACGCGACACTGGATCAAAGGCGGGGAACGTCAACCGATTCGTTTCCGCGTGATGCATCGAGACGAAGACCTGGCCCTCGCCGACGTTCGGCGTGAGATGCGCGGTCGCCCTCATCACCCCACGACGTGATACCACTCGCACCTGATCACCGTCGTCGATACCGCGACAGCGAGCATCGTTCGGATGAACGTCGACGACAGGTTCCCGACAGGTGAGCGCCCGCAACGTGGCGGACTTCGAGGTGCGCGTCCGGGTGTGCCAATCGGCCGCAGAACCCCGGCCAGTCAGCAGCACAAGCGGGTAGCGATCATCGGGCCGCTCAGGCGGAGGCACCGGGTCCGAGACCACGAACCTGGCCCGACCGTCCGGCGTGAAGAACTGGCCGTCTCCGAACAAGCGACGACCAACGCGCGGCACGTCCTGGCCCCGCCGCTCGGCAGGCCACGGCCATTGGATGCCCCCCACCCGTTCGAGCTGCGCGTAGCCGTCTATTCCCGAGAAATCGCAAGGCTGACCCTCTGACAACCGCTGCAGGATCCCGAACACGGCTTCAGGCGACGTCCATTCGCGAAACATGTCTGCACATCCCCAAGCTTGAGCGACAAGCCTGAAGATCTCGAAATCGGACTTGGCGTCAACTGGAGGCGCCGCCACACGCCGCACCACTCCGATACGACGCTCGGAGTTGATGAACGTGCCTTCTTTTTCGCCCCACCCAGCTGCGGCAAGAACCACATCGGCGTGGGCGACGGTTTCGGTTGTGCCGAACAGGTCCTGAACGACGAGCAGTTCGAGCCGGTCGAGCAGTGATCGGAGTTCGCTGTTGTTGATCCAGGAATGGGCCGAATTGGTTGCAATGATCCACAGTCCCCGAATGGTCCCACGATGGATGCCTTCGATGATCTGGTCGTACGCGTAGCTCGGTCGGTCTGGGATGCGATCGACATCGATGTCGAGGAGGGTGGCTACCTCAGCTCGATCTTTGGGATCCGCGAAGTCCCGGCCCCCGAACAAGTTGGTGGTGTTGGAGAACAAGCGTGACCCCATGGCGTTGCACTGCCCGGTGATCGAGTTAGCGCCGGTACCCGGTCGACCGATGTTGCCAGTCAGCAGCGCAAGGTTGATGATCCCGTTGGCGGTCGCGACCGCGTCATGTCCTTGGTTAACGCCCATGGTCCACCACAGCGAAACACTGCGCCCTGGCGCGAACAGATCGACGAACTGGTCAAACTGTTGACGATCGACACCGGTCTCGTCGACGACTCGCTCTACACGGAAAGCCTCCACGTGTTGGCGCAACTCGGGGAAACCGGCAGTGTGGGCCTCGACGAAACGCCAGTCAACCCAGCCGCGTGCTATGAGTTCGCGAGCCACACCGGCGAGCAACACCAAATCGGTCTTCGGCCGGATCTGGAGATGAAGGTCGGCGACAGACGCAGTCTCGGTGCACCGTGGATCGATGACCACCAGCGCTGCGTCACGGTTCCGCGAAACACGCTCCCACAAGATCGGGTGCGCGATCGCAAGGTTGGAACCAATCAGCACGATGGTGTCCGAATACTCGAAATCGTCGTACGTGTACGGCGGAGCGTCGAAACCGAATGCGCGCTTGTGTGCAGCAACCGAGGTGGCCATGCACTGGCGGGTGTTGCCATCCCCGTGCAGCATGCCCATCCCGAACTTTGCAAGCGCTCCCAGCAGGGCCATCTCTTCGGTCACGATCTGTCCGGTCGACAAGAAAGCGACCGACTCTGGGCCATGCCGGGCCGCAATCGCTTTGAAACCTTCGGTCATTCTTGCGATCGCCTGTTCCCAGCTGGCGGGTTCGAGCTCGCCGTGGCGGTTCCTGATCAGCGGACTGGTCAGCCGGTCAGGCGCGCCGAGCGGCGCAAGGCTCTCCCAACCCTTGGGGCACGCCGCTCCATCGTTGACCGGATAACCGGCAGTCGGCGTGAGATTCATGGCTCGCTCGCCTTTGATATGGATGTCGAGACAACATCCCGTCGAGCAGAACCCACAGACGGACGCGACCACACGCTCCGGGACCAGATCCTTCGGGACCTGGCCGAGACCGAATCCCCCAGGAGCGCGAGCAAGCATCCGCGTGAGTGGCCCATCGAAACGACGGAGACGCGTCATCGGCTCCCCCCGGGCATACGAGGCGACGATTCAGCCGTGAAGAACAACCACCGTTCGTTCAACTCACCAACCAGCACGAACCCTGTGACAAGCGCGGCCAACACGACATTGGCCCCACCGCCCGAGCCCGGCGCCACGATCAGCAACGCAAGAGCGAGAGCCGTTGCGCTCGAAGCCACACGCCGTGCCCACAGGTGCTTGAGTGGTCCACGCAACAAGCGCGCCGACCGCTCGAACGCGTCTGGATCACCGAGACCTCCACGCCGAGACGGGAGACGCACATCGTTGGCCGCGATGGCAAGAACCACCACGAGTGCTCCCGCCAGACCCACCGCGAGCGAACGCTCGGCACCGCTAGACACAACTGAGGCCAGCGTGGTGGCCCCAGCCAATCCCGTGACCAACGTCGTGGCCCCGAACCGCACAAACACCCGGGGTCCCGACCAGAACGGACGGCCCGTCACCACATACACCAGGCACGAGGCCACTACACCTGCCAGACCGAACAACGCAGTCGAAATCGTCAGGGGACCAATCGCTGGGTGCTCCAACCCCGCGACCCACGCCGTGGCCGCCAACAGGCCCGCAGAACAGGCAAACGCGCCAAATAGCAGGACCTCCCGGCTCAACCAGGACGTCCGCAAGCCGAGCACCGCCTTCCACGCGAGCGCAGGTCGGCCGAGATGGAAGATGCTCGCTGCCAGGGCCAGCACAGCGGTAGAAGCGGTCACCCACGGCGACACCGCACCAAGTGCTGCGGCCGCACCATCGTCCACCGCGGCCAAACCCACCGACGCGACGAACATACCGACCGCAGCCTGCGTCAGAACGAGCATCACGACCAGCGGCGGATGAGCGTGCGCGGGGAGAACCGCTGCCGCATCTGCGGCGCGGGCCTCCACCAAGGGAGCTTTGCTCGAGTGGTAGCGGGTTGTTGGCCACGTGAGCGACGACGGTGGTGCGCCGGGCACCAGCGGTTCGTCACACCGACGCTGCACGTCCTCTCGCCGGACAAGGGTGACAGAGATGGCGGCCGTTGGGCAGGCCTGGACGCACGCGGGCGCCTCACCTTCAGCCAAACGACCAGCGCACAGGTCGCACTTGCGCACGATGCCGAGCCGGTGGTTGAGGCGCGGCACGTCGTATGGACAAGTGAAGGTGCAATACGAACAACCAATGCATTGGTCATCAAGATGGTGCACGATGCCCGTGACTGGATCTTTCTCGTACGCTTGCGTCGGGCAACCGGCGAGGCAGGCGGGCTCGACGCAGTGGTGACACGCCGCGGTAACGTGCTGGACCGCCAATGTGCCGTCGGCTCGTTCACCTTCGAGCACACCGACGCGCCGCCAGTGCTCGCCGTCGTCGAGCCCGTTGAGCCGATGACAGGCGGCAACGCACGCCTTGCAACCCGAGCAGGCATCAAGGTCGACTTCGAAGGCATATTGCTCTCCCGGACGCGGCGCCCCAAGCGGGAGTGCGCGGCGGTAACGACCGCTTCGTTCCGCCACAGCGACACTGGCGAACTCGTCGACCGCAGTCGCCGAGAGAGAGTTCTGTGTGTCTGTCACGGTCACCGCAGCTCCACCCCGATGCGATATCCCCGTCTGACGACGGTTTCGATTGATGATCCGAACGGTCCGAGGCGCTGTCGCAGCCGGGCAACGGTCACCTCAGCGAGATGTTCATCGGATTCAGTCGCTCCCCAGACCTCTCTCAACAGGCTGCGCTTGGAAACCACCGCACCCGGTCTGCGCACCAGCGCTTCGAGCACACCGCGCTCCCGTTCCGACAAATTCACCGCGGTGGTCGCGTCGGCATTGCGGAACAACACGAGTCGGCCTTGGATGACCGCCTCGACCCCGCCGATGCGGAAGGCGCGTCGCTGCTGCGCTTGGTGAGCGACATAGGCGTGGACCATCGCTCCGAGGCGCGGACGCTTGGGCATGATCACCTCACGCACGCCTTCGGCTTCGGCCCGGGTACGGCACACAGACCCGACGCATATCGCCGTCACCCCTCGTCTGTTAAACGAATCGAGAAGCCGAGGTCGAAGCCCTGCGTCGTCCGCCAGCGCGAAGAAGCCCGCAACCGCGGGAGCAGAGGTGAAGGTGACCGCGTCCACGGTGCGCTCGGCGACGGCGTCGATCAACCGGAGTGCCGGGTTCGGGTCGGTCGGCGCGACCCACTCGTACACGGAAATCGGAATCGTCGATATGCCGGCAGCCTCGAGCGCCTCGACACCAGGCTGCCGATCAGCGCCGTCGACCTGCACGGCAACTGTCGACGGTCGGTCATCTCGCAACTCGATGAGGTGCTCGACGACTTCGGCCAAGGTGCCATTCGGGGGCGTCCAGGCCACACCCAAACCCGCAGCCACTGCCGCGCCGGCGGCTTTGGGGCCACGAGCGATGATCCGAGCATGACGCAACACCGGAAACAGCCCGGCGAGCAACCCGTGCGATTCCGCCCAGGAGAGCCAGGCCCGGGTGCCGTGACCAGTGGTGAGTACCACGGTGCCGACGCGTTCAGCGATGATCCGCTCAGTGGCGTGGGACAGAGAAGCGAAGTCGGTTCGAGGACGACACTCGATCGTCGGTCCGTGCAAGACAGTGGCTCCGTGGTGCTCGAACAGGCGAGCCTGTTCGTCACGTCGTCGATCCGCCGTGATGCCGATTCGATATCCCGCAAGTGCGGGAAGCGAATGACCGTCGACCATACGACGTGATGCTCTCGGCATTGTGTTTCCCGCTGGTTACCCGACCGTTACCCGGTCGTGATCGTTCCTTACGGCAGCTTGACGGGACGGTACGTCGACACACACCAGACCAGCTCGGCAGCAGACCGCGAACACCGCCACCCGGACCGAAGGTTCGCTCAGACACACCCCGGTCGTGAGATCGAACCGGTGCTTGTAGATCGGTGAAGCCACGAACGGGACGCCGTCGATCGAGCCGACGAGTCCGCGGGCGAGCACGTTCGCACCCGAGAACGGGTCACGGTTCCCGACCGCATACAGCGAATCGCCGAGCCGGAAGATCGCGATCTGTTCCCCACCGACCAGCGCGGCAACCCCGCGCCCCTCGGTGAGCTCGTCGAATCTGCACACCTCGACGAACCCGGTCATACCGACACCTCCGAGACGTCCATCGGGCCAAGCCACACGCCTGGGTTTCCGTAATCGGACCTGGGCATCGCAGACTCACCTCGATGGCGAGCGCGGAGCTGCGTTGCCTGTGGTTCGTCGGCCCGCGCCATCACACCCTCACTGCCACTCCGACTTCGGCCGCTGCTCGTTCCCGCTCGTCTGGACGCGCCGGGCGGGGTTGCCCTCGTTCGGTCACGAACACGATGTCGGGGTCGGTGGCGTCGGGGCGGTTGATATAGGGAACGAAACGCTTCAGTCGCTCAGGATCGTTGATGGTAGCTTTCCACTCGCACTCGTAGCGGTCGACATGCCGTTGCATGTCCGCTTCGAGTTCCTCCCCAACACCCAACACGTCATCGATGACCACCGCGCGTACGTAGTCGATGCCCCCGTCGAGCTTTTCGATCCAGGTTGCTGTCCGCTCGAGACGGTCCGCGGTGCGGATGTAGAACATGAGAAACCGGTCGATGTAGCGAATCAGCGTCTGGTCATCGAGATCTTCAGCCAACAGATCCGCGTGGCGGGGTCGCATGCCGCCGTTGCCCGCCACATACAGGTTCCATCCTTGCTCGGTGGCGATCACCCCCACGTCTTTGCTTTGCGCTTCGGCGCACTCGCGGGCGCACCCCGAGACCGCCAACTTGACCTTGTGTGGAGCCCGCAGCCCCCGATAACGCAACTCGATGGCGATGGCCATGGCGACTGAATCCTGAACCCCGTAGCGGCACCAGGTCGAACCGACGCACGACTTCACCGTCCGCACTGCTTTGCCATAGGCGTGTCCGGATTCAAATCCGGCGTCGACCAGCCTTCGCCAGATCTCGGGAAGCTGCTCGAGTCGAGCGCCGAACAGATCGATACGTTGGCCGCCAGTGATCTTGGTGTATAGGCCGAACTCTTGGGCGACCTGGCCCAGCACGATCAACTTGGCCGGCGTGATCTCACCGCCAGGCACGCGCGGTACGACCGAATAGGTGCCGTCTTTCTGGAGATTGGCGAGAGCGTGATCATTGGTGTCTTGGAGCGCAGCCTGCTCGCCATCGAGGATGTAGCCGCTGCTCAATGAGGCCAGGATCGAGGCAATTGTCGGCTTACAGATGTCACAACCGTGACCGCGGCCCGTTCCATGGTTGGCGAGGACCTCACTGAACGTCGTGTAACGGTGCAGGCGTACGAGCGAGAAAAGTTCTTGACGGGTGAGCGCAAAGTGCTCGCACAGATCCTTCGATACCTCGATGCCTGCCTTGCCCAGCTCGTGGCGGAGCAGTTCGTCGACCAGCGGTACGCAACCGCCACAGCCCGTGCCTGCCCTGGTCGCGGCTTTCAGGTCACCGATGGCGTGGCAGCCCTGGTCGATCGCGTCGACGAGCACCTTCTTGGTCACGTTGTTGCAGGAACACACTGTGGCGTCCGGCCGCAACGCATCAATACCGACCGCTGAGTGACCGCTGGTCTGACCGTCGCCTTGCGGGAAGAGCAAGGACTCTAGGTTCGATGGCGTGGGCAGGTCGCCCCGAGCCATGGACAGCAGTGTCTGATAAGGGGAGGTGTCGCCGACGAGCATGCCGCCCACGATGCGTGGAGAGCTGCCATGACGCCCGCTGGTCGCGGCGGGAGAGACGACGAGCTTCTTGTAGGTCCGCTGCACGTTGTCCGCGTAGACGATCTCGCGAGTTTCCTCACCGGTTGCGAATGCATCACCGAAGCTCGCGACCTNAACGCCCAGCAGCTTCAGCTTGGTCGAGACATCGGCGCCCTCGAAGGTCCGGTCATCACCACAAAGCCGCGACGCGGCAACAGCAGCCATCTCGTAGCCCGGTCCGACCAGACCGTAGACCCGACCTCTGTGCATTGCGACCTCGCCGATCGCGTAGATCGCAGGATCACTCGTACGTAGGCCGTCATCGACGACGACCCCGCCCCGATCCCCGACCTCGAGACCGCAGGCCCGGGCAAGCTCGTCTCGCGGCCGGATCCCGGCGGAGAACACCACCAAGTCAGTGGGCAGGGGTTCCTGGCCATCACCGAACACGAGCGCGACGACCCGCCCGTTGCGCTGTTGGACCTCGGTCGCTCCCCGCCCACACAGCACATGGATCCCGAGCGCCTCGATGCGTTCCTGCAGGGCTGACCCGCCACCGGCATCGAGCTGCATCGGCATGAGCCGGGGAGCGAACTCCACCACCGTCGTCTCCAAACCGAGCGACCGGAGCGCGTTGGCCGCTTCAAGACCGAGTAACCCGCCACCGACCACCGCACCCCGGCGGATCCCGGGGTGCTCGGCCCAACGCCGTATGGCGATGAGATCGTCGATGGTTCGGTAGACAAAGACTCCCGGCGCGTCGTTGCCGGGAATTGGCGGAACGAAGGGAACCGAGCCTGTCGCCAGCACCAACACGTCGTAGGACAGCGTGGCTCCGCGATCCGTACGGACGAACCGATTCGCTCGGTCGATCGACGTCACCCGATGGCTGAGGTGAACGGCGATGCCGGCCTCTCGATACCACTCCGGTTCTGCCAGTCGGAGATCCTGTTCGGTGGCACCCTCGAACCACGTGCTGAGCGCCACCCGGTCATAGGCGAAGCGAGGCTCCTCAGCAAACGTGACGACCTCGTAGTGCTCAGTGCCTCCTTCGGCGACCAGACATTCGAGGAACCGCTGCCCAACCATTCCATTGCCAACCACGATGAGTTGTGGGCGCTCCACGCCGGACCTCCGGGCTCGAGATCTCCTGTCGCTGTCATGCAAACCGGAGGCAATGTCATCGCCATTGCTAGCCCGTAACGGGTCGGCGAAAGAGCCCACACAATCGGGTAGGACACTTGTGAGACTTCCAGCGGCGCGTCGGTAGGTCGGTAGGAAGGTGACGAAATGTACCGATGTACGCCGGCGCCGACGTCCGCCACACCAGCCTCCAGGCGACAGCGCAGGTTCATGATCCCACGTGAACCAACACGCCGATACGCAAACTGGGCATCGCCGCAGTCCACCCTAGGGCACTGGCCTGGCCTAGGGCACTGGCTCCGGGTGGCGCTGTGGCACTCTCCCCTGACACGCCGATACACACGTCTGGGCGATATGGCGCCGCGCCAAGATCGGTACGCTTGGAGTCGGTGCAGGTGACGATCGGACCGGCTCCGAGCGACAGTGCGCTGGCATACATCGATCTGTGCCGCCGGCGATTGGCCGAGTTGCAGGGGGAGCCCACCCTGCGCGGAGTCCTCACGCCATTCGTGGTCGCCGAATTCACCCGCTTGCTCGACCAGTGGGAACAGACCGCCCATGATGGCGACCCGTTCGTGTGGGAGGCCGAGATCGACACTGAGGTCGTCGAGCACGTTTTCTACGCCTTCTTCTGCTGTGTCCGGCGGGTGAACGAGCTCTACGGTGACAGCGAGCCTCGAGCAGATGTTGAGAAACGGAGACCTTTCCGATTCGCGTTGACCCACGGCATCCTCAACGCGCTCGAGGCAGAGGGCAAGGCCAGCGGTGCGTTGGCTCGCGAGCTGCGCGAGAACTGGCCCGACAACGACATCGACTGAGCTGCGCGTGGCCGACCGTGCGCAGCACGCAATGGGCGCTGAATCCCGGCCTGAAGCTTGATCTCAATGGCCGATCTGAAAGGTGACACCGGCGTCGCTGGCGTGTCGTGGCTGATTGCGAACCGGGCAGGTCGAACTCGCCTCCACAATGACGACCAAACCAAAATTGACAGTCGCCTAGATTATCCTTCATAGTATGCTCATGGTGACCTTGCCAGGAATCGCGACGGCCCGAAGCGTCATCGTAGAGAGATTCAGCAGGGCACTAGGCGGGGATGGCGGACCACCCTTTGACCTCGCCCCATTCGAAGGTCCTCCGGGTGATCCGGGATTGATCGGGCCGGGATCGGTGACCTGGCAGGTCCACGCCGACCTTCCGTCGATGCTCGTCGGCGGTTTCGCTGCGTTGATCCTCCAAACGCTGCATCCATTGGCCATGGCAGGAGTCGCCGACCACTCGAACTTTCGGGAGGACCCAACTGGTCGTCTGCAACGCACCGGCGAGTTCGTGGTGACCACAACCTTCGCGAACACCGAGCACAGCGAGCGCATGATCGAAGCCGTCAAGCGGGTTCACGATCGGGTGGTCGGCATCGCACCCGACGGACGTCGCTACGAAGCTAACGACCCCGACCTCCTCACCTGGGTGCACACGGCCGAGGTCGCCTGCTTCCTGCGCGCCTACCGGCGCTTCTCCGGCCACCGGCTCAACCGACGCCAGTGTGACCGGTACTTCGACGAAGTGGCGGTCGTGGCCGAAAAGCTCGGTGCGCGAAGTGTGCCGAAGTCGTACTCCGAGATGCGAGCGTATTTCCGCCGGATTCAGCCCGAACTGATGGCAAGCGGCCAGGCAATCGAAACAGTGGCGTTCATCATGGGAGCGGCGCCACCACAACAGCCGGAACGGGCCGCGTACGAGCTGCTCCTGCGGGCTGCCATCGGGATCGTCCCTGGGTGGGCCCGAGCAATGCTCGGCCTCGAGCACGCCTGGCTCGCTGACGTGTGGTCACGCCCGGCAATGTTTGCGGCGGCCACAAGCCTCAAACTCGCCCTCGGCCCCGCAGAAGCCGTGACCGCAGCCCACCGCCGCACCCGCGCCCGCACCCCCTGACCACCACACCAAACGCTTCCACCCCCACTTTCTGTGGGCGTAGTGGCGGTCACCCCTCGTTTATCTCCTAAGTTGAAGGGTCGTGAACGTGCAGGCGGCCTCGCTGTTCTTTGCGCTGCTCTCGCTGCTTGCGCTCGCAGGCACCGGAATCGCCATCGCAACCGTGCTCGCCGACCGAGTCGCCGCACCTGCATCCCCTGCGCACCGCTGGCGTGACGACCTGCGCCGTGTCGCCTTACCGCTCGCCGCAATGGTCATGACCGTGACAATGCTGGGGAGCCTCTATTACTCCGAGATCGCTGGATATACGCCCTGCAAACTCTGCTGGCTCCAACGGATCTGCGCGTATCCGCTCGCCGTGGTCCTCGTGATCGCGGCCATCCGGCGTGACGCCGGCATCCGCCCGTATGCCATCACCCTCGCAGCGATCGGCATGCCCATCTCCATCTACCACTCTTGGATACAGTGGTTTCCACCCTCGAGCGGTACGTCGTTCTGCACGACCGATGCGCCGTGCACCGAACGCTGGGTGTTCGAGTTCGGGTTTGTGACGCTGCCGTTCATGGCCTTGTCGGCGTTCCTGTTCACCTTGGCATCGATGGCCGTACTCGGTGCGAGCAGGCCGACCCGAAACGAGGAGAGTCCATGAGCAACCGCCCGAATACACGCAAATCGGCGTCGGCCCGGTTCGCCAGTACGGGACCGAGGGAAGCTCGAGGAAACAGTCAAGGAGCGATCCACAAGGCCTGGATCATCGTTGCCGTGGCGAGCCGCGCGGTCCGGATCGTCGTCGCCGTGGCCGCGGCCGTGGTCGTTGCGTTCGTGTCCGCGGTGGTCGCGACGTCATCCGACAACAACGGCGGGACGGTCGCGAGCGGGGCCACCGTGGTGCCCGCCGGGGATCTCACCCGGGGTTCGGTGCAAGTCGGCGGCCAGGAGCTTGCCCCGTTCACAGGCACAAACCCTGACCCAGCGGTTGGTCTGCCCGCACCCCGGCTCGAAGGGCAGCAGTTCGACAGCAGCTCACTGCGCTTCCCGGTCGAGGGACAGCCGGCGGTCTTGGTGTTCTTGGCGCATTGGTGCCCACACTGCCAGAAGGAAGTGCCGCTGCTAGCTAAATGGTTGAACGAAACAGGGCTTCCGAACGATGTCGGTCTCTACGCGGTGGCTACGTCCAACGACCGGGGCCGCCCGAACTTCCCACCTAGCGACTGGCTCCGCCGAGAGAAGTGGCCGGTCCCAACTATCGTTGACGATGCTGAAGGTTCGGCAGCTACCGCGTATGGACTGTCCGGCTTCCCCTATTTCGTGGCGGTCAGCGCCGACGGAAAGGTCGTCCAACGGACGTCTGGGGAATTGACGGTGGACCAATTCCAAACCCTGCTTGACACGGCTCGTCGCGGACAGTCAGAACAAGGAGCTGCGAACCCAGGTCCGGCAAGCAGCCGCTGAACGGACACACGGGCCAACCAACTCAGGGGCACCGCAAAGTCAACGCCACCCAACCATCACCTTCGGCGCGGTCGAGAACGCGGCAACCGGCGAACGCGCCGAGGACTTCTTCTTCCTGGTCTGCCAGCACCCCGCTCAGCAACAACGCGCCCCCGGGCCGGGCACGAGTCAACATTGGTGTCGCCAGCGACGCCAATGCTCCCGCGCTGAGGTTAGCTGCAATGAGGTCGAAGGTACCGGTGATCCGTTCGAGCGGCGTCGACGAGACGGTCACGATGTCGTCAACGCCGTTGCGTAGGACATTCGCTGATGCAGTGGCAACCGCCTCCAAATCGATGTCGATGGCGACGACGCTGCGAGCACCAAGCTTTGCAGCTGCGATGGCGAGCACCCCAGTTCCACAGCCGAGGTCGAGAACCTCCGCGCCCTGCAAGCCAGCTCGCTGGAGCATGGCCAGCAGCATCTGTGTGGTGGGGTGTGAGCCGATCCCGAACGCGTTCGTTGTGTCCAGCACGACCTCAATGGCGCCAGCAGCCTGTCCCCTGCGGTCTCGGTCAATCCAGGACGGCCGTACATCGATTCCGCCCACGCGGACTGTTGCCGCGCCCAATTTCCATCGGTCAGCGGCACGACGGACGGTGCGCTGAGCGAGCTGGACGACTCGGGGTACCCAACGCGGTCGAAGCTTCGCGGCCATCGACTCTGTATGGCCGGCGTCTCGAGCTCCCGCCCGGAGTACCACTACACCACTTGGGGTGATGAGCTCCTCCACTGCCTCCGGTGGAGGTTCGTGAGACCACAGATACCACACGACGATCTCGACGTCGGTCGGATCGACCGCAACCTCTGTCAAGTAGGCGGGAGCATCTGGGTGGGACATGGCGGTTGGACAAGCTATATGCGCGGCGTGATCGACAGCTGAGGGGATGGAAAGCACACAGGCAACCGTCGCAACTATTTCCCAACCGGTCGCCCGGAGGGACACTGAGGTGCCCGCGCGCACTAGCTAACCATCTGGGCACTGAATGTGACAATTCCCGCTGTAAGCGTCGACTTCTGTGCGCTGGGCGGCGGCTCAAGCCGCAGAAATGCTCGTCATCCTCGGCTCATCCTCGGCGCTCGAACTGGCCATGCCAGGCAGCGGTATGCCCGCTGGAAGGTGGCTCAGCCGTCGAGATACACCACGAGACGCTCGCCCCTACGCCGTAGCTCCTCGGCTCGCGCCCGCTCCGCAGGTGAGGGCGGGTCGGCGACGGGCCGACCAGACATAGCGTCGTCGTAGGCTGCCGCGATCTTGTACCGAAGCGGCGTGTACTCCGCTCGCTCCTCCGGGGTCAACGGGTCGAAGACCGCAATTGGGTCCTGTCCCGCCTGGCCTCGGGTGTCGACGACGTCCTCTGCAACGACAGTCACGACAACCCCGGGGACTCGGCTGCCGAGCACGCGGTGCTCGCCGAACTCGACCACCCGGTCATCGGGCACGGCAGCGGGGATCCCTCGTCGCTCGAGCTCAGCGACCAAACCTGACTGGTACTCACCGAACGCGGAGCCTTCGAACCGCACGAGTACGAGCCCCCGTCCAGCTACAGCATCGGCAACCGAACCGCCGATGACGCTGATCGCCCGGGACTTCTCGGGTTCGGGAAGATCCGCGCCAGCCAACGCTGACGCAGCGAACACGACGGCTACCAACACTGCTGCGACGCTAGACCGAACACCCCAGCGAGCCCATCTCGCTCGCCGCCATTCGGCGACGGCGACCTCCAGCACCGACCAACCACAGCCGAGCCAGGCAAGCGCAGCGAGCACCCACAACCATCGGAACAGATACGGGTAGGTCGGTCCGCTGATGCGGGCCACCGCGACGTAACCGGTAATGGCGACGGCCGCGACGGTGCCCTGCAACTTCAGGGCGTCGGTGCGGCGGTATCGCCACGCCAGGACCGTCGCGCCGGCGAAGCACAACCCAAGTGGGACCAGGGACAGCGTCGTCGTCGTGAAGGTCTCACCCAGGAACGGATCGATCGCAGCCCGACCCGTGATCCAACCCGAGGTGATCCCTACCTCACGTGCGAAGGTACCGGCAGCCTTGGCCCAACCCGCTGCAGGTTCGGTCGGCGAACGGAAATACGAGATGAGCTGGCGGAGGTTGCCCGGCTGGCGGGTCATTTCGCCAACGATCGGTAAGGACCACAGCACGGCGAGCCCAGCCACCGACGCCACGACCGGCCCGCGTCGCAACGCACTGCGAGCGCTCCGCTCCCTGCGTCGGCGCAGCAACGAACAAAGCGCATGCCATCCTGCGAGACCGAACAAGACGAGCACCACCAACGAGTAACCAACGTGGACCTGGACCACCCACGACCCGACCACGGCAAGAGCGGGGAGGCACCACCAGTCGTCACACAGCACCGACCAGGCCAGCAACACCGCGAGTCCGAAGGGCAACAAGGAGATCCACGGATTCCAAGGGTCGATGAGCTGGCTGCTGAGCGCTCGGACCAACACCGCAAGGACAAGCCCGCCCCACAACAGCAGCGGCAGACCGCCACGGCGATACAGGACCCACGACATCGCGGCAGTGGCCGATCCGTTCACGAGGAGCGCGCCAACGATCAGTCCGTTCGGACCGAGCAACCGGTACGGACCGGCCAAGGTCACGAACAACGCCGGACCCGGATGGCGGAAGCCGTATCGGGAATACACGCCGGATGTCGGCATCTCGCTCGGCACGTCCCGGGTACGGAGCTCGATGACCGCGTCGTCGGAGGTTGGGAACCATTCCCGGTCGCGCAACCCCACCAGAGCGACAAGGAACGGCACCATGAGCAGCGCACCGAGTGCGAGCGGGACCCAGCGCGCTCGGGAACGAGCGTGCTCAGGTGTCGTCGGAAATTTGACCGGTCCTTCGGGCATGTCGGGATCGCCTCGGCAGCGGCACCGGGGCGGGCCGAGTGTAGGCGGCGAGGTCTGCGTAATCGTTAGGTCAGGCCTGACCGCGCAACGCAGGAGCCCGGCACGCCAGGTTCCCAACTCCGTACTCAGTCCGCACCGCCCTGTGATAGAGGCTCCCGCCTCACCGGGAGCGCACCGATCGTGGGGAAGCGGTGCGATTTCGTCGCCTACACCAGCCACCCTGAGATCAGCACGCCCTCCATAGGGAGGGGTGCGATACTGCACGAGATGACTTCTCGACTGTCCCAAGCGCGTCGAGTCACAACTGGCGTCGCAGTCAGCGTTGCTCTTTCGCTCACGCTCGGCGCGTGTGCGAAGCGTTCCGAACCCTCGGTGCCGACCACGATCCCTCCGGCGACCGCGGGGGAATCTTCAACGCAACCCACGGCCGGTACCCCGAACTCGCTCGCAGGGACCGCAGCACCGGGCACAGCGTCTCCCGGTTCGCGCATCGCGCCTCAGGCGATCCGCGAGGTCGACTTCGCCAATTTCACCTTCCCGACTGACTCCTGCGGCGACATCTTCGAGTCAGCACCCGTCGAGGGGTACCCACTCACGAATGGAGAAGCCCACCGCGGCACTCCGGCCGACCCTGACTTCTACGCGGTCTACCTGCGAAACGACATCAGCTACGGCGATCTCGACGACGACGGGGTCGAAGAAGCTGTCGTCATCTTGGATTGCACGCCCGGCAACCGCCCGTTCGGGTTCGGGTCCGTCTGGCGAGCGACCCAGGACGGCGGCGCAAGTCGGGCCGCGAAGATCGAATCAGCCGGGGTTGACCCCGGGCGAGGTGAACTCAGGATTTACGAGGCCACGATCTCAGGCGGTGCCGTCGAAGTGACCTGGCAGGTGTTCGGTGCCGATGATGCATCGTGCTGCCCGAGCGAGCTGGCCACTATTCGCCTGCGCTTGAGCGGCAACCGGCTCGAGCCGGCCGGCCCTGCCGAATATGAGTCAGCACCCCTGCCAGGCTGACCACACAGCGGGCGCCTCGCCGCGTCGTCATCCAGGTTGCGCACCCAAGCCCACAGTGTGGCCGCAGACGCGGGCCCTACGCGGGCTGACATCAAACACGAAGCGTCAACCCGCGCCGCTTCCGCGCCTGTCGCAACCAACTGATCAACGTGTCTTGGTGGCGGAGAAGGCTCTGCTCCCAACCCATCTGTGACAACGTCCGCCTCCCCCACATCAAGGAGGGGGATGACGTGGAATTCACTCTGCTCCCAACCCATCTGTGACAACGTCCGCCTCCCCCACCGGTGATGGAGCACATCACGGCTGCGTCAGAGGCCTCCGCAGCAGTCACAACGATCGGCACGTGCACGACCGTTGGGTCCGCGCCGTCGGGGGTGAGGTCTCCTATGAGACGTCACCCCCGACGGCGCGAGGTGGACCTGTCCCTACCAAGCCAGTCGCAACGACTACGACTCAGAAAAACCGCGCCGGTATGAAGCAGCCACCAAACCATGATGCCCGCTTCCTACCCCGGCTGGTGACCCGTCAGCCCGAATAGACCGGGTGTTAGGCCAACAGGGACAAGAAAGGCAGGTGTCCTGACGACGGACACGGCGAGTCCGTGCGGCTTCACATACCGAGGAAGCCCTTCGAGCCAGCGGCTTGGCCACCTCCTTGGGCCACGTTCTCGGCCGGTTGCACCATCACCCAGCCGGTTCCGGAGAAGGCCATCTGGAACGCTTCACCCGACCCTTTGCCGATGAAATCGCGCATCGTGACGTCCGTCTTGATTCCCATCTGGACGCCACCGGTCCAGCACACGACTGCATTCGCATCAGCAAAAGTAGGCGCTTGGGCAACGTCGAGGATCACTGGCTCACCTTTGCAGGTGACCGCAACATAACCAGTGCCGCGCAGCACCGTGTTGTAGAGCCCGCCGGCTGCCATGCCGGCAACAGCGCCGATGCCGCCGCTTCCGGCTCCGACGCGCTGAATGTCGTGGTCGATCGACCCGCTGAACGCGAGAACGTTTGCACCGTTGACGCTCACCGTGTCGTTATCGATGTAGAGAACGACAATGTCGCTGGCCATGTCGGCGAAGAACACCTCACCCGCGCCGCTCACCTCCATGAGAGGCACACCTTCACCAGTGAGCTTGGACTTGAGCCACTTGCCTGCACCCCCGGCACCCAACGGTGTGAACTTCGCATCACCTTGGTAGGCAACCATGGATCCGACACGCGCCTTGATCGGTCCGTAGTGCAAGAACACTTTCAGCAGCTTCTTGTTCTGCAACGTGAAGGGATCTTGGCCCGAAGTCTCCTGATAGCTCGCGATGTCGCCGTGGATCACAGTCGCCTCCTGTCTCGACTCAACTCTGCAGACGAGCAGCGTAGAAAATTCGCAGCGACCATGCGGGCGTCAGCTCGGAACTCTGCAAAGAAGTCCTTGACATCCCTTCCCACTAGGAGCGCAAGAGTCGCTCAACCGCTGCAACGGCCTCTTTCACCTTGGCGTCACCGGCTTCCTTGCTCTCCTCGGCGGCCTCTCGGACACAGTGGCGGATGTGCTCGTCGAGCAGTCCCAGCCCGACGGACTGCAACGCCTTCGTGACTGAGGCGATCTGGGTGAGTACGTCGATGCAA
>JANZZE010000057.1 GCA_026419545.1 Acidimicrobiales bacterium
GCTCGGCACCGAGCGCTCGGATGCCAGGTGTGGTCAAGACAGCTCCCCCGACCCCGAATAGTCCAGACAGCACGCCCGCAGCAAGGCCGAGGAGGAAAACCGCCAGCGCCGTCAGTGAGAAAATTTGCACCGCCCAGCCTCACTGTCGTCAGTGCCCAAGCAGCCATGCCGCGTTGGCGCCAAACAGGCCGGGAGCAACGTCGGGTTCGGAAGCCGCGGGGCACGTCCTGCGGTAATCGCCGCGGGGGTCGGCGGTTCCCTCGGAATGCGGATAGTCACTGCAGAACATGAACAGGTCACCGGCTTTGGCCATCAACCGAACCCGCACCCCTGCGGTGGCTGCAGCAGCAAGCTGACGGTCAAGCCAGTCGAGGTCACGCAAAGACAGGTGCACAACTGGGAATAGACGACCGGCTCCGTCCGCGGCAACCTCGCCAGCCCAACGGTTCCAAGCCGCCATGTTGGCGAGCAGCGCAGCCAAGTCGGCTGACAGCCTCCGTTCCCAGACCAAGCCGTTGTTGGGGAACACCATGGTGGCGTCGATCCCAAGTTCGTCCAACCGGCGAAGTCGGGCACGCGGATCGGTGTAGTCGGCCGGGACCATCTCGGCGTAGGAATACTCGGCCGGTTGGCCATCCCGGAGACGGCGGAGTTGACCGCCGACGGCTTGGGTGTCACCCGGCACCTGGTGAAACGCCAAGGCGATCTGTTGATCGCGCCACCACAGCCATGTGTAGCCGAGTACGTCCTCGTCGAGGCGAAGCGCAGAGTCACGATGGACAGGGTCGATGTAGCGCGCCCAGAGATCCGGCGGTT
Source organism: Acidimicrobiales bacterium (assembly GCA_026419545.1). Lineage (GTDB taxonomy): Bacteria > Actinomycetota > Acidimicrobiia > Acidimicrobiales > Acidimicrobilacustridaceae > JANZZE01. The sequence goes on from JANZZE010000057.1 coordinate 817, forward strand.
CGAACAGGTGCTGATCGCAATCGACGACGTTCACCACTCGCCCAGGCTAGAGCGCCACAAGGATCGGGCTCAGGCCGTACTACAAATCACGCCGTAAATGCGTACCGCCGAGTCGTCTCCTGTGTCTCCAAGCCGAATTCCACGGCAAAGTGTGGCACGCCACGGCAGCGACCAAACGACCACATTGGCAGCCATCACCGGGTCACCTGGTCTCCGGCCACCGTGGTGACCCAACTCCGCCTCGGTCAGGTCCCCAAGACGTTAGCGAGGAACCGGTCGAACTCTTCGGTTGCCGGTGTGATCTGGAATTGTCCGTCGTGCTGCTCGATCTTTAGGCCTGGACAGAAGAATCCCGCGCCGCCGACAAAGAAATGTGGGGAGCCGGTCACCCCTCGACGCTTTCCCTCTTCGTAGTCGCGGTAGACGGGGGATAAATCGGGAGACGGCAGTGGCACCGGTAGACCATGGCCCTCGGCAACGGCTACCAGCACGTCGACATTCGCGAGGTTCTCGCCTCGTTCGAACAGCCGGTCGCGCAGCTCCAAGCTCACGGCCTCGCCGGCCTCGAGCCCCTGGTCGTAAGCAGCTGCAGCTAGCGCCATGGCAGCAAGCGTCGAGGCCGGGTAATGGTTTGCGTTGAATGACCGGAAGAGCTGCGGGGCAACACTCGATCGCAGTGCTTCGACTTCCCTGGCAACGTGGTCGGCGGCGAGTGGCATACCGTTCACGATTTCCAACGGCCAGGCCCGCACCCAGAGGCGCACATCCTCGCGACCAGCCGCATGCCTCGCTTCCACCACTCGGCGCAGTCCGACGTGGGTGAACGGGCAACCCACGTCAGCAAACACTTCTAGCACCGCGCTCATGTGATCAACCTTGCCACATCCAGCCTTCCCTGCTGCATGAGAGAGACGACCAACTAGTCCAACCGCATCACCACACCACCACAACGCAGAGCTGTGACGATGCGTGCAACAAACGTCACCCCTTGGGGTTCTCAAGACCTACCCCCAGCGAGCCGACATGGACACAGTGAACAACGGGGCGCAGGCTGGTGTTTCTCGCATGATGCGTCGGCGGACCATCGTCGGCGCCACGATCGTGACGATGCTCGGCGTAGCCGCTTGTGGCGGCGCGTCAAAGGTCTCAACCGGGGGCGAAGGCCAACAAGCTGCGTCCGCGACCAACGACGCCGAAGCACTTGATCCCGCCGCCCTTGCCAGCCTCGTCCATCAACTGAAACCGACCGGGGATGAGAACTCGACCACCACGCTCACAACAGTGCCGCCGCCGGTCACCGTCAGCACGACCGCAATCACTGCCCCACCGTTGACAGTGACCACCACCGCCCCGCCGACCACCCAACCGCCGCAGACGGTCCCACCACCACGTGACACCCGCACACCACCCACCCCGGCGACGGGGCTGACTGCGGATGAGACCAAGGTCGTCACCTTCGTGAACAACTACGCGGGCAAGAGCTTCCAGCCTGAGGTGGCACTCATGAACACTGCCCGGTCGGGTTCAAAGAACTACACAGGTCCAGTCAGCTACCGCACCTGGGTATATGCGGAAGTTTCTGGGCCGGGATCAATAGAAAATCTGATGTCGAGCCTGGCAGCCCAAGGCCGTCTCGCAAGTTTCGCAACGCCCGGTGTGGACTACATCGGGGTCGGTATCCTGTCGGTTTCGACCGGGTTGCGCATCGTCGTGTTCGGCGCCGCGTTCTGAGGCGGATCAGCAGACGCCAATACCGCCCGGTCCCCTAGTACCCCGCGACCGGCTCGACAACACCGGACGTCACGAAAACCAGCAAACGACGCTCGCTCCGATCGTCGGTCACAACTCGCCACGAGTCGCCGATCCCGCCCAAACGACAACCAGCAAACGACGCTCGCTCCATTCGTCTGGTTCCCTTCCGGTGACACCCTGTCCGCGTCTGATCGCAGTCGATAGACAACTGTCCATTTTTCTCTCTCCGTGGCAGTTCCCTAATGTCGCAACAGACGAGGATCAGCTGGCATCGGATCACGACGGGCAGGCACCTCCATGAACCGGAAGAAAGAAGCGTTTGCGGCGGCGACTGTTGCGGCGGTCATCGCGGCCGCACTCTGGCAACGCAAACAGTCGACCGACCGTGCCGCGTCGACCAGACAGCACGAATTTCCCGTGCGTCATGCCAGCGCCGCGGCACGCAACGCTCGCTTGGCATCGCTTGGCGCTAAGGCAGGGGGGACCTACGCGGTGCACCGGGCCCGGCGGGTCTTCGCATCGGCAGAACGGAAAGCAGCCCTCGACCTTGAGTTCGAGATGAAAACAGCCGAGCAGGTCGCAGAAGCGCTCGGCCAGATGAAAGGGGCCCTGATGAAGCTCGGCCAGATGGCCAGCTATCTCGACCAGGGCTTGCCCGAGCATGTTCGAGCTGCGCTCGCTGATCTCCAGAAGGATGCGCCGCCGATGAGTGCCGAGCTCGCTGCGCAGATGGTCCACGAGGAACTCGGCGCCGATCCGACCGAGGTGTTCCACGAGTGGGATCCGGTCCCCATCGCTTCGGCCTCGATAGGTCAGGTGCACCGAGCCATCACCAACGAGGGCATCGCCGTGGCGGTCAAGGTGCAGTACCCAGGGGTCGACAAGGCGGTCGGCGCTGATCTCGAGAACGTTGGGCTCCTGTTCGCCGGGGTGAGCCAACTGTTCCCCGGCTTTGACCACAAACCATTCGTCGAGGAGTTGCGGGAGCGACTCGCCGAAGAACTCGACTACCGCATCGAAGCAGCAAACCAGCGACTGTTCGCCGACTACTACGAAGGCCATCCGTTCATCCACATTCCTCGGGTCCTCGATGAGTACTCGACGGCTCGAGTCCTCACGACCGAGTTGGCTGAAGGCGTCGGCTGGAATGAGCTACTCACCTGGGACCAGCACGAACGAAACCTCGCTGCTGAGACGCTCTATCGGTTTGCGTTCGGTTCCCTGTACCGGCTGCGCGCATTCAACGGCGACCCACACCCAGGGAACTACTTGTTCAGGCCAGGCGGCCAAGTCACGTTCCTAGATTTCGGTCTGGTGAAACACTTCACGGAGGCGGAGCTCGAGAACTTCGAGCACATGATCCGGTTCATGGTGCTTGAACCAGACGCCGCGAAGTTCCGCCGCACGATCGAGGACATCGGGCTACTGCGCGCAGGCGAGCCGTTCACCGATGAAGAAGTCGTCGATTACTTCGGCCACTTCTATGAGTTCATCCGAGAGGATGGCGAGTACACGATCACCGCCGAGTACGCGTCAGAGACCGTTCGCCGCTTCTTCGACCAACGAGGGCCCTACGGTCCGATCATGAAGGCCGCAAACCTGCCTCCAGCGTTCGTGATAATCCAGCGGATCAATCTCGGGCTCTACGCCTTGTTCGGTGAACTCAACGCGACCGGGAACTGGCGTCGGCTCGCCGAGGAGATCTGGCCCTGGGTTGCGGGTCCGCCTGCGGGTCACCTCGGCGACCAGATCGCACACTGGGATCGCCGGCGCCACGGCTAGGGCGTTCGGCCAGCCAGGCCCGGCGGGCTCCCCCAAACCGGGCGACCGGTCCCACAACCGAGACTCACACACCCGAAACCACGACGCACGCCCCCTCCCCACGAAACCGGGCACACCAGTCCCACAACCGAGACTCACCCGGCATCGAATGGATGCGGCCGCCTTGGTCGGGGGGCGGATGGCACTACTACCCTTCCGGCGATGGCCGCCCCCTCACACAACTCGTGGGTCGAGCGCGACGCCGCCGTGGTGTGGCACGGCTTCACCCAGATGTCGTGTTACGCCGAGAACCAACCCATCGTGGTCGAACGGGCCGATGGCCGATATCTCATCGACGTCGAAGGCCGCCGGTATCTCGACGGCATCTCCTCACTCTGGGTCGTGACCCTCGGCCACCGGGTCCCCGAACTCGATGCGGCACTGATCGAACAGCTCGGACGAGTCGCCCATTCAACCTTGCTCGGTAACGGGAACCGGATGACGATCGAGTTGAGCGAAGCGTTAGCACTTCGCGTGCCGGTCGATTCGCCTCATTTCCTATATGCCAGCGACGGAGCCGCTGCGGTCGAGCAAGCACTCAAGATCGCGTTCCAGTACTGGACGAATCAGGGCGTAACTGGCCGGACCCGTTATCTGGCGCTGGGTCACGCTTACCACGGTGACACCATCGGGTCCATCTCAGTCGGCGACAGCGGTTTCGGCACTGACATCTTCGACCCGTTGCGGTTCCCGGTCATCCGAGCCCCCGGCTACAACAACCCGGACTGGGCCAAAGCAGCGATCACCCTCATCGACCGACACAAAGACGGCCTTGCGGCAATGGTCCTCGAGCCGTTGGTCCAGGGCGCGGCTGGGATGCTCGTCGCCGAACCTAGGGCGGTGCACAAGGTCGTCACCGCAGCCAAGGAGGCAGGGATACTCGTGATCTGCGACGAGGTCGCCACCGGGTTCGGACGCACGGGAACCCTCTTCGCCTCCGAGCAATGCGACCTTCGACCCGACCTGATGGTGATCGGCAAGGGCATCACCGGCGGCTACCTCCCGCTGGCCGCGACCGTGGCGAGCCAACCCGTCTACGACGCCTTCCTCGGGCCAGACCTGAGTGAGAAAACCTTCTACCACGGTCACTCCTACAGCGGGAACGCCCTCGCCTGCGCGGTAGCTCGGCGCCACCTCGATCTCCTCGACGACTGGAACGTCCTCGCCAACGTTCGCGAGCAAGCCGAGCGGCTGGGCAAGCGCTTGGCGGAGACCGTGGAACCGTTGACCGCAGTCAGAGAGATACGTCGGGCAGGACTCATGACAGGCGTCGAGTTGGCGCCACCGCGAGACGGACTGCGGTGGGGACGGAAGGTCTGCGCAGCAGCGGTGCGCAGAGGCGTGCTCCTCCGCCCCCTCGGTGACGTGGTCGTGCTCATGCCCCCGCTGACCATCACCACCCAGGAAGTCAATCTGCTCGTCGACACCCTGGCCGATGCAATCAACGAAGCATGCGTCGATTGACCCGGACCTCCCGACAGGCCGCAGTACCAAAGCCGGTCAACGGCTTCGCGATCTGGTTGACGGTGGGTCTCCTCGTCGCCGCCATCATCACTGCGACCCCCATCGCCGCCTACGGGTTTCCCACGACCAGCAGCTCCGAGGAGGCATTCCGCCCGCTCCCGGACCTCGAGCAGAACCCGACCGGTCCAAGCACCACCAACCGTTTCACAGAAGGCAACGTCGTTATCACTCGGAACGTCGTCACCGCCACGATCGGCGACACCGTGCTCACCGCTGACATTTACCAACCTGCAACCCCTGGGACCGGGCGACCGGCTGTCGTGCTCGTCCACGGCGGGGCGTGGTTCCAAGGCGCGCCCTCCGACATGGATGACCAGGGAAAGCTCGTTGCCGAGCAAGGCTGGGTCGCCTTCAGCATCAGCTACCGCTTGGCCACCACGACACGTTCGTCGTGGCCTGAGGTGTTGTCCGATGTCCAACGAGGCATCCGTTGGGTAGGAGCGAACGCTTCCACCTACGGAGCCGACCCTGACAAGATCGCCGTGCTAGGTGCCTCCGCGGGCGGCCACCTCGCCGCCATGATCGCCATCGTCGGAACCACCGATTTCGGTGCCCTCACTGGACAGTCACCGCCCGACCCCAACCCCCCGGTCACCGTCAAAGCAGTCGCAGCCTGGTCGCCACCCACGCTTCTCGCCGACCTCGTCGGAACTGGCGGACAACCACCCCAAGCCTGTGGGGCCAACGCCGACTGTCGCCTGTTCTGGACCGTTCCGATCATCCCGACCTTCCTCGGGTGCGAACCAAACGCGTGCCCTGACCGCTACAAGCAGGCCTCGCCGGCCGAACAGGTCAAGCCGAATACGACACCAATGTGGTTGGCGAACTCCACCGAGGAGATCATTCCGCTTTCACAGCTTCAAGTCCTGACCGACGCGCTGACCAGAGCTGGCGTCGAGCATGAGGTCCGCATCCTCGATGGCCGGGAGCATGCTGGCAACTTCACTGCCAAAGTTTGGAACGACATGATCCCCTGGCTTGCCGAAAAGCTCGGTGTGCCTGCGCCCCGGCCGGTCACCTTCCAGGGACAGGTCGGGGAGGCGCTCAAGAAACCCCTGACAATTGCCGGGATCGTCGTGGCCGTATTGACCGTTTTCGTGCTTGCTGCTGCATATCGTCGCTCTCGACACGATTTGGTTCCATCATGACCGACGATCAGCGCGCCATTCCGCGGTCCTGGGCCCAATGGGCTGACGAGCAGTGCCACCTCATCGATCAGGTCGGGCGCTGGCGAATCATCCGTGACTTCGACAGCAACGGGCCAGCCGGTGTCCTCGACGGGACACGCGAGGTCATCTCGTTCGCATCGAACGACTATCTCGGTTTGACCCAACACCCTTCGGTCAAACTCGCAGCGATCGAAGCCACCGAGCGGTGGGGAACCGGAAGCGGCGCCTCTCGGCTCGTGGTCGGAGCGCGCAGCCTTCACCGCGAGCTCGAGGCTGAACTGGCCCAGTGGAAGCACTCAGAGGCCGCCCTGCTCTTCCCGACCGGCTACGCCGCAAATCTCGGGGTCCTGACCGTGTTTGGCGAACGCGACACACTCCTCATCTCCGACGAGCTGAACCATGCATCGATCGTCGACGGCTGCCGCTTGGCGCGTGGCCAGGTCCGAGTGATCCCACACCTCGACCTTGACGCACTCGCGCGCGCCCTGCGGACTAGCCACCGCCGCTGCCTCATCGTCTTCGACGCGGTGTTCTCCATGGACGGTGACGTCGCCCCGGTGGAGGATCTCATTGCGCTTGCGGACCGGCACGGTGCGCTCCTAGTTCTCGACGAAGCGCACGCGGTACTCGGCCCCGACGTGCCAGCAAGCGTCCCCAAAGACCTCCCGTTGCTGCGGGTCGGAACGCTCTCGAAGACACTCGGTTCACTGGGCGGGTTCGTCGCCGGCACCCGCCGTGCCATCGACTTGCTCATCAACCGGGCGCGGCCATTCATCTTCACGACTGCTCCCACCCCGGGCGACACCGCCGCCGCCCTCGCAGCGGTGAGGATCCTCCAAAGCGCAGAAGGCAGCCAACTCATCGCTCGCCTGCAGGCCGCAGTCGACCGCTTCAGTCCCGGGCATCGCTCGCCGATCCTGCCCGTCATCATCGGTGACGAAGCCGCGACAATGGCCGCCTCAGCCGCCCTCCTCGAACGGGGATTGCTCGTCCCGGGGATCCGGCCACCCACTGTCCCGACTGGGACCTCCCGATTACGGATCGCGCTATCCGCCGCTCACACCGAGGATCAACTCGACCGACTCGACGAGGCACTCGCGGAACTCGGCTTCGCCATCGGAGCGCGGCCACCGCAGCCAGATCCATCGGCACAGCGCCGCCAGAGTCCGGTGCTGCCGGCCGCCCGACCAGACCTCGTCGCGGTCATGGCCGGGACTGGAACTGAGGTCGGCAAGACCTGGGTGGCAGCCGCCCTCTGCGAACACCTCAGACGGCTCGGCATCCGAGTTGTTGCCCGCAAACCAGCCCAGTCGTTCGAACCCAAAGATCTCGCATCGGGCGGGCCCGGCACCGACGCTGATGTCCTTGCCAAAGCGACCGACGACGATCCCGAAGCAGTTTGTCCTCCCCATCGTTGGTACGAGCGACCGATGGCCCCACCCATGGCTGCGGCCGTGCTCGGTCGACCGGTTCCTTCAATCGAAGAGTTGGTATCCGAGATCTCCTGGCCACCGCGGACACAACTCGGTCTGGTCGAAAGCGCAGGGGGCGTGCGCGCGCCGCTTGCTGAGGATGGCGACACCGTCGCGCTGGCCACTGCCCTCTGGTGTGACCTGGTCGTGCTCGTGGCGGATCCGGGGCTTGGCACCCTGAACGCGGTGCGCCTGTGCGCCGATGCTCTCGACTCATTCGACATCGTGGTGTTTCTCAACCGATTCAACCCGGACGAACACTTGCACCGCTTGAACCGCGACTGGCTCAGGAGCCGCTTTGGGTTGTCGGTCATGACTGACATCAACGAGCTGGGAACCGAGATACTCCGACGGCTCGAAACGATTTCCGCCAATGCAGGGTTTCCGGCGACGCGGTCAGCGCCGTGACCACGCGATCCGGCCCGGCAATCCCTCGACTAGTTCTGCATGTAGTGCACCCTGGTTGAGCCAGCACAACCGGCGCAAGCATCGACCGCCAGGCTCTGAGACAGATCTTGACCCGAAGCCGGAAGTGTTGAGATCGCGCTTAATGCGACCAGACACTGCCGCTGGCGACAGCAGTGCCATTGGGCACGCCGAAGCCGGAAGTGTTGAGATCGCGCTTAATGCGACGGCGCGACTAGCCGATCAGAAGAACGCGGAGGCGTTACGGGCGACGCTGCATTTTGTGCAGCGCTGGTTTTAGTACGAAGCGATTCCAGGGAGTGGCGACGGACGTGAGCCGGAAACCATTGTTGTCAACTGCTCGCGGTGGGATGTGCGGTCATCGCTGCGCAATTGCCGTAGGTGCGCCGAGGCGAGGAGCGTGCAGTTGAGCGACATCTCCCAAGGGCCGGGGTGGTGGCAGGCCGCGGATGGCAAGTGGTACCCCCCAAAGGAATCGGAGCAACCGCCGGCGCCGGGATGGTGGCTCGCCGCCGACGGCAAGTGGTACCCACCGGCGGATGAAGCACCGGCACCGGGATGGTGGCTCGCCGCCGACGGCAAGTGGTACCCACCCGTGAACCAAGCCGGCACTGCGAGCGTGCCCGGCACGTCGGTCGGTTCTCGACCAGCCCCAGCGGCACCTGCACCGGACGCAGCGCCCCCACCCGCACCAGCAAAACCAGTCGCCGCCAAACTCGCACCAGCAAAACCGGTCCCGGCCGTACCGGTCGCAGCCAAACCCGCACCAGCCAAACCAGTCGCCGCGAAATCTGCGCCAGCAAAACCAGCAAAATCCGCCTCAACGGAGACGGCGCCACCGATGGCCGATCCCCTGGTCCGTCACACGGCTGGTATGACACCCGAAGACCAAATCGCCATCCGAGACGCCGCCTCCCGTCAAGATGCGCAGGTGCTGGCTCCAGCTCGGGCCGCGGCGGCTTTGCGAGCCCTCAAGTCACTCGGTGCCGAAATCCAGACCGCAAGCACACCGAGCGACAAGACCGCCGTGCGCACAGCCAGCCCGGCCACAGCCAGCCCTGCATCGACCAAGGCGGGGTCCGAGACGAGCGCCGGCGACACCCCTGCCGTCTCCGGACCTTCGTCGCCCTCCTCCACGGGGTCGCAAGCCTCACCACCGGCCCACGACGTCGCTCCCACATCCCCGAACACAGATCAAGGCCGGGCCCAGACGGGAGACCGAGAGCCTGAAACGCCGACCGGAGCCCTCCTCGAGGTGAAGCCCTCACCACTCAGCACTGACATCGACCGGATAGGGGAACGGCTCGTCATCTTCAACGACCGTGTCGAGTTACGGGACAGAAATGATCGCGTCCGCCAAGTCATCAAGGGTGACGACATCACCGATGTCGTCGTCCACCGCAAGTTCACCGGTGCTTGGGTCACCGTGGAAAGCCTTGACGGTACGAGCATCGTCGCCAAGGGCTTGCGTCCGGATCAGGCCGAGGAGATACGGACGATCATCCAACGCCGAACCAGGCAAGCGCGGCCTGCACCCAAAGACCGACCCAAGCCAACTGTTGCCCTGGGCACCGAGCCAACCCCGGCAAAGTCAGCGACGCCAACCAGGATCGACGCCGAAGAGTTGATCGCCAAGCTGGTTGATCTTCACGAAGCGGGCATCCTCACCACAGAAGAACTCGAAACCAAGAAAGCCTTGGTTGCTCGATTAGCGGCCAGCGAGCCGCTCGCCACCACCCCCGGGTGATCGCGTCAATCGCGCAAGGCCACAACGAGCTCGATCTCAACACACGCCCCACGGGGTAGCGCGACAACACCAACCGCCGTGCGCGTATGACGGCCGGCCTCCCCGAACACCTCGACCAGAAACCTGCTCGCGCCATCGGCAACGCCAGGCTGCGCGGTCGACTCCGAGGCCGACGCCACATAGACAGTCAAGTGGAGTACCCGCTCGATCCGGTCAAGGCTTCCCAGCTCATCACGCAAGACCGACAGCGCGTTCAGCACACACCACCGGGCAGCCTCCGCACCGTGCTCAACGCTGACATCGACCCCCACCACACCAGGATGGACTACCTTGCCGTCGAGGTTGCGGGGAAGCTGCCCCGAGGTACGGGCAGCCCCACCATGCACGATCACGGCCCGGGCCGGTTCGGGGGGATGGAACGGTCCGGGGAGCGACAGGCCAAGCGCAGCAAGCCGGTTATCGATAGAGCCGAGCGGTTGTTCGGTCACGACCAGGGACCTTACCGGTTGCGATCACCGCGGCAGGTAGTACGCGACGACGACAAGAATGCCGAGTAACAGAATCAAGACTGTCACGAGCCAGATCCAGCGCCTTCCTACTTCGGTCTCGACCGGATCGATCAGCGCAATCGACTTGCGGGTTTCGGCGAGCTGCTCCCGCAACGCATTCGATTCCCGCTGCAGGTGCACGACTGCGAGCTCTGCTGCCGCCAGTTGGTCCCGCAGTGCGCTCGTGTCCTCGAACGACTCCTCCTTTCGGGCACGCTCGGATTCGAGCTGCCGACGGAGCGACTCGTATTCGTCACGCAGACTCGCGACCGCCGCATACTGTGACTGAAGTTCGGCGAGCTGACGGCTCACCGCACGCGTTCGACCGGTTGCTGACCGCGCAACCCGCTTCGCTTCCTCGAGCTGAGCCTTGAGATGGTCGTAGTGCTGCTGGAGCTCAACGAGTTGACGCAGCAGCGCCTCCGATTCGCTCAGGCCGCGCTCGCGCGCGGTAGCTCGCACCGAATTCCACCGCAGGTCATAGATCAATTCGGTGAGTCGGTCCGCCACCGGCGAGCCGACCGCCCGCAAGACCTGCTCAGCGTCGGTGTGGACCTTCAGCGCGTAGTCGAGGTCGAAAGGGTGGTCCTCGTCGGGGTGTGCCCAATGGTTGCGAGCCGTGCGCAAGTCAGTGATCGTCGACCGAATGTCCTCGGAGAGGTAACGGGAAAACGCTGGCCCCCACCATCGATTGATCACCTCGAGCTGGAAATGGGGGTCCGACAAGGAAACAAGGACGTCCGGTCGCTTGCCCAGCTTCGTGGCCGCCATGAGGATCCAATCCTCGTTCGGGAAGGCATCGGCCATGCGCGCGTCGATGAACGGTGCGAGCCCTTCGGCTAGCACCTCGAAGGCAACCGCAACCTCAGCCCGGTAACTCCCCTTGGTCATGACCACTTCTGTTTATCGGACGCACGAGCGCCGTCGACAGTCGAGGAGCAGCAGATCTGGTATCCAGTGGTCATGAGCCATCGATCCAGCTCAGATACTCGGTCCGCCAGCGCGCCGCGATCGCCGGGAAGATCCCCCGAGGACTCGGTGCCTCCCGAAAAGCAGCCATCGTGCCACCGCATCGGACAGGATGACTCATCGGCCGAATGGTCCGCAGCGGTGGAATACCATCAATTTTTTCGCCTATTGGGCGACAATAAGAACTATGTCGTACCTGCTGGTGGGCAAGCGGGCAAAGGAGATGGCCGCAGTCGCGGCAAAGAGGGGACTCGGCTACTCACAGGAGGACAACCAGCGCCTCCATGAGCTCCCCCTCACCCTCATGCGCCAGTCTGACGGTCGCCCAGCCGAGAATATCTTGAGCGCCAAGGTTCGTGGCTTCAAGGCCCGCGCCTTCGACTTCCCGTACATGTACGAGCGCAACGCCGACCGTTCCGACCTGCCATCGAACGTCCCCACGTTCCGCTACGAGGACGGTCAGCAGTACGGCTGCGCCGTCGTGTTCGTCGACCGGAAGCTCCCGATGATCCACGTTTCGCCCAGAGGGCGAAAGAACCACATGGACCCGGCCGAGGAGATGCACGTCGCCAAACGCGGCTTTTCGAAAATGTTCCAGGTCTGGGCCGAGTCTCAGGAACTCGCGGACTTCGTGCTCACCACAGAACTGCTCCGCTTCCTGGTCTCGACGAAAGGCCGATTCGCCTTCGAGATGCACGACAACGTCGTCCTGTGCTTCGACCGGACGGTGAAACCGGAGGAATTCCCTCCGCTCCTCGGACTCACCGTGGCCTTCATCGAGCACATCGCACCCGACGTTTGGGAGTCCTTCCCCCGGGCAGATTCGGCAACGACCACCATCTCGAACCCCAGCGCCTCTGCAACGGCCGCTACCGCACCCCCAGCAGGTAACGAGCCGGACGTGCTGTCCCGAACCGATGAACTTGGGTCCTTCGACGACAACACGTTCGGCATCGTGTTCGAGCGCCCTGTCGCACCGGGACCAACGTTCACGGCAGCTGCTCCGCCTCCACCGCCGCCTCCACCACCACCGCCACCGCCGCCACCGCCACCGCCACCACCGCCACCGCCGCAAGCGGTCGACATCGACATCGCCTCACCCATTTCTGGCTCCGACCGCAAGGCAACCGAGCCGGGTGGTGCGGCCTACGTCACCGGAGGGGAAAGCCCGATCACCGCTTCGGGCAATCCGGCGTCCCTCACCGGAGGGGAAAGCCCGATCACCGAGGAGGACGTGATGGAGCGGCGAGCCTACATCGACGAGCTCCATCGCCGAGGCCTTCTCGACGACGACGAGTACGGGCTACTGCGAGCCCAGCTCGACGTCGCACTGGCTGACCGCTCCGGCATCGGACGGACGCAGTAGCAGCAGGCCGGACAGTCGGATACTCGAGGTCGGCCCCGCCGTACCAGTCGTGCCCGGGCCGAACGGGTCGTGGTGCACACAGGTGGCAGTGAAACCGACTTCATCGAGTTGGAAGATGGGACGCTCCTCGCCGTTGTTCGCAAGGAAGGTCCGGATGGAGGCTTCGGGTCAGACATCGCCCGCTCGGTCCACAGTCGTGATGCCCTCGGGCTCGCGACCTGGCGGCTGAGGCCCGACGAACGGAAATTCGACTCCCCGTGTCTGTTCCTCGACGAGCACCAGCCGTACCTGATCACCCGGCGTCAGGTGGCTTTCGCCGGCCGCTTCGATCTCGGCTGGCCCATCGTCTCCCCGACGACCCGCACCAAGCTCAACCAGCTCGTCTACTGGCTCACGCCGAAACGAACGTCCGTTTATCGGATCGACCCCGAAACGTTGGCCACGACTTGGCTGGCAGATCTTCCCTCAGCCGGTGACACGGCATTCGCCGCCAGCGTCCCACTCGGCTCTCACCGGCACCTCGTATTCAACTACTCGTCTCCGCTGAACCGCGGCTGGCTTCCGTGGCTGGCCGGGCAGCTCGGCCGCACCCACATCTACCGCACAACGATCAGCGTGTTGGACTGACGCTCTCCCAGCACCCCACATCTGCGGGTGAGGGTTGAGGATCACGCTGGGTCAACAACTGTCGTTGCCGGAATGATCACGTGCCAACCATGGCGGCGAGCCTCAACCCGGTAATCGCTCCAACCGAGCTGGCCCAATGCGCCGAGGAGCGCAGCCTTCGACCGTTCGTTGCGGTACGAGATGAAGAAACGCCGAGACCGATCCGATCGCCTGAACTCCCCGAGGTAGGTGGCGATCAGTCGGCGACCGATGCCACCGCGGGCCCAGCGGGCAACGAAATATTCAAGATTCGCCGACAGCGGGTTGGGCCCGATGTAGCCAGCCCGCCGGCCGTCAACCTCGACGATGGCAGCGACAGTCCGCCGCCACGGGGCAGAAAATGCTCGCAGCGGAGCAACGAGGAGCTGAAGGGGTGCTTCCCACACGGAGTACTGCTCACCGATCTTGCGAGGATCGAGACCTTCGAGCAGCAGCCACAAGGAATCTGCCCAAGTGGCGCTGCGCAACACAAGCCGGCGATCACCAGAACGGTTCCCGTGGCCACCCGTGGCCGCCGAGCCGATCACGGCCTGAGGATCGGGGGATGGAGGCGGGTCGCCCCACCTTTTCGGTACAACTGCGCTGGCCGTCCGTCGGTGGGTGCCACCGAGCCAGTTGGCTCGACGAATCCCGGCGTCGAGAGCACCTTGCGCCGGAAATTGCCTTCGTGGAGCGGCTGACCCCACACCGCTTCGTAGACCCGGCGCAGCTCGCCCAGGGTGAAGGTCTCGTCGACAAAAGCGGTTGCCAAGGTCGTGTACTCGAGCTTCGACCGGGCCCGCTCAACGGCGTCACTGACGATCTCGGCGTGGTCGAAGGCGAGCTTGGTGCCGCGACGCTGCCCGAGCTTCGGCAAAGCGAGATCATCGATCGCCCAGTACCGCACGGTGGCCGCATCACTGCCCGCCTCAGGATGGGGCGCTTCGGCGACGAACGCGAGGTACGCGACCGATATGACCCGCATCCGAGGATCACGTTTGGGTCGGCCGTAGGTGCGAAGCTGTTCGAGGTGCGCGTGCAGGTGCGAGCCGTGAATCGCAAGCGACTCCCCCGTCCCCTCGGTGGAGCGGCCACGTGGGACGTTCAGCACAACTCCCGTCTCTTCGGTCAGCTCTCTCCGAGCCGCCTCATCCAACCCTTCGTCCTCCTCGACGAAACCACCGGGCAGTGCCCACATCCCGCGGAACGGGTGACCGGCCCGTTGTACGAGGAGGACTGCGAGCTGCCCCTGGCGAACGGTGAGCACGACGATGTCCGTCGTGACCGCCACACGCGGGAGCGCCGCGGGATCGAACTGGGCGAGGAATTGTTCTTCGCTTTCGCTCACCCGCCCAGACCTAGCGCATAAGCGACGTCGTATGCGTCGCGATACCGGAGGAAGAACAGTTTCTGGGAGAACTCAGCAACGAGGCGCTCTCGCATTTCCTCTGCCGCCAAAACGGCGACAGAGGCTGCTTGCAGCGCACGTTCACGATTGCCGTGATGCTGTTCGATCGCGGCGAGCTCGGCGCCAGCAACAACGATCGCGGGACGAGCCTGCAAAGAGCGGAACACCTTGACCGCTTCGTGCAGCTCGCCAATTGCGGTCGTGGCTCTTCCCTCTGCGAGGTGGAACATCGCCAACCGACGCAAGTCCTCCGCTCCCCCGAAACGATCACCGTAGGCAGCGTGCTTCTCGATCGCCTCCGAAAGCAACACCCGCCCCTGTGCGGTCTGGCCCCGTCGGAGGCAGACCTCGGCTTGGAGCGACCTGATGTCCGCGAGGCCACCAGCGTCGCCCACGGACTGGCCGATAGCCTCAGCTGTCGTGAGTTCGCGCGCACTTCGATCGAGATCACCCGTGGCGAGCGCAAGTTGTGCCCTGAACCGGGCTGCGTACCCCGAAAACAGCCGGTAACCGATCGATTCCGCGATAGATGCCGCAGCATCGAGTTCTTCTGCCGCGCGTTCGAGTGCGCCAGCAACGAACGCGAGTTGCGCCATGCCCCAGTGCGCGTGGATAACGCCGTGTTGCTCGCCAAGTTCCGACGCGAATCGCCGGGCCAGCTCGAACTCCGTCTTGGCAACGGCGATATCCCCCTCCCGAACGGCGAGAGTGCCAAGAGCGTGCGAAGCGTTGGCGACCCCGAGGTGGTACCCGCCCTCACCCGCGACCTCTCGGGCCCGCTGGTAGAAGTTCCGCGCCGCCCCATGGTCACTTTGCAACTTTCTGAGTGACCCCAGCGCGTTCAGAGAGTTCGCCACCCCGCATTGGTCTCCGATGCGCTCATAGATCTCCAGAGCCTCGTCAAGGTAAGCGCGGGCCCGGTCGATCTCGCGGGCCATGCGGGCAACTGACGCCAGCCCACTCAACGCCTTGGCCTCGAACCTGCGCTCCCCACCGGCGCGGGCGAGTGCCAACGCGTGACCGAACTGACGTGCTGCCTCGGCATAGTCACTGGTCATCCGGGCGAGGTCACCCAGACTGCAGCGCGTCTCGGCTTCGCCAAGCGAGTCACCCATCCCGATCCATAAGGTCAGCGCTTCTTCGAGATGCAGCCGTGCCGCGTCCCGCTCGCCGAGAAGCCGCGTCAGCTCTGCCATACGGGTGAGCACCTTCGCGACCTGGTCTTGACGCCCGAGCTCCGCCCAGCCGTCACAGGCATACTGATAGTGCTCCAGCGCGTCGCGATATTCACCAGCGTTCTGCAACAGCGTGCCCAGGTCGTGTTCGACGATGGTGCGCACCGCAACTGGGCCAAAATCCCGGATCGAGTCGAGCGCCAACTCGAACTGCGCTTGAGCAGCGACCTTGTCGCCACGCCGTCGCTCAAGCCGGCCGAGCTCGACTCGAACGCGGGCGATCTGATGCTCGTCGCCATTGTCGAGTGCTTCGCTTAGCGCGCGATCCAGCGCGACCTTGGCGGCATCGAGATCACCCTCACGGATGTCGACATTCGCCAACAACATCAGCAGTTCCGGCACCGGCCGGCTCGCGCCGATCGCTTCGCAGAGGATCAGCGCTTTGCTGAGCTGCTCCCGGTGCGTGGTCTCGTCGCCCGCGAGCCGGGCAAGCCGTGCACGGCCGACCCGCGCAAGGTAGAGGAACCTCGGCTCGCCAGCAGCACTCGCCTCAGCAATCGCTTCCTCGAGCACCGCCGCCGCCTCGGCGAGGCGCCCGTCATCCGCTTCGGCGAGGAACTTGCCCAAACCGATCAGTGCCCCCGCCCGTTCGGTTGATGTGGGCGCAGCTTCGACCTGGTGTCTCAGATGTGCTTCCCAGAGGTCCCTGGCCGAACCGTCACCCGAGGAGCCGGAGGCTGAACTACTGCCGTTGCCTCTTTCCTCGCGGTCGTCGCCACCCTTCATCGCCCTCAGGGTACGGGAATCGCGCCCACGATGACGGGCGTAGCACAATCCGCGGTCTCGCGGGCAGACATCGGGACGAAGGCCGGGACGACCATCGGAGAGAATGACGTGCGCTCTCCATTGCGGCTTCCTAGCATTGCCACTCGTCATCTTTTCGGCCCGGTTCCGATCTGATGACGATTCGGCTTGACAGGACCGCGACCAACGCAGTCAAACAACGTCCCCATGCGAGAGCCTCATGTCCTCAAACCTCGAGAGTGACCTGGAGGTGCCTGCCAACCCAGACGAGACGGGCCACGCCAACGCGTTGGCCGATTCCGGAATCACAAGCGATGACCAGGGTGATCCCGACCTCGACGCTCACGACCAAACGAAGGCCGCTGGCCACGGCCGCGCAGATCGGGACCTACCCCATGGCATACGGGCCGAACCGAGACGGCTCTCCCGTCGTGAACGAATTGTTCACTTCTGTCGGCGTCATCGACTCCTGACGGGCACTGCGATCCTGCTGTTTCCGTTCGTCGTCCTGCTCACCTACAGCTGGGTGCAAGCCATGACGAAGCCAGGGGCCGAGAGTTTTCTAGCCCGGAATGTGCAATGGCTCCGGGACGTGCACATGGGCTGGCTCGTCGATCGGATCGAGCAAAAGTACTACGAACACGAGCAGCCACCTGACGGCGGCACCCCTGACCAGGCAATCACACCGATCGGGTCCGAGAGCGAAAGGCGGGAGCCAGCCTCGTCGTCCAACAACGAAGCTCCGAACGCACCACCCCAGACTCTCCCGCACCTCACACCACCAAGCCGCCTGCCCACGCCAGCCTCCGATCCGCTTCCGAACGAGGGGGAGTGGTTCCCCGCTGGACCGGAACTGCCCGGCGGGCTCCACGGCGTCTACACCACCAAAGTGCGACCGAACGCCCAAAAGACCAGCCTGCTGGTGTTCGTTGCCTGGATAGATCCCAAGCTGACAACCGTCAAGATCCATCCTGGTACGGAACTTCCCGGCGGCAAGC
>JANZZE010000058.1 GCA_026419545.1 Acidimicrobiales bacterium
TAAGAGACAGGTCCTACTGCGGGCCGGGCTCGGGCCCATTCGAGGAACAGGGCTGTGGCTCGATCCATGTGGCCCTTCGTCGACCACTCCGGGTCGAAGGCGGGCGACACGTTGGGTATTCGGATGTAGTCCTGAAGCGCTGGGAGAACGTCTCGCTCCCACACAGTGGCGATGTGGCTTCGGGCTGCCGCCAAATCCAAGGTCACGGGCGGGGAGTGTAGGGCTCTGCCCATGGGGCTCCACTGACGCTCGAATTCATGACAACCGATTGGCGGGGGTTGGTCTGGTGGTGGCGGCTGTCGGATGTGCTTACGTGCTCGTGGTCGCCTCTAAGATGACCTCGTGGGCGGCACCGACCTCCCGAACTCCTTGACCGCATCCCCACCTCCTCCCCCACCGAGGTCGTCGTGCGCGTCGCACGAGTTCAATGAGACGCCGGGTCATGAATGCGGGGTTTTCGCTGTCTACGGCCCGGCACAACCTGTCTCGCATCTGACCTATTTGGGGCTGTATGCGCTCCAGCATCGAGGGCAGGAATCGGCGGGAATGGCAGTGAGTGACGGCCACACCATCACGGTGGTCAAGGACATGGGGCTCGTTTCCAACGTGTTCGACGACAAGACGTTGGCTGCGTTGACTGGCCATCTCGCGATCGGCCATACGCGTTACAGCACAACGGGTGCGAGTACCTGGCGCAACGCTCAGCCGTTCTATCGCAACGTTGGCGATCATTCATTCGCTCTTGCTCACAACGGCAACCTCGTCAACACCGAGGAGCTCGCCAGGCAAGCTGGAATGTTGCCTGGCATGGTAACCAGCGACAGTGATCTAGTGGCGGAACTCATTGCTCACGAACTCGCCCACGAACCTGAGGCGACCCATGACGGCCGGGCGCTCGAGCGGGCGCTCATGAAGGTTCTTCCTCGGCTTGAGGGCGCATTCTCCTTCGTGCTCATGGACGAGGGCCGCGTGATCGGCGCCCGTGATCCCCACGGCTTCTGGCCGCTTTGTCTGGGCAAGAGCGACAACGGATGGGTGCTTGCCTCGGAGACGCCGGCACTCGACATCGTGGGCGCCCACTTCGTCCGTGAAATCGAGCCGGGGGAGATGCTTGTCATTGATGCCACTGGACCACGCTCGGTCCGTGTCTTCGATCAGTCTCAGGTCGAGCCGAGGCTCTGCATCTTTGAGTTCGTCTATTTCTCCAGGCCAGATGGCCGACTCTATGGCCAGAACGTTCACCAAGCTCGTGTTCGCATGGGTGAACTTCTTGCTGACCAACTCCCAGTCGAGGCGGACATGGTTATGGGTGTTCCCGAATCGGGCATTGCCGCGGCAGAGGGTTACGCACGGCGTAGCGGTATCCCTCAGGGGCAGGGGTTGGTAAAGAACCGCTACATCGGCCGCACGTTCATCGCTCCGAATCAAGCGATGCGTGCGCTCGGCGTCCGTATGAAACTGAACCCCTTACGCGAGAACATTGCTGGTAAGCGGCTCGTTGTTGTCGATGACTCAATCGTTCGCGGTACGACGACCCGCGCAATGGTGAGCATGCTGCGCGAAGCCGGGGCGCGCGAGGTGCACATGCGCATCTCATCTCCTCCCTACAAGTGGCCGTGTTACTACGGCATGGACACGGGAAGCCGCGGGGAGTTGCTAGCAGCCAACCTCGAGATCGACGAGATCCGTGAATATCTCGGAGTCGACACGCTGGCTTACCTCACGCTTGAGCGACTCAAGCATGCGACAGGTACCGGAGGCGCTGGGTTCTGCGATGCCTGCCTCACTGGGCGGTATCCCGTTGAGGTCCCGGTCAGCCTGAGCAAGGCGGTGCTGGAGAAGGAGGGTTGTCTCCCGGCGCCCGACGAAGCGGCCGGTACGCTGACCCTGCTCTTCGATGCCGATGCAGTGCTGCCCGCAGACGCGGCTCGCGGTGCCCCTCCTGATGAGCCGGAGAACGAATGAGTCTGGTCAAAGCAGAAAACGGGGTCGGCAGTGGGTGAGACCTACGAGCAGGCAGGGGTTGACATCGCGGCGGGTGAAGAAGCCGTCGAGCGGATCAAGGAAAAGGTTCGGTCAACCTTTCGACCCGAGGTGATCGGCGACATCGGTGGTTTCGGCGGCTTGTTCGGCTTTGACGCAAAGCGATTCAAGCAGCCGGTTCTGGTTTCCTCGACCGATGGCGTCGGGACGAAGGCGCTCATCGCTCAGGCGACGAGTAGGTTCACCACCATCGGGATCGACTTGGTTGCCATGTGTGTCGACGACATCGTCTGCCAAGGCGCGGAACCGCTGTTCTTTCTTGATTACATCGCTGTCGGCAAACTCGATCCGTACCACATCGAGCAGCTCGTCGAGGGAGTTGCTGAAGGGTGCCGACAAGCGGGTTGCGCGTTGATAGGTGGTGAGATGGCGGAGCACCCCGGCGCCATGGAGCCAGGTGAGTTCGACCTGGTTGGTTTTGCGGTTGGGGTTGTCGAGCGTGAGCGTGTCATCACTGGAAGCCGCCTCAGCCCTGGTGATGTGTTGATCGGGCTGCCGAGTCAGAATCTCCGCTCAAACGGCTATTCGCTGGTTCGGCGAGTCTTCTTTCAGGTCGCCGGGCGTCATCTTGATGACCCGGCCTACCCGGATGCTCACCACACGCTGGCTGACGAACTTCTCAGACCGTCGGTCATCTTCGCTCCCGCAGTTCGCCAGCTGATCGACTCGGTCGATGTTCGGGCGGTCGCTCACATCACTGGTGGTGGTCTACCCAGCAACGTCGGCCGGCTGCTCTCTTCTCACCTGAGTGCGGAGATCGACCGGTCCAAGTGG
The DNA here is from genome assembly GCA_026419545.1 of Acidimicrobiales bacterium. GTDB lineage: Bacteria > Actinomycetota > Acidimicrobiia > Acidimicrobiales > Acidimicrobilacustridaceae > JANZZE01. The sequence goes on from JANZZE010000058.1 coordinate 2,818, forward strand.
GAAGTGCCACGCGTCTTCACCGAGATCCAACAACTTGGCGACGTCTCTGATGACGAGATGTTCAAAGTCTTCAATATGGGCATCGGCATGGTCGTCGCGGTGCCAGAGCGGGATGCGTTCAAAGCGCTTGATGTCCTTCGAGCCGCCGGCCATCTCGCTGCACAAATCGGACGGATCACCGAAGGCGATGGTTCCGTCAAGATCTCGGGTCTCGCGCCGATGGCAGCGGTTCGTGGCGGACTTGAAGAAGGCGGCGACAGTCAACTGAGAGTCGCGGACGACTGAGTCGCTGCCTACAGTTGCCGTGATGCATAGCCAGACGGGGGCGCTTGGTGCCGCCATCGCCAGGTTGCGTGTGGCAGCGGCGTGTAACTGGCCACTGCTTGCGTGCTTTGCCTTGGCGCTGACCGTTCGGCTGCTCTTCGTCCAACTCTGGTTCCCGACCTGCGATTACGACCCGAATATTTGGCGGGCTGGGGGTGTATCAGTCGAACGTGGTGCCGAGTTGCTGAAGAACCCACGTCGGGACTGCTTCGACATCGCTTCAGGCGACGCGGCGTTCTATTTCGGCCAAGCGCAGATGATCGACGAGGGTCTGGGGTTGGGCTCACCGTTCCGCTACTTCATCAATGGCGAGTTCCAACCCAGCGCTGGCCATCCGCCGATGTACCCGGTGTTCTTGGCCGCCATGCGAAAACTCGGTCTCATCACTGTCGGGCAACTACGGGGCGCTTCTGCTGTCGCAGGAGCGGTGGGTACGTATCTGCTTGCGTTGGTGGCAAAGCGTTTGGCTGGAATGCGAGCCGGTGTTATCGCGGGGTTGTTGGCTGCGACCTATCCGATGCTGTGGATCAACGACGGCAAGTTGATGTCGGAGTCGATCTACGTACCCATAGTTGCGGCGATTTTGCTGGCTGCGTTCTCGTTCTGGAAACGCCCTAGACCGAAAACGGCGATACTGCTGGGTCTCGCCGTTGCTGCGGGACAGCTCACTCGGGCCGAGACCGGCATGCTTGCGTTCGTGATGCTGCCTCCATTGGCGTATTCGTTGCGGCACCGGATGACGCGATCATCCTGGATGAAGCTCGGTGCCTTAGCCTTCATCACGGTACAGATCGCGGTGCTGCCCTGGGCACTTCGGAACCTGACCTCGTTCAAACGCCCGGTCCTCGGTACCTCCGGTGCCGGCATCGTGTTGCTCAGTGGAAGCTGTGATGCCGCGTATTACGACGAAGAAACCCTCGGACTTCTCAACTTCAAGTGTCTGGAGGGCGACGCCGTGACTTGGAGCCTGATTCTTCAGGGTATTGCTCCCGGCGGCGGTCTCGATGAGTCGGAGGTCGACGCGGCAGCTCGGGACAAGGCGCTTGAGTACATCCGGGCTCATCCCGGACGGACACCTGTCGTGGTCGCGGCGCGGATAGGTCGCATGTGGGGCCTATACCGCATTACGCAGAACATCGATGTCGATGCGGTCATCGAGGTCCGCCCTCGGACGCCAACGGTCATCGGGGTATGGATGTATTTCGCTCTTTGGCCGGTCGCGCTGGTCGGGTTGATCGCCCTACGGAAGCGAAGGATTCCCATCTCGCCATTCCTGGCGATTTTCTTCATGACGACCGTGGTCGCCGCGATTTCGTTCGCGTTGACGCGCTATCGAGTGCCGAGCGACGAGGCGTTGGTGGTACTCGGGGCAGTCGGCATCGAAGAGATCATCCGCCTTGCCCGTCGTTCCAGGCGATCTCGAGCAGCTGCCGTTCGTCATCAGGCCAGAGCCGACCGCGGTGGCCTCACCAATGGAACGAGAAATCCAGGCCGGGACGAGGTCGATGCGGCCCTGCCAGCTGGTCCGTGACGAATGGCCGGAACATCGACTCTGAACTTCTGGCAGGATGCAAGGGCCAAGATCGACTGGGGCGAGGGCGAGGAGCCAAGGACATGACCATTCACAAGCGGTATACGGGGTCGGATCGTGCGACGGTCGACGTTCTCACGGGCGACTGGGTGGTCGCTGCCGCACACCTGCGGGACGTGATGCACGATCAGCGATTCACCCCTGGTTATCTGACCTGGCTCTACGACCAGAATCCCGTAGGGGACACGGTGGCTGTTGACATCTGCGACGACGATGATGAGATCATCGCCCATGGGGCGGCATTGCCTCAGCGACTCCGAAAAGGTGATCGCGAAGCGCTGTTTGTCCTGATCGTGAATGCGGCGGTCCAGCCCCGTGCGCAGGGCAACAACATCTTCGCCACCAAGATCATCGAGCACATCCCCTACGTGCTCGAGCAGGGTTGTATCGGTGGATACGGTGTCACAAACGAGCGATCTACGGTCCCGTCGCTCAGGCTCGACGGGCTCGGCGCTCATCTAGTGTCGCAGCTCCCTCTGAAGATCTGCCCGCCGCTTGGGACCGGTGCGGGCGTTGCCAGTTACGACGTTGACGAGCAGTTCCTCAGCAGCGAGTTGTTCGAGGAAGTTGCTGGGCAGCTCGATGAACACCCCGCGGAGAACTGGACGCAGCGGTGGACTCCGGAGCTACTCCGTTGGCGACTCTCCCGACCTGATGTGCGCTATGCGATGCATATCGGTGACCGCGCTGTCGCGATCACCACAAAGAGCACAGCCTGGGGAACGCCGGTTGCGGTGATCACCAAGCTTCTCCCACGACGCCCCTGGCTGGGTACCGTCTCAGGTCGGGAGCTTGTCGCAGCGGCGTGCCGGCATCACCGAGCGCCTTCGGCGTTTTATGCCGGTTTCAACGCCTGCGTACGAGTCCGGGGTGTTTCAGTGCCACGCAAGTACATGCCGTCGCCTTTGAACCTGATGTTCTTGACGCTTTCGGATCTCGACCCTGCGTCCTTCGGCTTCGACATCTTTGAGTTCTTGGATTTTGATGCCTTGTGAAGGCGGCGGTGGCGGGCCGATGAGCGAATCCACGGACCGAGCGGTCGAACTGGACAAGACACTGGGCCTCTTGCGTTCCGTGTTCCCGTCTGTTCGATTTCGCACACCGGATTTTGTCGACTGGGTGTACCACCACAATCCAGACGGTCCAGTGCTCGAAGAGAACATTGATGACCCGGACTCAGGTGAGAGGATCGCGCACATTGCCGGGGTGCCGCGTTACTGCCGTAACCGCGACACAAGGGAACGCTTCGCAATGATGTACAACGTTGCTACAAGCCCGACGTCACAGCGAAAGGGCTTGTATGTCAAGTTGTGCTTCAATTTGATTTCCCGAACCGCCGGTGAACTCGGGGGATTCATCGGCGTGGCGAACGAGAACTCTGTTTCGCCTGACGTCAACACGTTGGGTACCAAGCTGATCGGTTTCCTGCCGGCGCTTCTCGTTCCTCCGACCCGGTTGCGGACTGGGCACGTGTATTCCCGGGTGGCTGACTCGGCATTTCTCGAGAGCGAGCAGTTCGCGACGTTGTTCGGAGACGCTGACGACGTGCCAGCTGAGAACTGGGTGCACTGCTGGCCCCTCGATGTCCTTCGGTGGAGGCTGCGCTGGCCACAGAACACCTATGCGGTGCACGCATCCAACGAACTGGTAGCCGTCTCGACGCTGGGCACAAAGCGGGGTGCCCGGGTCGCGGTCATATGCAAGTTACTGCCCCGGCGTGGTCTGTCGGGCCCACTCGATCCATCGACCATCATCAGCGCGGCGTGTAGGTTTCATCGTGCGCCCATCGCCTTGTACGTGGGCTGGAACCTCCACGTACCGGTTCGCGGGTTCAAGTTGAAAAAAGAATGGCTGCCGTCCCCCCTGGCACTGGTCTTTCTCTCCAACAGCGAGAAGGTTGACCAGGACTCGTTCACGTTCGACACCTTCGAGTTCCTGGACTTCGACGCATTCTGAAGCCGGTGGCAAGGGTTTGTTGAGAAGCTGTTCCAGAAGAACTGGTGTGCAACTACGATCTGCCCATGCGCTGGCAGCGGCTAGGCATCTATTGGGAGGCTCTCAAGGGCAACCTCACGGTGCTTCCTTTCGACGTGTACAACGCGCTGCTCTGGGTGTTGTTGCCAAACCGCAAGTTCTTCGACCCCTCGGTCGTCCCGAACTTGGGAGTGCTTCCCGCAAACTGGGCGACGATCCGTGGCGAACTCGATGAACTCGTTGCCAACCACGAGCTTCCGTCGTCAGTCGATCTCGACAAGGGCCAAATCCGATTGGCGGCTCCGGGGGCGTGGCGGATGTTCTTCTTCCGAGTCTTCGGTATCGATGTTCCCGAAAACCAGCGGCTCTGCCCGCGAACCTGGGAGGTCTTGCGCGAGATCCCGGGTTTGTACTCTGCGATGTTCTCAGTGCTCGAACCGGGGCAGCGGCTCGCGCTCCACACGGGCCCGACGAAGGGGACCTACCGTGTCCACCTTGGCATGGTGGTTCCCGAACCTGATCGCTGTTGGCTCGAAGTAGCCGGTGAACGCAGGCACTGGCACGAAGGCGAGCTGATGGTGTTCGACGAGGGTTATCCGCACCGTGCGGTCAATGAAGGTGACCAGCGCCGTGTGGCGTTGGTACTTGACGTGATACGAGACATGCCTTGGCCCTGGCTTGCACGCCTCAATCACTGGGTACTGCGACGTATGACACGGCTACGGCGCTGGCAAGAGGGTGCTCGCCGGACAGTGGTGTATTGAGCGAGCCCTGTCGAAGACAATGGGTCTGTTCTTCGCTACTCGGTCCAGCCGATGCGGCACCAGCTGTGGCTGTGACAGACCGGGCAGCGCATCCAGTGGCTGTAACGGCGCCCCGGAAGCCAGACCGAGATACTGAGGAGACGAATTCCCAGGTCTAGTAGCGTCGACCGGGCCCGGGCCCGACAGGAGCTGCACTCGATGACTACGGTCCCGCTCTGGCGGGGACCAGTTGAGAACAGAGCTTCTCGCCCCTCTTTTTGGTTGCCCGGTCCGAGTTGATCAGGCGCCGCTTTGACTGGCGCCGAGAACAGTGCGTGCTTGCCGGTCGGGTCCACACGCCGTGCTGCGGCAGACCGTTCACGGGCTGTCGCCTTCGGCCGACTCGATGGTTCTGGTTCGCTCTTGCGTGAATCAGGTGCGCTCATGCCGACGCAAGCAGTTTCTCGGCCAACGCCCGGTACGCGTCGGCACCCTTCGAGTTGGGGGCGTGCTCGAGGATCGAGCGTCCGAAGCTCGGTGCCTCGGCGACCTTGACCGACTTCGGAACAGGAGGGTCGAGCACAGGGAGCCCGTAGTTCTTCGGGATGGATTCGACGACGTGTTGGGCCAGCTTTGTGCGACTGTCGTACATGGTGGCGATGACGCCTCGCACCCTGAGATCAGCGTTGGTGTAGGCCCGAACGTCTTCGATGGTGTCGAGCAATTGACCTACGCCCCGGTGACTGAGCGTCTCGCATTGGAGCGGCACGAGCACTTCGGTCGCAGCGGTGAGTCCGTTGATGGTGAGGATTCCGAGCGACGGAGGGCAGTCGATGAGTACGAGGTCGTAGGCCTCGAGCAGCGGTTCGATTGCTCGCCGCAAGACGTACTCCCTACCAGTTTTGCCAAGTAGCACGACCTCAGCTCCGGCCAGATCGATACTCGAGGGTAGGAGGTGGAGATCACCAGCTTTGTGCAGCACGTCTCGGGCTCGGGCTCGTCCGATCATCACGTCGTGCAGCGATTGTTCGAGCTGGTCGGGGTCTAGCCCTGTCGAAAAGGTCAGGCAGGCTTGCGGGTCGAGGTCGACTAGGAGGACGCGGTGCCCCTGCTCTACAACTGCAGCCCCGAGCGTGTGAACTGTGGTGGTCTTGGCGACGCCACCTTTCTGGTTGGCGACAGCGATGACGCGGGGCATGGGCGGAAGTGTACGAGACGCGATCTCGTAGCGAACAGGTCGCCGAGGGTGATCTCCTGTGACGAACGGTCGCGGACTGGTCTGCTGACCAGCGAGTTTGGAATGGAATTCGTTTTGAGTAGCCGCGGATGTAGTCGGTACCGTCAGTCGGATGGCTGACACGCCCACCCCGCCGCCTGACACCCCGACCGCTGCCTTCTCGCTTCGGATCCGTGCCCGTCTCGACAACCGGCCCGGCATGCTCGGGCGACTGGCAACGGCGATCGGCGAAGCCGGAGGAAACATTGCGGCACTCGAGGGCTTCGAGGCCAAGGGGAGCTATCTCGACGAGGACATCGTGGTCAACTGCTCGAGCGTCAGCCACCAGGAGCGTGTGCTTGCGGCCATCGCTGACCTCGACGGGATCGAGATCCTCGAACACGAGGACCGGACATTCGCCATGCACAGGTCGGGGAAGATCGAAGTCGTTCCCCTCGCCCCGATCCGTGATCGTGATGATCTATCGATGGCCTACACGCCTGGTGTGGCCCGTGTGTGCAGCGCCATCGCAACTGAGCCTGAGTTGGTTCACGATCTCACGATCAAGAAAAACACGGTCGCCATCGTCACTGACGGGACCGCTGTCCTCGGCTTGGGCGACATCGGGCCAGCCGCGGCACTGCCGGTCATGGAAGGAAAGGCGGTCCTTTTCAAGGAATACGCCGGAGTTGACGCGTTCCCCATTTGCCTCGATGTACGGAGTGCTAGCGAGATCGTCGAAACCGTGTGCCGGCTCGCACCGGCTTTCGGTGGGGTCAATCTCGAGGACATTGCGGCTCCTCGCTGTTTCGAAGTGGAGGAGCAACTCAAAGCCGCACTCGACATTCCGGTGTTCCACGATGACCAGCACGGAACCGCGGTCGTTGTGCTCGCGGCGCTGACCAACGCGCTCAAACTTGTCGAGAAAAAGATGGCGGATCTGCGGGTGGTCATAGCCGGAGTCGGAGCAGCGGGCGTCGCCATCGGGAAAATCCTCCTCGAAGCCGGGGTGGCCGAGATCATCGGGGTTGACCGCAAGGGCGCCATTTGGGAAGGCCGTGACGACCTGAACTTCGCGAAAGAGTGGTTCGCGCAAAACACCAACCGTGATCGCCTGACGGGGACGCTCGACAAGGTGCTGGTCGGAGCCGATGTCTTCGTGGGGGTGAGCGGACCTGATCTCGTGACCCGTGAGGACCTCAAGACGATGGGCCCCAAGCCGATCGTGTTCGCGCTGGCCAACCCCGATCCAGAGATCAGGCCGGAAGCGGCGGCCGGCGTTGCGGCTGTCATAGCGACTGGCCGTAGCGACTATCCGAACCAGATCAACAACGCCCTTGCATTTCCTGGCATCTTCCGTGGAGCGCTCGACGCCCGAGCAACCGCGATCACCGAGGGGATGAAATTGGCTGCGGCAGAAGCCATTGCATCAGGGGTCGCTGATACCGAACTCGCGCCGGACTTCATCGTTCCGTCGCTGTTCGACAAGCGTGTCGTAGAACTGGTCTCCAGAGCTGTTGCTGAGGCCGCCGTGCGCGACGGGGTCGTGCGACCAAAGCCCACGGCGTCCTGACGTGCCTGATCTGGTCGCGGTCACCTTTGATTTCTGGGACACGCTTCTGCAGGCGCCGGATGCAGCGGTCGTCCGTGCCATCCGAGCTGAGCGTCTTTTGGCCGCGCTTTCCCTTGCGGGATTGGACGTCGATCCGAGCGCCGTACTCGGCGCGCTCGGAGAAGTCGTCAAGGAGTTCAACCGACGGTGGGGCGCCAATGAGCAGTACACGTATCTCGATGCTGTCGAGTTCGTCGTACATCGAATCGGCGTCACCCTTACTCCTGAACTGCACGAACGATTGGTGACAGCGTTCTGTGGAAAGGAATTGCCGCAGCTGCCGCCGCTGGCACCCAATGTGGTGGATACCCTGATCTACCTGCGGGCCAAGGGCATACGAATTGGCATCATTTGCGATGTGGGCCTGAGCCCGTCGATGGTGCTTCGGAGTCATCTCGATCGTCACGGGATACTCGATCTGTTCGACCACTGGTCGTTCTCAGACGAGGTAGGTTGTTACAAGCCGGATCCGAGGATCTTTGAGCATGCAGCGGCTGGGCTCGGCGTTGTGCCGGAACAAGCCGCCCATGTCGGCGATCTGAGGCGGACCGACATAGCCGGGGCAAGATCCTCGGGATGGTTTGCCGTTCGCTACTGCGGGATCCATGACGACCACGACGAGAACGCGGGTCCCGAAGGGGACGCGGTCGTGCGCGATCACGCCGACTTGCCGGACGTCCTCGGACTGGGATGAGCGGCGGCTAGAGAAGAGCTGTAGTGACAGGTTCGGCCACACGTTGACCAGTCAATCTGTCTCGGTTTGCGGGTGCATGACAGCTTGTTGTCGAGCCGCCTCCGCGGCTTCGTCAGCCTGTTCCAGACGGTTGGCGACGTCACGCGGTCGTCCGCGGTCGATCACGGCGTCAGCTTCTTGGGCCAATTCGCTGGCGATACGGCGAGCCTTCTGCCCAGCAGTGGCGTCTCGGATCCCGACCGCTTCCTGGTGAGCATCTAGCAGTTGACCGAGCCGAATGAAGCGGTTGGACAAAGCTTGGAGATCGGCACGCAGTTGGTTGGCTTCGTCGACGGTCTGGTCGCTCACTGCGATTGCTGGGTCGAGGCCCTCGAGCCGATCGCGGACTTTTTGGATCTCGTCCACGAGGCTGGTTGGCTCGGTCAAGATGTTGCGTTGCCACGGTATGGCGTCGAGATCCTCGAGAATGACATCGGGAAGGATCTCAAGGGTGCCGGGGAGTCCTGCCATGCGCCGCAGCGCCCGCACGAACGCTTGCCGCAGCGTTTCGATGTTTTCTGCTTCCTCGACGAGTAGCGTCGTCCACCCCGGACTCAGATGTTGACGGCAACCGGGGCAGCGTCCGTCCCGCGTTTCGGCGAGCTTCCCGAGCGGGAATTGGGCCGCGCATGAAAGACAGCGCGCCATGATCGGTCGGGGGTTGGAGGATCCGCTGCCGGGTTGCGATGATCCACCATCGTCGCCGGTCTCAGGTTTGGCCACATTCATCGCTGCTCGGCTTGGTTGGACGTTACGGTCCTGGGATATGTACCACCACTGGATCGGTTCCGGCATCTTTGGCGGCGTCGGTAACCCAACGGCGTTTGCCTGATGTCGACGCTGTGAAGCTTCTGGGGTCAGTGCGGAGGCAGGTCCCATTCTTTCCAAGGATTCATTGGTCGAGATGACCGATCAAACCGCAGCAATGTGCGTAGTTGGTAAGCAGGGTGGCGACTCAACTGTTCCTTCCCTGACCATTTGTAAACAATGCGATTCCCTGTTGAGGGTCGGGGATATTTGCGGATCTTCGTTCACCCATGCGTTGTTGACGTCTCTGCACGAGGTAGCGATGCAACCGGTATTCGACTATCTCTTCGACGAGAGCGTCGAAGGTGGCTCCGAGGTCATCGGGGATCGTCGGGTTCAGAACAAGCCGATCTTCCTCGACGTGGAACCAGGCGGGAGATGTAGCCGTGCGACGGGTCAAGGCAGCAATGGGATTCTTGATCCAATAGTGGAACCACTCTGCGCTGGTGGGGGCGTTGGGGTCGTTGAAGGATTTGGCTACGTCGGCGAGGTCGGCGCGGAGGTCCGGGTCCCGCATGATCTCCCAGCGGCAGAGGGTGGCCAGTTCATTGAGCCCCATCCCGAGGCGGAGTTGTCTAGCTCGCGCCAGGACGCGGAGTGTCACAAGCTTGTAGCTCTTCGTGTAGCTACCGCGTTCGATCGAATAGAGAAATGCGCGTGATAGCGAAACCACTTGTGCTTCATTCGGCTTCAGCAACCCTTCGGTGTCGAGGAAGTCGAACCAACCAATCCCGCTGGGGAGAGCAAGTGGCCGGTTGTAAGCCAGGGAGAGTTCCAGCGCGCTCGGACGGGTTCCCTGATGATCGTTGACCCATTGGTGTAGTACTTCGCGTAGCCGATCTCGTTGCCGGCCCGGCCCGGCGAGGTCTTTGAAGAGATCGATGACCTCGGTTGTGAGGACGATGGAACAGCCTTCGGGGAGATGATCCGAACCTGCCTCAAGTCTTGACCGGTGTTTCGCAAGGAAACCGACCGCTTCACGATTGGTCAGGTGTGAGGCGCCGGCCAATTCCGCGAGGAGGCGGGCCTTGAGCAGGAAGCTCTTGTGGTTTCCCACGAGATCTATGACATCCAGACCGGGCTTTCCTTCCGCTCGACGTAGACCGCGTCCGAGCTGCTGGAAGAAGACGACCGGTGATTCGGTAGGGCGGAGAAACAGCACTACATCGATTTCTGGAACGTCAACCCCTTCATTGAACAGGTCAACGGTGAAAATGACTCTGAGTTCGCCGCGGGCGAGCTGTTCGAGTGCTAGCTCCCTCGGCGCTGAGCCTGCCCCTGAGTGGACAGCGACTGCGCTGATGCCTCGTGAACGAAAATGATCAGCCATGAATTCGGCATGAGCGATAGTGCAGCAGAACCCGAGCGTTCGTCGCTTCCGGCCGCGGAGCTTTTCCCATTCTGCGAAAACTTGTTCGGCGCGCTTGATCGTTGCCAGCTCGGACGACAGTCGCTCGAGGTCAAATTGCGCTCCGCGCCATGGGATGTGCTGGTAGTCAGCGACGTCTGGGATGGTGTGGTAAGTGAAAGGACACAGCAGTCCGAGCTCGATTCCTTCCCGTAAGCCACACTCGTAGACCAGGTTGTCTGAGCACAATGCCAATAAGTCAGCTGCGTCAGCGCGGTCAGGCGTGGCGGTGAGCCCGAGGACGAACTGGGAACGGAAATGCGAAAGCACACCGCGGTAGGTCACAGCCGCCGCATGGTGGAACTCATCAATCACGATGTAGTCGAATGCTTCAGGGTCAAATCGTTCGAGGTTCCGATGTAGCGATTGGACCGTAGCGAATACCACGTCGCCGGTTGGGTCCTGCTCAGAGCCCGTAAACAGGGTCAAGTCACCTGATGGACGGACTCGTCGGTATACATCGCGAGCCTGTCTGAGGATTTCCTCACGGTGGGCGACGAACAGCACTCGGTCGAATTCGGGCCGAGTGGAATCGAACGCAGCGAGCCACGTTTTGCCGAGTCCGGTGGCCATCACGACCAGCCCCGCCCCGTGGCCTTCGAGGCGGGTGGCTTCAAGAGCGGCAAGTGCTTCAGATTGAACGATTGACGGAGTCGGGTTTTGTACTACCTCGCCTGGTCCGATCTGACCCAGTGCTTCGAGCTGCGTTGAGGCGTCGGGAGACGTTATGAAGACCTGGTGTCGCCGCGAGTAGTCCTTCAGCCAATCTGCCGTGAGCGGCAGGGCACGGGGATCGTTCCACAGCCTCTCGAACTCCTTGACGAGCCCGGCAAGATGATGGGTTTCGATGTTCCATTCGATACCCGCGGCTATGCCCGATCTGCTGAGATTGCTGCTACCGACGAAACCGACACCGTCACCGCTGGCCGATGACCAGAACAGATACGCCTTTGGATGGAAACTTGTGGAGTCGTCGCTGAATACCCGGACTTGAAGCCCCCCAGCTGACGAACTCGCTGCGGTGCGGTCCAGGAAGAACGCCAAAGCGCTCGAGTCGGTGATGTTCAGGTAGTCGGTGGTCAGTAAGCGGATATCAGCGCCACGATCCAGGGCACGATCCAGATAATGAGCGATCAAGTCCAAACCAGACCGCATGATGAAACTGACGAGGAGATCGATTCGGTCGAGTTGCGGGTTGATCAAGCAACGCAACAACTCGAGCTTCATCTGACCGTTGAACGGTGTGACTAGGCGTGGCGGTGACCCGATGCCGGGGAGGGATGCCGCGTGGGGCCGATCCAAACGCTGTTGGACAACGTTGTGCATTCCAGTCCCGACGGGGACGATGTCGCCGCTGTAGTGGGGAACGACGTGGATGCGCAGTCGCGGTGGTCGCTGTTCACCCATCAGGCCGTCGCTGAAGCTCACGATGTAACCGTCCGGTGAGAACTCGGCATCGAGCCGTCGCTTGACCTTGTCCACGAGGTCGAGCAGAGCCAAGCGTTGCTGGCTCGTTGCATCCCACCAGCTGAGCAATGGAGCCTTGGCGAGGACCACCGTGTGACCAGGGTTGAGAGGTGTTGGATCTCGGATCGCGAACGCCACTGAGTTTTCCGCGATCCACGCAGCTGGGTCATCGGTGGTCGGAGCCGCCATCTGGGAACGCGAGGCTACTCCGCCGCGGGAACACCCTGGAGGGAGATGGTGCTGCGATAGCTGCTCGAGGGAACCCGACACGCTCGGCCCGATGCGCACTCACGACCTCTGGGTGGTCCTCCGCTGGGCGGATGTTGCGCGTGGGGTGCACGCCGGCCGGATCCGGCGCCCGAAAAACGGCACCAGGCCAGACCCGACTGCCGGTCTGGCCTGGTGGTTCGTGTGGTGGTCGGGACCGGCGTCGATCCGGTGACCTTCCGCTTTTCAGGCGGACGCTCTGCCAACTGAGCTACCCGACCAAGAATCTGGCGTTTCGAGTCATCCTCGAGGCTATGGCTGCGGTCCCGACGGGATTTGAACCCGCGACCTCTGGCTTGACAGGCCAGCGTGCACTCCAAACTGCACCACGGGACCTCGTTGCACTGCCCCGATGCTGCATCGGAGCGTTGCCGATCCTAGTCTCCCGACTTGGCGGGAAAGCCAGCCGAAGTAGTAACGAACCGGATTTTGAGCACCCCCAACGGGATTCGAACCCGTGTTACCGCCTTGAAAGGGCGGCGTCCTAGGCCTCTAGACGATGGGGGCAAACACCCATTGGGCCGGGTCACGATAGCAGCCGGACCTTCGCAATCCGAACGCGAACCCGCCGTCCATGGGAACGGAGCGATCGACGAGGCTGTATGCGTTGGAGGCCAGCTCGTCGATCGCATCTCGATCGACGAACTGTGTTCGGCTGCTACCGACAGCGATCTGCTGCGACACAGGTTTGCCGGAGTTCGGCACGTCTGTCAGCGGTAATTATCGTTTTCAGACCGGCAACACGTCGACGATCGAGGCGAGTATCAAGCCGAGTCGTTCATACAGGATGTAGGCAGGCCATCGAGGATCGTCGTCATCGAGATCGAGCCCGGTTTCCTCCACCTCGAGTTCGGTACCGAGGGCCAGACGCGCACTATTGATGACCTGGGTCCAGGCGATGAGTTGCTGCTCGGTCAAGACCGGCTCAGCGACGGACGCCTCTACGAGGTCGAGGGCGGCGAGCTTGGATTCCAACAACTCCCCGAACATCAGGTCGCGGTATTCGGCCTCGAGGTCGGGGTGATCGGGATAGGCCGTGGGGAACAGCCTCTGGATCGATGGACTCCCGCGCAGAAGGCGTGAGCGGAGCGCTTCGATTGCGGCCCGAAGAGAGTCACGGAGTGGTTCGACCATGGCAACGAAATACGTGCCGTCTGGTTGGGGGAGGATGGTGATTGCTGGTCCCCAGGACCACGCGCGCATCTGATCGGCGTCGGTGACCTCGTCGCCGCTGTCGCCCCAGTGGTGACCCGAGGGTCGATGGTTGTGCTCGTCGGGCGGGGTCACGGGTCAGTCCTGTTGCATGGTGGCCCAAAGCCCGTGCTCGTGTAGGCGGAACACGTCCAGTTCCGCTTTTTCCCGGTTCCCTTGACTCACGACGGCTTTGCCTTTGGTGTGGACGTCCCACATCAGCTTCTCGGCAACCTCCCGGGGATAGCCGAACAGCTTCTGGAACACGTACGTGACGTAGTCCATGAGATTGATCGGATCGTTCCAGACGATCACCACCCAGGGGCGTTCAGGGTCAAAGGAGCGCTCGTCTGTGGGCTGGTCCACCTCGACGGGGGCCGTCGTAGGGATGGCGGACTGCATACGGACCATTTTGCCCGTTCAGCGAAGAACTGGTACTGCCGATTGCTCGACTGGCGGCGAAGGACGTTTGCGTTGTGGTGCTCGCTCATCGTTTGGCGACTCGATCGGTCGAGCAAAGAGACCAAGGTGGAACCGCACGACACTGATCCAGACGGCGACAGCGCCGACGAGGTGCAGCGCGACCAGGATCACGGGCACCCCGGTGAAGTATTGGGTGTAGCCGATGGCGGCCTGAGCCAGGATGGACCCGGTGAGGACGCGAGCGCGGACCTGTATTTGACGCGCCGCGCCATCGCGGGCGATGGCCCAGGACGTGACGAGCGCGAGGACGAGGAACACGACAACCGTCACGCCGTGAATGCGGGCGGCCGTAGGCACAGCTAGGGGAAGGCGCTGGGCCTCAGGGTCGCCAGCGTGCGGACCCGCGCCCGTGACCAGGGTGCCCGCGGTCAGCACCACGAATCCCCAGCCAACCAGGATCCGACCGAGCAATACCTGTCGGGACGCGACAACCGGAACAGCTGACCCGGCTCCGGTACCGGCGCGGTTGTGAAGAACGAGCGCGTTCCACAGGAGCACGATCGACAGTAGGTAGTGACCTATGACCGAGACCGGAGTCAGCTTGAACAGCACCACGAGCGCGCCGAGAAGGATCTGGGCTACCACGCCGACGACGAGACCCACCGACAGCATCACGAGATCCTTGCGCTTGGGTACCCGAAGTAGGGCACCGAGAACAGCGAGAATCACTGTGATACTCACCGCGCCGGTGACGAGGCGATTGACGAATTCGACCATCGCGTGGGGCTGGTCAAGTGCTGGTACGAACTGGTTTTCCTCGCAGGCTGGCCAGTCTGAGCACCCCAGTCCAGATCCGGTGATCCTGACGGCGCCGCCGCTGATGGTGATGAAGGCAAGCGCGACGAGATCGAGGAAGGTGATACGTCGGTAGGTCGTGGGGGAGATCGCGAACCGGCTGAACCTACGCACGCCCCTCAGGGTATGGCGATTGTCGGGAGCCCCTTCAAACTCGGTGGATTTGGGCCGGGATTGTGGGTTGGCTCGGACCACGTTCTACGCTCACCTGTTGATGCAGGTGACGGTCGCGCGCCTTCCCCTCCACCGCCGGGTTGCCGCCTATGTGGCGCTCACGAAACCGCGGATCATCGAGTTGCTGTTGGTGACGACTGTTCCGACGATGGTTGTTGCCGCCGGCAAGGTTCCCGCGTTGTGGCTGATTCTCGCGACAGTTGTCGGCGGGACGCTCGCTGCTGGGGGCGCAAATGCCATCAACATGTACGTCGATCGCGACATTGATGCGATCATGAACCGGACCAAGAATCGTCCCTTGGTCACTGGCGTCATCACGCCCCGCAACGCCTTGACATTCGCAGTGACGATCGAAGTGCTTGCATTCGTCTGGCTCTGGGCGTTCGTCAACTTGCTTTCGGCTGTTCTCGCTGTCGCCGCCTGCCTGTTCTATGTGTTCGTTTACACCCTCTGGTTGAAGCGGACGTCGTCTCAGAACATCGTGATCGGCGGGGCCGCGGGAGCCGTCCCAGTGCTCATCGGGTGGTCAGCCGTCACCAACGCACTCGCGCTGGCGCCGCTGGTTCTGTTCGCGGTGATCTTCTTGTGGACGCCCCCGCATTTCTGGGCTCTCGCAATCAAGTACAAGGATGATTACGAGGCGGCCGACGTCCCGATGCTG
>JANZZE010000059.1 GCA_026419545.1 Acidimicrobiales bacterium
CGTCGCCGTCGCGAGCCTCTCCCACGACCTCGAAGCCTTGGTCGGTCATCGATCGGCGTAGACCCTCACGTAGCATTCGGTGGTCATCGGCAAGCATGAGGCGGATAGTCACCTCGTCCCCCTATGGGTGAAAGGTTCGACAGTGGGTCTTGGGAAAACGACGCTTGAAGTGCCCCGTTGTTCCCGGCGTGGGCCATCAGGCCTACGTGTCGTCAGGATATCGGCCCCAACCAGCCGTGGGCGGAACCCGCCTGACTGGAGCGTGATAGCTGCGTCGCTCCCGCGCACGGCTCAGCTCGCACCTGCGGTCACGGTCCGGTTCGGTTCCTCATCCTCGTGCCTACGGATGAGGCTGCATCGGACCCGAGTTCCCTTGCCTGGCTGGCTGGTGAGCTCAAGCGTGGCCCCGATGCTCGAGGCCCGCTCTCGCATGCCGAGTATGCCGTAGGAATCGAGCCGACCAGCACGGCCGATCGGGAAGCCCTGTCCGTTGTCCGTGATATCGAGGGCGGCCGATTCTCCGTTGCACCGCCAGATGACGCGGACCTCGGTTGCCCCGGCGTGCCGCTCGACGTTGGTGATTGCCTCTTGGGCTATGCGCCACATCTCACGCTCCTGGAGGATCGGGAGACGAGCATGGCGGTCGAGGAACAATTCGAACTTCAGTTTCGAGCGTTCAGCTACTCGCTTGGTGAACTCCTCCAATGTGCTGGCGAGGTCCTGGCTGTCGGAGACATCGGTACGGAGGTCGTACAGGGTGTCTCGTACCTCACGGATCACGCCACGGACATCTTCTCGTAGTTGCTCCAGCGAGGGTCCAAGGGGCTCGCCCCGCTGTTCGGTTGAGACGATTCGGTCGAGTTCGAATGCCAGGTAAGCCAACGACTGACCAATCCGATCGTGCAGGTCGCGTGCGATCCGCGTTCGCTCTTCGTCGGCTCCGACCGTCCTCAGACGGCTGAACCAACGCGCATTGTCGATCGCAAGAGCGACTGGTTCGACGAAACCCTTGAGTAACTCCTGGTCTCGGGCAGTGAAGTGGTAGGCGGCCTGGTGTTCGATGGCGAGGAATCCGATGATCGAGCCCCGCGCCGACAACACTGCGTACAGACCCGAACCGGCTTTCGGGGCGAGACCTGGGCCAGTCTCAGCCAGATTCGGCGCGCTGACGACTGTCTGGTCGAAGACCGCTCTGCGAAGCGGGATGGGAAGGTCATCGGCGCCGAGATGGCCAGGCATCCGGGTACCTTCTTTCCGGAGGAGCTCCCAGTGTTGGTCGGTGTCCTCAAACGCGTAGATCGCGGCATAGTCGAATTCGAAGAGGCCTCGTAAACGATTGATGGTCGTGTCGAGCACGTCACCAAGATCGAGCGAGGCAGGGAGTGTTTGGGTCACTCGATGCAACGAGAACAGCAGGGCGTTCGCGTCGGCTAGCCGCCCCAATCGGTCGAGAGCCAAGGAGTGTTGACGGTCGGCTTCGCCGGAGATCCGGCGCGCGTAGCCGGCGATCAGTGCGACCAGCAACAACACGAGGGTCCATTCGGCTGACAGCGTGATGCGCTGCTGGTTGGGATCAGGAGCGAGGTAAGGGATGGTGACTGCCAACGACGAAGCGATGCCGACGCGGATCGCGAAGCCAAAGCCACGAGCGAAACCAGCGACGATTATCGCCGTGAGCAGAGAGAATATGAACGGCGAGTCCCATTGCCCACTCGTGCCGACCAGTAGGACGTGTAGGGCGACCTCCCCGAGCACTGCGATGAGGCTGCGAACGTCGCCGAGATAGCGTAAGGGGCTCAACGTTCGGAAGGCGGTGTAGGCGATGACCGCGCTGCACCACAACCCGGTTCGGTAATCACCGTCGAAGATGTATGGCGTAGCCAGGGCGATCGAGGCGATGGTCGTGCTCCACCGAATGGCGAGGATGGCGGGTCCGAAGTTTGCGACCCGGTCGACCTTGTCGATCAGTCCATCCTCTGCGGCCGTGCCGTCGGTTGTCTCGGCGAGTTGGGCGAAACGCTCTTTCCAGGACCGGGGTTCCTCGTCGTCGGGTCCGTCGTGGAGCCGGGGGGCGCGGTCGGGCCGACCGTGACCGTTGCCGGCCGTACCAGGCGGTCGCATGTGTGTCGCAGCTAGGACGGGCGCTTCTTCCACCGGTTTCACCTGTCGGCCGAAGCGAGCTGGGGTTGAATTCCCGGCGGGGCTGGGTGGCACCTGGAGGACGCCCCCTCGGCCCTGAACGGTTTGCGTCGATGCTCGTTGAGTTCCCCGTTGGGCTCGGTGACATATGGAGTGCAGAAACGAGCGTCGGTGACGCCATCGACGTTGAGTTCCCCGTTGGGCTGGGTGAGTCTGGAGTGGTGGGTGACGGGCCGATAGCGTTCCGCCGGTGTTGCTCGTCGGACTCACTGGCGGTATCGGATCCGGGAAATCAACAGTTGCGGCCCGTTTGGCCGAGCGTGGGGCAGTGGTGATCGACGCGGATGCGATCACCCGAGAACTGCAGCAGCCGGGGCAACCTGTCCTTGCGGCGATGGTCGAGCGGTTCGGGACCGAGATTTTGGGTGAAGATGGGCAGCTTGACCGCAAGAAGGTCGCGGGTACGGTCTTCAACGACGACCAGGCCTTGGCCGACCTGAACGCGATCGTGCATCCCGCGGTGGGTGCCGAAATCGCGCGTCGGCTGGCGGAGGAGGCGGCGACAGATCACATCGTGATCCTTGACGTGCCGTTGCTCGTGGAATCGGGGCGGAACGATCTGGCTGCTTTGATCGTCGTGGACACCGACCCAGAAGTCGCAGTTGAGCGGCTCGTCACCCAACGCGGTTTTAGCGAGGCGGACGCGAGGGCCCGGATCGCAAAGCAGGCTTCCCGCGAAGATCGACTCGCGAAGGCCGACTTCGTCATCGACAACAACGGTGATAGAGCCGCGCTCGATCGCGAGATTGATCGGTGTTGGGCTTGGATCCGCTCGCTTGAGACAGCCGACGCCGACCGGTGACTAGGGGCAGGAAGCCTCTGTGACCTCCCTGGCGGCGTCCCGACAAACCAGGTCAGCCGTCCGAGGTGGGTCAATCGGGGCAGAGGCCAAGCCGCCGACCCAGATCGCTGCGCAAGAGCCTGTTGGGGTCCAGTGTGTCCCGTATCCTCCGCCACTCGTCAAGACGCGGGTACATCACCTCGAGCAGCTCCCGTCGGAGACGACTGTCCTTGGCGAGATAGATGCGGCCACCCTCAGCAGCGACCTGCTCATCGAGACGGTCCAGCAGCGTGGCCAGGCGCGGATCCCCCACAGGAATGTCCAGTGAAAGCGTCCAGCCAGCAATTGGGAACGAGAGGTGTCCCTCGTTACCGGGGCCGAAACGTTTGAGGACCGCGAGGAACGAGGTGCAACCGGCATCGCTCAGCTGGCGAACGATGTCCCGGAGTGTCTCCACGGCATCCTCGGGCACCACGCACTGCCACTGGATGAACCCCCTCGGGCCGTAGATCAAGTTCCAATTGCCGATCATGTCGAGCGGATGGAAGAAGGTCGGGATGTCCTGGATTTCGCCGCGGCGGCAAGCAGGCGCCTTTCGGTACCAGAATTCGTTGAACAACCGAACCGACCACGGATTCAGCAATCCACTGGGGAACACCGGTGGGACGTTGGCGAGCTGCCGGCCCTCATAGGCGAGGGGGTGGGTCCGCAGCGCGGGGGGCAGCTCTTCTCGACGGGCGAATCTGCCACGGGTCAGCACCGAGCGGCCCATAAAGCGGCCGCGAGCCAGCAAGTCGATCCAGGCGACGGAGTAGTCATAAGCGTCGTCACCACCCGCCATGAGTTCAATGGCGTGGTCGAGATCTCTCGTTCGGTCGGTGTCGACCAGGAGTCGGCTCGTCTCGATCGGGTAGCAGCGAAACGTGGCCTCGGTGATCACCCCGGTGAGCCCCATGCCGCCCGCAGTGGCCCAGAAGACCTTCGGATGGCGATCACGGTCGACGTCCAACACGGACCCATCAGGTAAGGCCAAGCGGAAGGACAACACATGGTCGCACCAAGAACCGGCCCGATGGTGGTTCTTGCCATGGATGTCTGAGGCGATGGCTCCACCGACGGTTACAAACCGCGTCCCCGGGGTGACGGGCACGAAGAACCCGTATGGGACGATTCCCTCCAGGATTGCCTGGATCGACGCGCCGGCTGAGGCGGTAACCACACCCGTGTCAGGATCGAGCAGGAATTGGGCGGCGCCGGTCGAGTCGATGACGAGTCCCCCGGCGTTTTGGCTGGCGTCGCCGTAGCTACGGCCCAAACCCCGGGCGATGACACCACGTTCGGGTGCATGCGTGAGTGCGCGGACCAGGTCGTCAGGGCAGTGGACTCTGGCAAGCCAAGCCCCGGTGGGATTGGTGCGCCCCCATCCCGCGAGCGTGAGCCGCGGGTAGTCAGGTCTGTCCGGCGACATAGACGCCATAGGTGTAGATGATGGCCCAGGCGGCGGCGGCGATCTGCAATGGGCGGTCGCGCAGGACAAGCGTTTCGGGCTCTCCGCCAGCGCCCTGGTCGATGAGTAGGGCGTATCGCAAGATGGCGACCGAGAACGGCAGGATCGAAAGTTGGAAGAAGATCGTGGTGCTATCGGTGGTGACCGAGTTGTGGGCCGATTCAAACGCCCAGAGGCAGTAGCCGATCAGTACTACTCCCGATGCCACGCTGCGTAGAAACAGCAAGTACGAATCGGTGTACACGCCAAGCGTTGGTCGTATGGAGGCTGCGTCGCCTTGGAGTTCTTTGCGCTCGCCCTCGCGTTTGCCGGTGACCATCAACAGGGCACCGAAAGAGGTCACGATGAAGAACCACTCCGAGATCGGCAGGTTGGTAGCTGCTGCGCCAGCGAGAGCCCGGAGAACGAATCCGGCCGCGACCGCGACGATATCGAGGACCGGTTGATCCTTAAGCCACAAGGTGTATGCAGCTGTAAGAACCAGGTACGCGACAACCGTTGTCACCAGGCCTCGTGAAGCTGCGGCGCTGGTAGCGAGGCCCCCAGCGAGCAGGATTACTCCGAAACCCCGGGCAGCTCGGACAGGGACGATGCCTGCGGCGATTGGACGGTTGCGTTTCGTCGGGTGCCGGCGATCGGCGTCGACGTCATTGGCGTCGTTAAGTAGATAGGTGCCGGAAGCAGCGAGCGAAAAGGCGACGAAGGCGATGATGGTGCGGCTCGCGACTGGTACATCCGTGAGCTTGCCTGCTGCTAGGGGCGCCGCAACGACCAGTGCGTTCTTCAGCCATTGGCGCGGCCGCATGGCGTGGATTAGGCCAATCAAGCGCGAGCCGTTTGGCTCAACCGGTAGTTCAGCGTCCATCACTACCGAGCAGAGATGAGTCGCCAGAGTGGTCGTGGAAGGTGACGAAGAAGCGCGAAAACCCAGCGGAGTATGGGCGGGGCCCAGACGGTGTGTCTCTTGCGGGCGAGTCCTTGGACGACGGCGTCGGCCACGGCCGCAGGGGTGGTCGAGAAGGGTTGAGGTGGCAGCCCGGCGGTCATTCGCGTCTTGACGAACCCGGGGCGCACGACCAAGACGTGGGCACCGGTTCCCTCCAGCGCGTCGCCGAGACCCTGAGCGAACGCGTCGAGCCCGGCTTTGGATGAACCGTAGACGAAGTTCGTTTTGCGTGGGCGCTCGGCGGCCACCGACGACAACACGACGAGGGTGCCATGTCCTTGGCGGCGCAGCTCCTGTGCAACGGACAGCCCCGTGCTCACGGCTCCCACATAGTTCACGGTAACGGCGTTCGCGGCGGCGACGGGATCTCGGTCGAAGGTCGCTTGGTCGCCGAGCACACCGAAGGCCAACAACACGAGATCGAAGTCGCCGTGCTCGGCAAATACCGTTTCAATCAGGGCGGGATGACGCGAGATGTCAGCAGCATCGAACTCGATGACATCGGTGGTTTCAACACCAGCGGCGCGAAGGTGCTCAGCCGCTGCAGCTGCCCCCGCGGTGTCGCGAGCCGCGAGCACGACTCGACGGCACCGGTCGGCAGCGAGGCGATCGATCACGGCGAGCGCGATTTCCGAGGTGCCGCCAAGCACGAGTGCCGATTGCACTGCCCCGAGCGCGTCTTCCACGGTCAAGACGCTAGTGGAGGTTCCGGCTTGGTCGGGTAACCGGTGAATCGGGTGACCCACCCGAAAGTGGTGTCGCACCTGGTCAGTAGCCTGGAGTCGTGCCCGAGTTCCGCATGGTCTCCGATTTCGCCCCTGCTGGCGATCAGCCCAGGGCCATTGATGCCCTGACCGAAGGCTTGGCCCGAGGCGACCGGTTCCAGACCTTGCTCGGCATCACTGGTTCGGGGAAGAGCGCAACGATTGCCTGGACGATCGAACGCGTGCAGCGACCCACGCTGGTGATCGCGCCGAACAAGTCGCTCGCGGCGCAGCTTGCCAACGAGTTCCGCGAGTTCTTCCCTCACAACCGGGTCGAGTATTTCGTGTCCTACTACGACTACTACCAGCCCGAGGCCTACCTGCCGGCCAGCGACACCTACATCGAGAAGGACTCATCGATCAATGATGAGATCGACCGGCTGCGCCATTCGGCCACCGCAGCGTTGCTTACCCGTAGGGACGTCATCGTCGTGGCCTCGGTATCGTGCATCTATGGCCTCGGCGCGCCGGACGAGTACCGGTCTGACCTGCTGATCCTCAATCGGGGCGAGGAGAGGGATCAGCGGTCGGTTCTGCGCCAGCTCGTCGACATGCACTACGAACGGAACGACGTAAACCTGTCCCGGGGAAAGTTCCGTGTCCGGGGTGACACGATCGAGATTCACCCCGCGTACGACGAGACCGCCGTGCGCATCGAACTGTTCGGCGATGAGATCGATCAGATCTCAGTCGTCGATCCGCTGACCGGGGAGCGGATCACCACACTCGATGAACTGGTGTTGTTCCCTGCCACCCACTACGTCGCAAGCCCGGAGCGGTTGCGAGCGGCAATCGTGAGCATCGAGGCCGAGCTGCAAGAACGGCTGGCCTGGTTCGAGTCCCAAGGCAAGTTGCTCGAAGCACAGCGCCTGCGCATGCGCACGCAGTATGACCTCGAGATGATGCAGGAGGTGGGGTACTGCTCGGGCATTGAGAACTACTCGCGACATCTCGACGGCCGCGCCGCCGGGGAGGCGCCGTACACCCTTCTCGATTACTTCCCCGACGATTTCCTGGTCGTGCTCGACGAGTCGCATGTGACGGTGCCGCAACTGCACGGGCAGTTCGAAGGAGATCGCAGCCGGAAGGAAACACTGATCGAACACGGTTTTCGCTTGCCGTCGGCTGCCGACAATCGGCCGCTGCGGTTCGATGAATTTCTCGAACGGGTCGGTCAGGTCATCTTCCTGTCTGCCACACCGGGGTCGTTCGAACTCGCTCACTCGTCACAGGTGGTCGAACAGATCGTTCGCCCCACCGGCTTGGTCGACCCAGAGGTGGTCGTGAAACCGACCAAAGGGCAAATTGACGATTTATTGGAGGCCATACGCGACCGGGTCGACCGCGGGCAACGGGTGCTCGTCACGACGTTGACCAAGAAGATGGCCGAGGATCTCACCGACTACCTGCTCGAGCTCGGTGTCCGTGTCCGCTACCTCCACAGCGAGGTGGACACGCTCGAGCGGATCGAGATCCTTCGGGACCTGCGGCTCGGCGAATTCGATGTGCTCGTTGGGATCAACCTGCTTCGCGAGGGGCTGGACCTGCCCGAGGTGTCGTTGGTTGCGATCCTCGACGCAGACAAGGAGGGCTTTCTGCGAAGCGAGACGTCCCTGATCCAGATGATTGGTAGGGCGGCACGCAATGTCGAAGGTCAGGTCGTGATGTACGCGGATTCGGTCACCGACTCGATGCAACGCGCGATCTCCGAAACGAACCGGCGGCGCCAGCTACAACAGGCCTACAACGCGGAGCATGGCATCGATCCCCAGACCATCCGGAAGGCGGTCACCGACATTCTGGTGCAGCTCCGCGGGGGGGAAGCCAGCGCACCGGTACCAGGGCGTGGTCGGCGCGATCGCGGGCGTGAGCGCAGGCGCTCGGAGTTGGCTGACTTGCCCGCCGACGAACTCGGGCGTCTCATCCAGACCCTCGAGGAAGAGATGCGGGAAGCCGCGGCGGAACTCCGCTACGAGTACGCGGCCAAGCTGCGTGACGAGATCAAGGAGCTGCGTCGTGAGCTGCGAGAAGTCGGGTAACGGCGCGTTTTCCGCCATTTCCCCGTGGGCGGCGTTCACCGCCCCACTGGGATCCGAACAAAAGTTCGAAGCCGCCTGAGGCCAGTAGGCTGACCAGCGATGTCCGGCAAGATCGTCATTCGGGGCGCCCGCGAGCACAATCTTCGAAACATCTCGCTTGAGCTGCCTCGAGACAAGCTCATCGTCTTCACCGGGCTCTCAGGATCGGGCAAGTCGTCCCTTGCCTTTGACACGATCTATGCCGAGGGACAGCGGCGGTACGTCGAATCGTTGTCGGCGTATGCTCGCCAGTTCCTCGGTCAGATGGACAAGCCCGACGTCGACTTCATCGAAGGGCTATCGCCTGCCATCTCGATCGACCAGAAGACGGCCTCCAAGAACCCGCGGTCTACCGTCGGCACGATCACCGAGATCTACGACTATTTGCGGCTCTTGTTCGCCCGAATCGGCGTCCCGCACTGTCCTGAGGACGGTTCGGTCATCACCCGCCAGACTCCTCAGCAGATCGTCGATCGGATCCTGGAACTCCCCGACGGCATCCGGTTCGAGGTACTCGCGCCGGTTGTACGGGGGCGCAAGGGCACGTACGAGGCGCTTTTGGCGGACCTGGCTGCCCAGGGCTTTGCCCGAGCGCGGATTGACGGGGAGCTCCACGAGCTGACTGACGAGATCGAGTTGGCTCGGTATGAGGCGCACACCATCGAAGTTGTGGTCGACCGGTTGGTGAAGAAGGAGACGATCACCCGGCGGTTGACCGACTCGCTCGAGACGGCGCTGCGGCTCGCGGACGGAGTAGCCGAAGTACACATCGTTCCCCGTGATGGGGAAGGTGAAGAGGAGACGCTCACCTTCAGTCAACACCTCGCCTGCCCGACGTGTGGCCTGTCCTTTGGCGAGTTGGCCCCGAGGAACTTTTCGTTCAACTCGCCTTACGGGGCATGCTCGGCCTGTGACGGGCTCGGCACCCGATTCGAGGTCGACCCCGAGCTGGTGGTCCCGAATCCTGACCTGTCAGTTGCCGAGGGCGCGATCGCTCCGTGGGCGAGCGGGCACAACAAGTACTTCCACAAACTGCTTCAGGCCGTGTGCCAGGCCTATGACATCGGCTATGACACGCCGTGGTCGCAGCTACCGAAGCGGGCGCAGAAGGTCCTGCTCTACGGTGCGGGGGACAAGCACGTGCTCGTCAGGTACCGGAACCGCTACGGCGGACAGCGCCAGTATCGGGCGCGTTATGAGGGCATCATCCCGTGGCTGAAGCGCCGCCATAGCGACGCCGAGAGCGACACCCAACGTGAGCAAATCGAAGGCTACATGCGCGAGGTGCCCTGCCAGTCGTGCAATGGTGCCCGTCTCAACCCGGTCTCGCTTGCCGTCACCGTCGCCGGTCACAACATCGCGTCGCTGTGTGACCTGTCGATCGGCGAGGCAGCGAAGGTTCTCGCGGATCTCGAGCTCAGCGAGCGGGATCACCTCATCGCCGATCGGGTGATCAAGGAGATAAACGCTCGGATGCAGTTCCTGCTCGACGTTGGGTTGCACTACCTGAGTCTGAGTCGCTCGTCTGCGACACTCGCGGGAGGAGAGGCGCAGCGGATCCGGCTGGCATCGCAGATCGGCAGCGGGCTGGTCGGTGTTCTGTACGTTCTCGACGAGCCATCGATCGGTCTGCACCAGCGCGACAACCGCCGTTTGATCGAGACGTTGGAGCGGCTACGCGACCTCGGCAACACGGTCCTGGTGGTTGAGCACGACGAAGACACGATCAGAGCGGCGGACCATGTTGTCGACATTGGCCCCGGAGCGGGTGAACACGGTGGCGACATCGTCTACGCCGGGCCTGTCAAAGGGCTCCTCAGAGCGGCGCAGTCCATCACGGGCCAGTACCTCGCTGGCAAGAAGACCATCCCAGTGCCCGTGTTGCGGCGCAAACCTGGTGAGCACTGGATCGTTGTGCGGGGAGCTCGAGAGCACAATCTCAAGAACATCGATGTCGAGTTCCCTCTCGGCTGTTTCACCTGTGTGACAGGCGTGTCGGGTTCGGGAAAGTCCACACTCGTGAACGACATCTTGTACCGAGCGTTGATGCAGAAGGTGTACAAGTCGCGAACGCCACCTGGATTGCACACCTCCGTCGAGGGTGTCGAGCAACTCGACAAGGTCATCAACATCGACCAATCACCGATCGGGCGCACACCGAGGTCAAATCCAGCGACCTATACCGGCGTTTTCGATCACATCCGGAAATTGTTCGCCCAGACCCACGAGGCGAAGGTCCGCGGCTACCTCCCGGGCCGGTTCTCGTTCAATGTTGCCGGAGGGCGGTGTGAGGCCTGTGCAGGCGATGGAACCATCAAGATCGAGATGCACTTCCTTCCCGATGTGTACGTGCCGTGTGAGGTGTGTAAAGGCGCTCGCTACAACCGGGACACGCTTGACATCGAATTCAAAGGGAAGAACATTGCCGAGGTGCTCGATCTCTCGTGCGAAGAGGCGCTCGCCTTTTTCGAGAACCAGCCAGCAATTGCCCGTCATCTGCAAACCATCGTGGACGTGGGCCTCGGCTACATCCGCCTCGGCCAGCCTGCACCCACCCTGTCTGGGGGTGAGGCGCAGCGAGTGAAACTCGCGAGCGAGTTGGCGAAACGATCGACCGGTAGGACGATGTACATCCTCGATGAGCCGACCACCGGCCTGCATTTCGAGGACATCCGCAAGTTGTTGGGGGTGTTGAGCCGCTTGGTCGATCAAGGCAACACCGTGGTGGTGATCGAGCACAACCTCGACGTGATCAAGACGGCGGACTGGATCATCGACCTTGGCCCGGAAGGCGGGAGCGGCGGTGGGACCGTTGTGGTCGAAGGCACCCCGGAGCTTGTCGCGAAGACGCCTGAGAGCCACACTGGGCGCTTCCTCGCCCCCATGCTCCCTGGGACTTGATCGGCTCAGCTGGTGTCACCGAGCCAGTGTCGTCGGCTCGGGAACGCGCTCGGTCAGGCCTTGGGACTTGATCGGCTCAGCCGGTGTCACCAAGAGCATGGAGCAGCTCTGAGGCTCGGATCACCCGAGGCGGGATTCGAGCGACTTCACCTACTTGCTCGCCGGTCGCCGTGACGCAGAACGCGTAGCTCGGATTCGTTTCATTGCAGACCCCGAGGACGAGCACCGGCTCATCTGGATGGGTTGTTGCCAGCTCAGCCAGATCCTCGGGGCTGGCCACGAAGCGCGCGCTCCGGCCCGTGTAGTAGACGACGTAGGGATCGGCCCGGTATTCCTCGCCGACGTACATGAGCGGACGGCCGGTGTCGGGCATCGACCGCACGGCTTGAACTGCGGCATAGCCGTCGGTGATCAACGGTTCAGCGTTGTTGCCCTTCAAGAGGTTGTAGCTCCCGATCGACACGCAGGCGACAATGGCCGCACCGATTACTGGCTTAGGTCGAGACGAGCGGGCAGCGACGTCTTGTAACACTTTGTCGAAGACCCAGCTCATTCCTACGGTGGCTGGGAGCAATTCCCAATACAGCCAGTATTGATGCCCAGCAGCGCCTTCCTTGAAAATCGCGGCATAGCCGAAGGTGGCCACTAGACCAAGCGTGGCGATTGGCCGTACGCGCCTGTCACGAACTGCAGCAATGACGGCCGCTACGAGACCGATGAGGGTGAGGCCGAGCAACTGGGCCATCCAAGGGATCTGGAAGTTCGCGACGTCTAGAAGGCTCACGCCTGCCGATCCAGTGCGGCGGCTCAGCTTGTCGCGCAGAACGTCAAAGCCGCTGTGAGCCCAGTAGGTCCATGCGAGCGCCACGAGGGTTCCACCGGCGCCACCGAGTCCGTAGGGAAGGGCTCGAGTCAGGGTCCGCACATCATGGCGCGCGGCACGGATCACCAACGAAAGCGTGCACAAACCCACGAGGAAGATCGCTTGCCAGCTCGCAAGGCAAGCGAGAAAGGAAAGCCCGGCTGTGAGCCAAGGCGAGGGCGTGCGGGCGCTACGTGACTGGCCAGTGCCAGTGGTGGCATCGCGCTTGCCCGCTTCGGTCTTGGCTGTGCCAATGTTCGCGTCCGCCGACCCCTCTGGCTCGTCGCCGATGTCCGTGTTCCATTCCGTGTACCAAAGGAGCGCGACGGCCACGCCGAACGGAAAGGCAGTGACCGGCGTATCCAGCATGAGGCCATAGACGAAGAACATCGGGGTGAGACAAGCGGCCGCGGTCCCGGCCGCAGCTGCGATCGGGCGGAACCCAGCCCGGCGGCCGAGCACGAACAGCAGCGGGATCGCGGCCAGGGAGGCCAACCACGCCGGAGCACGGGTGACGGCTTCGCGTTCGCCAGCGATGGTTTCGAGAAGTGCCGTGGTGAGGACCAGGAGTGGAGGGTGCGTGGCGTAGGCCGTGCCGTTGAGGCGCCGTCCGCCAAGCCGGGATTCGAACAGTCCCATCTCGCGTAGGGAACGTGCGTTGTAGGCCCAGACTGCGCCGTTGATGCCCTCGTCCGAGTCGCCGAACGGGCTGGCGATGTGGCTCCAAGAGGCCACGAGGAACACCACGGCGGTCAGGGCGGGGATCACGCCGGCCGCCACGGTTTCGGGTTGAGCCGCCGATCGTGTCGCCATGCGAGACCTGATGTTATGAGCACGGCCCGTAGCATTGAAGCCGTGGTGCAGCGTCCCCCAGCGGGTTCGATTCCGGATGCGCCCGGCTCCTACCAGTTCAAGGACGCCGAAGGACGCGTGATCTACGTGGGCAAGGCCAAGAGTTTGCGCTCACGCCTGGCCAACTACTTCCAGAACCCCGCCAACCTGCCACCCCGGACCGCGCAAATGGTTGAGGTCGCCGAGACCGTCGAATGGATCGAGGTCCGCAACGAGGTCGAGGCGCTCATGCTCGAGTACAGCTTGATCCAGCAGCACAAGCCGCGGTTCAACGTTCGTTACCGGGACGACAAGAGCTACCCGTTCCTTGCGGTGACCCTCGACGACGAGTGGCCGCGAGCGATGGTGATGCGGGGCCGGAAACGGAAAGGCGTCCGCTACTTCGGTCCGTACGGCCATGCGTATGCGATTCGTGAAACACTTGACTTGTTGCTTCGGACCTTTCCCATCCGGACCTGCTCGGACAACAAGCTGGCACGACATCAGCGGTCTGGTCGACCGTGCCTGTTGTTCCATATCGAGAAGTGTGCCGGTCCGTGCGTCGGCGAGATCGACCGGGCCGGTTATGACCGTCTTGTACGCGAGCTATTGCGCTTCCTCGACGGCGAGACCGAGGAGGTCGTCAGACGCCTTGAAGCGGACATGCAGGAGGCCGCCGATGCATTGGAGTTCGAACGAGCGGCGCGTCTGCGAGATCGGCTAGCCAGTGTGCGGAAGGCGATCGAGACGCAACAAATGGTGCTTGATCGTCGCGAAGACCTCGATGTCGTCGGTATCGCCGGTGACGAGCTCGAGTCCGCGGTCCAGGTGTTCTTTGTCCGCAGAGGACGGGTCGTCGGGCGCAACGGGTTCGTGGTCGAGCGAGCCGAGGATCTCGATGATGCCCAACTCGTGGATCGCGTCCTCGAGCGTGTTTATAGCGACCCACCTCCGGTTGGCGTTCCGAAACAAATTCTGGTTCCAACCGAATCGGCCAACCCGGCGCTGTATGAGAGCTGGTTGAGTCAACAGCGAGGCTCAGCAGTGACGATCCGCGTGCCCCGGCGCGGCGACAAGCGGGCACTGCTCGAAACCGTGAATCAGAACGCTCGCGAGGAATTCAACCGACACCGGCTCCGGCGGGCATCAGACCACAACGCTCGGGCGCGGGCACTCAACGAGCTCCAAGAACTTCTCGGGCTTCCCGAAGCCCCCTTGCGGATCGAGTGCTACGACATGAGCCACATCCAGGGCAGTGACTATGTCGGTTCCATGGTCGTGATGGAGGACGGCCTGCCGAAGAAGTCCGAGTATCGACGGTTCAAGATCCGTGACGTCGCCGGGAATGACGATTTCGCGGCTATGGAAGAAGTCCTGACGCGCCGACTCAAGAACTATCTCCAGGAACGATCGTTGCCTATTGCGGATCGTTCGGGCCGTTTCGCTTATCCACCACAGCTGCTCTTGGTGGATGGCGGCAAGGGTCAGCTGAGCGTGGCCATTCGGGTGCTCGAAGAGCTCGGCCTCGATGAGGAGATCCCGGTGGCGGCGTTGGCCAAACGCTTCGAGGAGGTGTATCTCCCCAGCGCGAACGAACCGGTCCGGATCCCACGGAACAGTGAGGCGCTGTACCTGTTACAGCGGATCCGAGACGAAGCACACCGGTTTGCGGTGTCCTATCACCGGGAGCTTCGGGGCAAACGGATGACCAGCTCAGCGCTCGACGGAATCCCTGGGCTGGGTCCGGCCCGCAAAAAGCGGCTGGTCAAGGAGCTCGGCGGGGTGAGGGCCGTGACGAAGGCGCCCCTCGAGACCTTGTTGGCAGTGTCGTGGCTCCCGGACTCGGTGGCTCGGGCGCTCTACGAGAAGATTCATACTCCTCAAGTGCAATCACGCGTGCCGACGCGCGACGAGTAGCAGCAAGCGGGGGATCGATGCGGCCGCTGGATATTCCGGTGCTCGGGCGAGAAACCCGGGTGGAGGCGGTGGTTCATCCATTCGTTCGACGAGCAACCCGCAGCGGGCCATGGCATTGACGTAGCGTGAGAGCGGACGGTGGATGAACCGGATGTGGATGCCTCGTTCGACTTCCTCGACCGTTGCGGTTTCCTCGAGGTATGGACCGACGCGCCAATACTGTTCTGGCGGGTCGAGGATCTGGTCATCGATCCACCCGCTCCCGGGGGTCTGGAGCAAAGGGTGATTGAGGAACAGGACGAACACGCCTCCGGGAGCCAACACGCGTGCGGCCTCGGCGATCGTCGCCTCAAGCTCGTCGACGTGCTCGAGGACGAGGCAGATGACGACGGCATCAAAGGTAGAACCGGCGAAGGGAAGGCAATGGGCAGCGGCCCGGAGATAGCGCGGCCCGCCGGCCCGTCTGGCAGCTTCGATGATTTGGGCGGTACTGAGGTCGCAGCCAACGACGAAGGGCACGCCAGCCTCTACGGCTGCACGCGCGACCTGACCCTCGCCGGTTCCGATGTCGAGCACGCGCTGGCTTTCTTGGAGATAGGAACGAGCTAGGGGAAGGATCTGCTCCTCGTACTCGGGGTCAGCGCCGGCGGTGAACTGTCGTTGCCACCACCGGGCGTGGAGTTCCCAGGGTTCGTGATCGGTATGTCGATCACTTTCCTCGGATCGGTTGGCGCCGTCGGTCATCGGCTCAATGATGCGTAAGCTGATCGCCGGTGAGCGAGTTCGTTGTCATCGCTGGGTTGTCGGGGGCGGGACGCTCGCAAGCCGCTGACATTCTCGAGGATCTCGGCTGGTTCGTGATTGACAACCTGCCCCCGTCGCTCATCCCCAAGGTGGCCGAACTCGCCGCGGCGCCGGGTGGGGCGATCACCAAGGTCGCGCTGGTCGTCGGGACTGGTCCGTACCACCAGGACGTACTGCCGGCACTCGGAGCGCTGGCCGAGCAGGCCCGCCGAGTCCGGATCTTGTTCCTGGAGGCCTCGACAGACGTACTGGTCCGGAGATACGAGTCGACACGGCGGCGGCACCCATTAGCAGCCGATCAGAGCCTGGCTGACGCGATCGAAGCCGAACGCGAGTTGCTCGAGCCGGTCAAGGCCGAAGCTGACGTGGTGGTCGACACCTCGGATCTGAACGTGCATCAACTCCGGGCCAGGATCGTCGACTTGTTCGGAAGCGATGCCGCCGACGAGGGGATGCAGATCACGATCGTGTCATTCGGCTACAAGCACGGTTTGCCGCTCGACACCGACCTGGTGTTCGACTGTCGTTTCCTGCCCAACCCCCATTGGGTTGAGGAGCTTCGGGACCTCACTGGTCTGGATCCGGTAGTGCGCGACTACGTGTTCAGTCAGGAGCTGACCGGTCAGTTCCTCGCCGGTCTCGTGCCGCTCTTGGCCCTGCTCGTGCCGGCCTATATTGCCGAGGGCAAGAGTTACCTGACGATCGCATTCGGCTGTACTGGTGGGCGACACCGTTCGGTGGCCATCGCTGAACAGGTCGCGACCGACCTTCGAGCTCTCGGCTACGCTCCGAAAATCATTCACCGCGATATCGAACGCTGAACGCGGCGTGTGGGGCGCAACTAGGCGGCGGGTGCTGGCGGCGCTGGCATGTCCTTGGGGGCTGAGATCGCTCCTAGGTGATCGGTGGCCGGGGGTGCAGGCACGGCTGGAGTCTCCCGGACGGTTTGGCGCAGTGTGGGCTGATCTGGTCGGATAAGGGGGCAGGCTACTCACGGAGGCAGAGGTTCATGACCGTTCGCGTCGGCATCAACGGATTTGGCCGGATTGGCCGCAACTTCTACAGGGCTATCAAAGAGCAGCGAGCTGACCTCGAGGTCGTCGCGGTAAATGATCTCGGGTCGGTCGACACGATGGCACACCTGTTGAAATACGACTCGGTCATGGGGCGGTTCGACGGTGATGTCGAAGTGGTCGGTGATGGCATCAAGATCGATGGAACGACGGTCAAGGTGCTGGCGCAGCGGGATCCGGCGCAGTTGCCCTGGGGGGATCTCGGCGTCGACGTCGTCGTCGAGTCCACCGGGCTGTTCACCTCACGGGAGAAAGCCGCCGCTCACCTCGAAGCAGGGGCTCCGTTCGTGATCGTCTCGGCACCGTGTTCGGAGGCCGACGCGACGTTCGTCGTCGGGGTCAACGACGACACCTTCGACCCAGCGCAGCACAAGGTGGTGTCGAACGCTTCGTGTACCACCAACTGTTTCGTCCCGATGATCAAAGTGCTCGACGACGCCTTCGGCGTGGAAAAAGGATTGATGACGACGATCCACGCCTACACGGGCGATCAGATGCTAGTCGACGGCCCCCACAAGGATTTGCGCCGAGCCCGAGCCGCAGCCATCAACATCGTGCCGTCATCGACCGGGGCTGCTCGGGCGACGGGACTTGTTCTGCAAGCCATGAAGGGAAAGCTTGACGGTCATGCACTCCGGGTGCCGGTGCCCGATGGCTCCATCACAGATTTCGTCGGCATCTTGAAGACCGAGGTCACGGCTGAGCAGGTCAACGAGGCCTTCCGGGCCGCGGCTGA
The DNA here is from genome assembly GCA_026419545.1 of Acidimicrobiales bacterium. Taxonomy (GTDB): domain Bacteria; phylum Actinomycetota; class Acidimicrobiia; order Acidimicrobiales; family Acidimicrobilacustridaceae; genus JANZZE01. Next base: position 17,400 of record JANZZE010000059.1, read on the forward strand.
GTCAGGGCCATTGGCGAAGGTGCTCGAGTATTCGGACGAGCCGCTCGTGTCGACCGACATCGTCGGTTCGCCTGCGTCGTGCACTTTCGATTCGGCGCTCACGATGGCAATGGGCAACCTCGTCAAGGTGTTCGGCTGGTACGACAACGAATGGGGCTATTCGAATCGCCTCGTTGATCTCACCGCCATCGTCGGGGCTGCCAACCAAGCGAAGTAGACGGTCCTGATGGGTGTTCCCGTTCTCGAAGACCTGCTCGACGCGCTCGGATCGCTCGACGGCAAGCAGGTGCTCCTCCGGGCAGACTTCAACGTTCCGTTGCGTGACGGCGAGATCACCGATGACCTGCGGATCCGCGCAGCCCTCCCGACGATCAGCTGGTTGATGGACCACGGGGCGGTCGTGACGGCGTGTTCGCATCTCGGCAGGCCCAAAGGTGAGCC
>JANZZE010000060.1 GCA_026419545.1 Acidimicrobiales bacterium
CCTCGATGGCTATGGCCGTCCGAGCGACATCGATTTGCTGATGGATATCGCTGACAACATCAGCCCGGGGATCGCTTGGCCTCCCAAGCAGACCACCATCTGTCCGCTCGGTCCTTCAGCGGTCTCTCCGGTTGCCTCGGCGATCAAGCGGTTCCGTCCGGAGTTCGAAGCCCATATCCGTCGAGGCATGCAGGCCAGGGCAGCGACAGCTCCTCCTCGACCCGTATCAGTCTCCACGCCGGGGGTAGGTGACCATCGATGAGCGACCTACCTCCCGAGCAGGTTCCCGATGGCGTGCCGATCACCATCAACGGCAAGGAGTTGGTCGCCGAAAAGGGTGAACTCATCATCGACGCGGCTGAGCGCCACGGCGTCTACATCCCGCGTTTCTGCTACCACCCGCGCATGCGGCCGGTCGGGATGTGCAGGATGTGCATTTGTGAGGTCGACACAGGGCGCGGACCGGCCTTGCTGCCCACCTGCATGCTCGAGTGCACGCCCGGAATGGTTGTCAACACCGAGTCACCAGTTACGGCGAAGGCCCAAGAAGGCGTACTCGAGTTTCTCCTCATCAATCACCCGCTTGACTGCCCCGTGTGCGACAAGGGTGGTGAGTGCCCACTGCAAGATCAGACATTCGCATACGGACCTGGAGAGAGCCGCTACATCGAAGAAAAGCGGCACAAGGAGAAGCCGATAGCGATCTCTGATCTCGTGTTGCTCGACCGCGAGCGATGCATTCTCTGCGATCGCTGTACTCGGTTCGCAAAAGAGGTGGCTGGTGACCCGCTCATTCATTTCATGCACCGCGGTAACAACACCGAGGTGAATGTCTTCCCCGACGAGCCGTTTGCATCCTATTTCTCCGGTAACACAGCGCAGATCTGTCCGGTTGGTGCACTGACGACGACGACCTACCGCTTCCGGGCTCGTCCCTGGGATCTCGAAGTCACCGAGTCCACCTGCCAGACCTGTGGGGTCGGGTGCCGCTTGGCGATCGACTCGTCACGCGATCAGGTCCTCCGGTACGAAGGTGTCGACATCGACCCGGTGAACTGGGGCTGGCTTTGTGACAAGGGCAGGTTCAACTTTCAAGCCATCCAAAGTGAGGATCGCCTCCGTAATCCGCTGCTGAAAGGCCCGAACGGCTTCGAGGTGATCACCTGGGGCCAAGCTATGCGTCGAGCCGCCGACATGCTCTCGGAGGCGCTCTCGAGTACAGGTCCCGATGGGATTGGCATCGTGGGTGGCGCAAGGCTCACCAACGAATCGGCTTATGCATGGGCCAAGCTCGCCAAAGGTGTCCTCGGCACCGACAACGTCGATGCCCGGCTCGGCGACGAACTGCCGCACGAGCTTGTGCTCGGCGTCCCCAAGGCCACCATCGACGAGGTCTGCCGACCTGGGGGCACGATCCTGTACTTCGGACCAGATCCGAAGGAGGAGCTGCCCGTGCTGTATCTCCGCCTCCGGCATGCGGTCATTCAGGACTCGGCGACGCTCATAGAGGTGTCCCCGGTTCGCACCGGGCTCACTCCTCTTGCCAGGCATTTTCTCCAACACCGGCCGGGCGAGGTGCACGAGGCGGTTCGCGCGCTCATCCACGGCATTCCTCAAGGACGTGACGGTGGGGGTGTCGATCCCGCACAGCTCGGCCTGGCCAGGGCCGCGGTCGAGCAGGCGGCAGCTTCAGGTTCTCTCACTGTGGTTGTCGGGCGTCAATCGATTGCCGAGAGCTCGGATTGGGTGACGGATGCCGTCGCCACGCTCGTCCGGGCATTCCCAGAGGTGAAGTTCCTGACCTTGTTGCGCCGGGGCAACGTGCATGGGGCGCTCGACATGGGTCTGGCGCCCGGGTTGCTGCCGGGCCGGGTGGCGCTTGACCAAGCCCGCGATTGGTACGGTGCCGCGTGGCCGACCGTGCCGGCAGGGCCCGGACTCGATACTGCGGGGATCTTGCAGGCAGCCGCTGACGGAAAGATCAACACGCTGGTGCTCCTCGGGGCCGATCCACTCACAGATTTCCCCGATCGACAACTTGCGGCCCAGGCATTGCAGAAGGTTCCCCAGATCATCGCAGTTGACTTGTTCCTCAACCAATCGGTGCAAGCGGCTGACCTGGTACTGGCGGCGGCTGGATTCAGTGAGGTCGAAGGTACTGCTACCAACCTCGAAGGCCGGGTGAGTGTCCTCAACCAGAAGGTCACGCCCCCCGGCACCGCTCGGAGCGACTGGATCATCGCAGCGGAGTTGGCGCGCCGCCTGGACAGTGACCTGGGGCTGGAATCAGCCGATGACATCTGGGGTGAGATCGAACAGCTGGCCCCGTCCCATCACGGCGTCACGCTTGATGCGCTGTTCGCCCCTGAAGCAGCCGATGGCATCGTCATCTCGACGGGCGAGCCGGCACCAGGCCGGCCGCCCACTGTGCGCTTTGAGCCCGGGTCGCCGCTTGATCCCCCCGCACCGGATGCCTACTCGCTGCGTCTGGTGGCCAACCGCAAGCTCTATGACTTGGGGACCTTCACCCAAGCTTCTCCGGCGTTGGCGAATCTGGCACCAGGTACCAAGCTGCGGGTCAACCCTTATGACTTCGAACGTCTCGGTGTGCCGGAAGGGCGCGTGCTCAAGGTCAAGTCGGTACGTGGTGCGATCAGCGTCGAGGTGGTGACCGATCCTGACGTACTGCGTGGAACGGCCGCCATCCATGTGAACCAGCCGGGTGCGCTGGTGACTGATCTCATCGACGCGCGTCTTCGTGTGACCGACATACGCATCGAGGTGGGGGAGGTGGCATGAGTCCCGTCATCCTCACCGGCGACCCTTTGTTGGCCGGGAACGTCGACCTCGCGGTCGTACTGATCGTGCTCCTGAAGGTCGTCGTCGTCTTTGCGCTTCTGCTTGTGGCGACCATGCTCATGGTGTGGTTCGAGCGCAAGGTGCACGGTGACATGACGAACAGGATCGGACCTAGTAGGGCTGGGCCCTTCGGTATCCTCCAGACACTTGCCGACGGTATCAAGCTCTTCTTCAAAGAGGACATCCGGCCAGAGCGGGCTGAGCGCACGGTGTATGTGCTCGCGCCGTTCCTGTCTTTCGTTCCAGCATTCCTGCTCTTTGCCATCGTGCCGATAGGTGGGAACTGGGCGAATGGCGAAGGCGGGAAGGTCACCATCTTCGGCCATGACACGTACCTTCAATTGGCCGACCCGCCGATTGGCATCCTCTTCGCGCTTGCTATTTCATCGATCGCGGTCTACGGCGTGATGTTGGCGGGGTGGTCATCGGGTTCGAAATACCCGCTACTCGGTTCGGTACGGGCCTCTGCGCAAATGGTGTCCTATGAGGCGGCGATGGGGTTGTCCGCCATGGCTGTGGTGCTGGTCACCGGATCGCTCAGCACACATGACATCGTCGCGTACCAGGCGGGCGAAGGTCCGTTGGGTTGGCTGCCCAACTGGGGAATCCTGCTCACCGGGTTCGTTCCCTTTGTTATTTTCGTCATCGCCGGTACGGCTGAACTGAACCGGCCGCCGTTCGATCTCGTCGAGGCTGAACAGGAGCTCGTCGCAGGTTTCAACACCGAGTACAGCTCCATTCGCTTCGCGTTGTTCTTTCTCGCCGAATTCATGAACGTCGTCACGATGTCGGCGATCTTCGTGACCTTGTTCTTGGGTGGTCCCGCGGGTCCGGCGCCTATCGGTCCAGCCTGGGTCTGGTCGCTTGTTTGGTTCTTCCTGAAGGTTCTGCTCTTCCTGTTCATGTTCGTCTGGTTCCGCGGCACACTGCCTCGCTTCCGCTATGACCAACTAATGAACCTGGGATGGAAGGTGTTGATCCCGCTTTCGCTCGGCTGGCTCCTGCTGCTCGGCACCGTCAAGCTGGCGATCGACCAAGATTGGAATCCAGCGCTCGTCGGCGCGATAGCGATAGGTGTGTTCCTCATGGCCGCTGGTCTCCTGCGGGCTGCAAACCGAACGGCGCGCGAGCGGCGACAACTCGAGGAGGTGTTCTGATGGGCTACCTCGAGGGCTTTGGCGTCACGCTCAAGCAGATCTTCGGTGACCGGGTGACCACCCAGTACCCGAAGCAGAAGGCTCCAAAGCCTGAGCGTGCCCACGGCCGCCACGTCCTCAACCGTTACGAGGACGGAATGGAGAAGTGCATCGGTTGCGAATTGTGCGCAGGTGTCTGCCCGGCTCGTTGTATCTACGTGCGCGGCGCGGACAATCCCATCGACGACCCAGTTTCGCCCGGTGAGCGCTACGGCTACGTGTACGAGATCAACTATCTCCGCTGCATTCACTGCGATATGTGTGTGGAAGCCTGCCCGACCGAGGCGATCACCGAGACCAAGCTGTTCGAGTTCTCTTTCACGAACCGACTCGATGCCATCTACACGAAGGATGAACTTCTCGTGGATGACGAGGGGCGCCCGCGACGGCTGCCCTGGGAGGACTGGCGGCCAGGCGAGGAGATCCCCACCTCTGCATGGATGCGCGCAACCGCGCCAGCCGGCAACGCGGCATTCGAAGGTGTCGTGGCCTGGTCGGGAGAGCTCGGGTTCGGCGTTCGCGAGCCTGAGCCTGACCAAGCCCACGCGGACACAAGCGTTGCTCCGCTCGCAGGATCGGGCTCGCATGATCATGGCGAGACAGACCATGGGCACGGGGGTGGACACTGATGCCAGTCCCCTCGATGGAGGTTGCGATCTTCTTCGTGTGCTCATTGATCGCGCTGGCTGGGTCGCTCGGGGTCGTCATGTCGCGCAATCCCGTGCATTCGGCCCTGAGTCTGGTCGCGACACTCTTTGCTGTTGCCATCTTGTTCCTCAATCAGAACGCCCAATTCCTCGGCGCCGTCCAGGTCATCGTCTACACAGGCGCCATCGTGGTGCTGATCTTGTTCGTGATCATGTTGCTAGGCGTCGACCGAGAAGAAGATCTGACCGTTGAGCCGCTTGTGGCGCAGCGCCCCATTGCAATGATCGCTGGCGTTGTCCTGATCGCTGGTCTGCTCACGATCCTGTTCGTGGGTGGCGCAAAGCTCGTGACAGGAGAGCCGAGCGCCAATGACCCCATCATGCCTACCGCTGCTCCGGCCGATTCCGGTGAAGCAATCCGTCAACAACAAGAGATTGGTGCGGACAACATCAGGCAGGTCGGTGCGGAGCTGTTCTCAGACTACGTCTTTGCCTTCGAAGTGACGGCGCTTTTATTGACGATCGCTGTCGTGGGTGCAGTGCTCATGGCTCGCCGTCCCCGGGACCTGCAGCCGTTGCCCAAGCCGGAGGCCATCGATGACGAGGACCTCGAAGCGCTGAGTGAGGAGACTGCGTGATGGGCAACGACGTCAATATCGGATACCTCACCCTCAGCGCGATCCTCTTCGGGGTCGGCGCGATCGGGCTTCTGGTCCGGAGGAACGCCTTGGTGATGCTCATGTGCATCGAGTTGATGCTCAACGCGGTCAACCTCACGTTCGTGACGTTCGGCTCAATGCTCAACGACATCACCGGTCAGGTCGTGGTGTTTTTCGTTCTCGTGGTGGCCGCTGCCGAGGTGGTTGTTGGTCTCGGGATCATCGTTGCAGTGGCTCGTCGCAGGCCCGGTGCCACAGCTGACGACCTACGGGTGTTGAGGGGCTGAGGAATTCGCCATGGTTGACATCATCTGGCTCGTCCCTGCGTTGCCTCTGCTCGGCTTCCTCTTGCTGGTCTTCTTTGGCAAGCGAATCGGGGAGCCACTCGCTGGCTGGCTCGCCACCTTGATGGTCGGAGGCTCATTCGTGGTCGCAGTAGCCGTGTTTTTCGGGCTGCTTGACCAACCCGAGCACACCTACGAGCAGGTTCTGTTCACGTGGATCCCTGCTGGTGATCTCCACGTCGAGGTCGGGTTCCTGGTCGATCCCCTGTCGATGGCGATGACGCTGTTCATCACGTTCGTCGCAAGCCTGATCCATCTGTACTCGATCGGCTACATGCACGGCGACGAGCGATTCCCGACCTTCTTCACCTATCTCAATCTGTTCGTCTTCTCGATGCTCGTCCTTGTGCTGGGTAACAACATGTTGCTCACCTTCCTTGGTTGGGAGGGCGTCGGCGCCTGCTCCTATTTCTTGATCTCGTTCTGGTTCACCAAGGAAGCGAACGCGAGCGCAGGCAAGAAGGCGTTCATCACCAACCGGATAGGGGACTGGGGGTTTATGGTCGCGATGTTTGCGACCTTCTTCGCCTTTGGCACGCTCGATTACACGAAAGTGATGGGCCAGGCAGGGGGTTTGGCCAAGACCACTGCGACATTCATCGCACTCATGTTGTTCGTGGGAGCGGTTGGGAAGTCGGCACAGATTCCGCTCTATGTCTGGCTGCCTGATGCCATGGCGGGTCCCACGCCAGTGTCAGCACTCATCCACGCGGCGACCATGGTGACCGCTGGCGTGTACTTGATGACCCGGGCGAATCCGATCATCGCCGCGTCAGACGGCTACGTGGGCTGGACCATTGCCGGTGTCGGGGCGGCCACCGCGTTTGTCGCCGCCACCATCGGCATGGCTCAACACGACATCAAGAAGGTGCTGGCCTACTCGACTGTCAGTCAGCTCGGGTACATGTTTCTCGCGGTTGGATCGGGAGCGTACGTGGCCGCGATCTTTCACATGATCACTCATGCCTTCTTCAAGGCGTGCCTGTTCTTGGGTTCGGGTTCGGTCATCCACGGCATGGTCGGCGAACAGGACATGCGGTTGATGGGCGCGTTACGCAAGTACATGCCGATCACCGCGGGCACCTTCATCGTTGCCTGGCTCGCCATCGCTGGAGTGTTCCCGTTGTCTGGGTTCTGGTCCAAGGACGAGATCATCGAGTTCGCCTGGCACAAGAGTCCGGTTCTCGGCGTCATAGGTTTCGTTACGGCCGTCTTGACCGCGTACTACATGTCGAGGTTGGTCTTTCTCACCTTCTACGGAGAACCCCGGTGGGGCGAGCACGCGGTGCGCGAAGTGGTCCAGGTCGGTGGCGCTGGCAGCGAAGAGGAAGCGACAACCGAGCCGACCGAATCGGTTGAGCTCGTCAATGGACTACCACTCACCAGTGAGCGCAAACCGGTGGTCGATGCGCACTTTCACCCTCACGAGTCGGGCTGGACGATGACGCTGCCGCTCGTTGTGCTCGCTTTGCTTTCCGTGATCGGTGGGGTCATCAACCTGCCCGGTAGTCACCTTCTGGCTAACTGGCTAGAACCTGTTGTTGCTGCTGGGGAGAGCCATTTGGAGCCGACAGCGACCTACATCTTGATTTTCAGTGTGATTTCCACGGCGCTGGCCCTCGGCGGAATCGGCCTCGCATACTTCGTCTGGTTAAAGGGAAGCCGACAACTCCAACGTGGATTCGAGCCGGTGTTCCTAGAGAAGGCGTGGTACTACGACCTCACCTTGGCTGCATTCATGGGAGGGCCAGGTCGGCGGCTCTTCGAGGCCATCTCATGGTTCGACCGCACGGTGATCGATGGCATCGTCAATGGCGTCGGCGCGGCGACCTTGGGTGTTGGCAAGAAGGTTCGGCGGCTCCAGAACGGATATGTACGTAGCTACGCCCTTTTGGTTGTGATCGGGGTCGTGCTGATCACCGCATTCGTGCTCACCAGGATGTTGCAGCTGTCATGAGCACTTTGGTCCCCGCTTTCGCAGCAGTGTTCGAACAAACGAGTGAACACACCGGAGAAGTTACAGGTCTGGGTTTCCCGCTCTTGCCGGTCATGGTGCTGTGCCCGCTGCTCGGCGCAATTGTCATCGCCTTGCTCCCGAAAGAGCGCGTTGATGTCATTCGACTGGTCGCGGTCCTCAGTTCGGTCGCAGCCGGGGCGTTGGGCATTGTCGCACTCGCCCAGTTCGAACCGGGCGCTCCTGGCTTCCAGTTCGTGTCATCCGCGACTTGGATCGAGTCGCTCGACATCAAGTTCATCCTCGGAATCGACGGGATAAGCCTCTTCCTCGTTGTGCTGACCGGAATTCTGTTCCCGATCTCGTTGCTCGCGTCCAAGCCAGAGCATGATCCCAAGGGTTATTACGCCTGGCTCACACTGCTGGAGGTCGGCTGTCTCGGCGTCTTCTGTGCACTTGACCTGTTCGTCTTCTTCCTCTTTTTTGAGATCACCCTCGTTCCGCTCTACATGCTCATTGGCAAGTGGGGCCACGGCCGACGGGTCTATGCAGCCACCAAATTCTTTGTGTTTACGATGCTCGGCTCGGCCTTCATGCTGGTCGCAATCGTGTCGCTCGCGATACTGGCCAAAGCCGGTGATGGTGGGACGATCAGTTTCGATCTCCAGAAGGTCATCGCTAGCCAAGCCAACCTGGGTACCGTGACGTCACGTCTGATCTTTGTTGGCATGGCGGTCGCCTTCATGGTGAAGACACCGGTGTTCCCGTTTCACACCTGGTTGCCCGACGCACACACTGAGGCGCCGACCGCGGGATCGGTCAACCTGGCCGGCATCCTGCTCAAGTTGGGTACCTACGGGTTCCTTCGCTATGGCCTGCAGCTCTTCCCCGAGGCTTCGCTGTATTTCGCACCGACGATGATCACGCTTGGCGCCATCGGGATCATCTACGGCGGCATCGTTGCAGCAATGCAACAGAACCTGAAACGGCTCGTCGCATACTCATCGGTCGCCCACATGGGGTTCTGCGTCATGGGGCTGTTTGCACTCACCATCGAAGGTGTCGAAGGCAGCGTCCTACAGATGATCAACCATGGGATCACCACCGGCGCGCTGTTCATCCTCCTTGGCTTCCTGTATCGGCGGCGCCATACCTACGAGCTCGCTGAACTGCGCGGGATCCAGAAGGTGGCACCGGTATTCGCCGGCGTGTTCACCGTGGTGATGCTGGCGTCAATCGGCGTTCCGGGACTCAATGGGTTCGTTGGTGAGTTCCTGGTCCTTGCCGGTACGTTCATCGCCCACCGGTGGTGGGCGGTGGTTGCAGCAATTGGCGTGATCATCGCAGCGCTCTACCTCCTCTGGGCCTATCAGCGGGCGTTTCACGGTGAGCCCGACGAGGCCAACCGGACAGTTCCAGATCTCGATTGGGGCGAGAAGCTCGTTATCGCACCGCTCGTTGCCCTCATCGTCTTCCTCGGCGTGTATCCCAAGCCCGTTCTTGACCGCATCGAACCAGCGGTGCGACGCGTGCTCGAGCACGTCGAGGTGTCGACTGGGAGAGAGCTCCCGTCATCGCGCAAAGGCGCTGATCTCGCGCCTCTTGTCGGCGATGGCCATGGTGCAAGTCACCCACCAGCGACCGGGCTGGATCCGGGTGCCGAGGCCGAGCATGCGGAGGCGGACCGATGAGCAGTCTCGCCGTGGTCCTGGCCCAGGCACCGCAGACAACGGTCATCAACCTTGCCCCTGGGGCGGGAACCCCAGCGGCTGACCCGAATGCCCCGATCCCGACGCCGCCTGTGCTGTGGGCGGCACTTCTGCCGATCCTCGTACTTGGGATCGGGGGTCTGGTCCTTCTGACGATCAGTTCGCTTCTGAAGAAGGGAGCACCGCGGGGCTTCTACACCCTGTACACCGTTATGGTCGCCGGGTTGTCGATGGCGGCGGCCGTGCCCTTGTGGGCGAAGGTCAACGGGTGGACCAAGATCGCGTGGTGGGACTTCCGTGACCTGTGGTGGCAGTCGCTACCCACTGAGGCTGGGCCTTTCAGTACCCTTGGCCAAGCAATCGGAGTGGATGGGCTCAGCGTCTTTTTGATCTTGTTGATCTGCATTGCCGTCATTCTCGGGTCGTTGCTGAGCGATGACTTCCTGCTCCGAGAGGGTCTCGAGGGGCCGGAGACCTATGCGCTCCTGCTGTTCTCCGCCTGCGGCGGAGTGATCATGGCGATGGCTGACGATCTCATCGTGCTGTTTCTCGGACTCGAAACCCTGTCGATTGCGGTGTATGTGCTGGCCGCCTCCCACCTGAAGCGGGCCCAGTCGCAAGAAGCAGGGTTGAAGTATTTCGTGCTCGGCGGTTTCTCCTCGGCCTTCTTCCTCTACGGGATCGCCATGCTCTACGGCGCCACTGGGACGACGAACCTGGTAGCGATGAAAGACTTCTTGTCACGCTCGATTCCAGCCAACAATGCGCTCCTGCTCATTGGGTTTGCTCTGTTGTTGGTCGGCTTTGCGTTCAAGGTCGCCGCGGTGCCGTTCCATGCCTGGAGCCCGGACGTGTACGACGGTGCGCCCACGCCGTCGGTTGCTTTCATGGCGTCGGGGGTCAAGGCTGCCGGTTTTGCGGGACTCGTGCGGGTGTTCGTTGTGGCCTTTGGCCAGTATGCCGCGGACTGGCAGCCAATCGTGTATGCACTCGCCGTCTTGTCACTCGTCGTCGGCTCGGTGCTAGCGATCGTCCAGAACAACGTCAAGCGCACACTGGCATACTCATCGGTCTCCCACGTCGGTTTCATCTTGATCGCGGTTGAGGCTGCGACGCCGGCAGGGATCCAGGCCGTGTTGTTCTATTTGGCTTCCTATACGTTCATGGTGGTCGGGTCGTTCGGCGTCGTTACCCTCGTGGGCCGAGTTGGCGATGGTCGCCACAGTCTCGACGACTACAAAGGGCTCGGGCGCACGAACCCGTTGCTCGCCGCCATCTTCACCGTCTTCCTGCTTGCCCAGGCCGGCGTTCCCTTCACGGCAGGCTTCGTGGCCAAGTTCTACGCAGTCATCGCGGCAGTCGACGCAGGGTCGACCGTCCTTGCTGTCATCGCCATGATCTCGGCAACGATCGCTGCGTTCTTGTACTTGCGCATCATCGTGGCGATGTACATGACGGATAGCGATGGCAGGTCAGCGTCCCCGGTGAGCCGAGCGGAACGGATCCGCATTCCGTTTGCGACCGGATTGAGCCTGTTGCTCTGCGTTCTCACAACAGTCGGCGTTGGTCTGCTTCCGGGGCCACTCACTGAGCTTTCAGCCAAGGGCACCCCGTCGTTGGTACGTGAACCCGCTCGGACGGCGACTGACGGCGGGCTGACTGTGGGGACCACTGGCACTGAGGCAGCCCCAGGTCAATCGCAGCAGCAGGGTTGACGTTTCTTCGTTGGCGCCTACGTGGTGCCGCGCCAGGCCGTCGACTCCCCGGTGCTTTCGGTATGTGGGTCTCGGATGTGGGACTTGGGTGCCCGGTTTGGTCAGATGTAGTTGCGGCAAACCATAAATTGAGTACATGGACGTGGCGGTCCGCGAACTGAAGGCCCGGCTTTCTGCCTATCTCTAACGAGCCGCGGCGGGCGAGTACATCACCGTGACCGATCGGGGTCGGCCGGTTGCTGTTTTGGGTCCCCCGATCCGCGAGGTGGACCTCGATGCCGCGGCGGAAGCTAGCTGGTTGACACGCGCTTCCCGATCGGGATTGCGTCCGGTGCGCCGTTATCAAGCGTTGCGACCGATCTAAGAAGTGCTCGACGAAGACCGGTTCGAGTGACGCTTTACGCCGATGCAAGCGCGCTCTTGAAGCGCTACATCGAGGAGCGCGATTCAGTGCGGCCCGACGAGTTGCTCTCGAGTGACCCTCAGCTCGTCACGTCACGCGTTTCGATTGTCGAGGTCCGGCGAAATCTGGCACGGCTGTTACCGGCCAGCCAGGCCACCGCAGCCCGTGCAGCGTTCGCCGAAGACCTCGCATCGTTCTGGATCGTCGAACTTGATGCTGCAACCTGCGCTCGCGGCAACGATCGCTGAGCACACGGGGGTTCGATCAATCGATGCGCTGCACCTGGGAGCGGCTCGTCGACTGGGAACTGCGCTGACTTTTCTCACCTTCGATGTCAGGCAGGCCCAGGCTGCACGAATGCTTGGCTTCGTCGTAGCCGGCATGTGATCACGGCGGCGATGCTGACTTGGTCGCCAGTGTCGGCGCCGGGGGCTTCGGGTGTTTGGTCTCGGATGTTGGATGAGGGCGCCCGGGTTGGTGTCTCAATAGTGCGCGCGCGAACGGCTGCGCACCCGATGCATCTCTGGCGCATGTTCGCGATACGAGAGTACGACCACTGCGCTTAGCGCGATCATGGTCAGCGTGAACTGACCGAACAAGAAGAGCGGCGGAGCGGTCGGCCCAAGAGCCACGAGCGGCACGGCAAGGACGGCGAGAAATGCGGCCATCGCGCCAATGGGGCCGCTGATGAACTCACTCCAGGTCGGGTGGCGATCTCGATCGGTGGTCACGAAAGTTTCATCGACTCCGCGCGCAGCCTGATTGAATCGTTTGGCGCATTTGAGGGATGACATCATCACCGTATCGAGCGATCGGCGTCTCAGAACGACTCCGCCGATCAGGCGCGAAGGGCTCCGGGTTGGGGGTAGGTGTGCCTAGCTGTGCCGGGTCGCACCGATCGGCGGCCCGTCGCAGGTGAGCAGGTGAGCCCGGGTCCACGAAGGCTTCGGAGGTCGGGGTGGCTATGCCTACGGGCCTCTGGATAGCGAGTTTGGGCAAAGATGAGACCAGTCTTGTCGTGACGCCGGATAACCGGAGAGACCGTCAACTGTGGAGTTGCAGCGGGCCAGCAAGAGTTCGGAGGCGCAAAACCTCGATTTGGGCCGAATTTAGTGGCTTGTGCTCGCATTCACTAGGGTACGCGGACGATGCTCGCCCAAGTCTCCGACGTTGTAGACGCTTGCGCGGGTCAGGCGGAGTGCGTCACCTCCTACTCCGATTTCCTGCGCAGTTGGCTGACCGTGGGCATCTTTGTCGCCCTTGGCTTCGTGATGGCGGGGGCAATGCTTGGTATCGCGATGGTTTTGCGGCCATCGAGCAACCGGCGGGGCCGGTTCCAGGAACAGAAGTTCATCACCTATGAGAGTGGTGTCGACCCGGTTGGGTGGAGTTGGACCCAAACACAAGTCCGCTATTACATCTTTGCCCTGCTGTTCGTGTTGTTCGATGTGGAGGCCGTTTTCATCTTCCCATGGGCAACCCGGCTCGAGATCTACGACCTCTTTGGTCTGATCGAGATGCTGATCTTCATCGCGATCCTTGCGCTGGGCTTGGTGTACGCGGTCCGGAAGAAGGTCCTGCAGTGGCTGTGATCAGAAATAGGGGAGCGTGCTGAATGGGCCTCGTCGAATCAGGCAAGATGCCCAAAGGCATCACCAAGCTGCTCAACCTCAGCCGTAAGTACTCGCTGTGGGTCTATCAGTGGGGGCTTGCCTGTTGCGCTATCGAAATGGGCGCAGCGTTCGCGTCCCCCCGATATGACGTGATGCGTTTGGGTGTCATTCCCTTCCCGGCGAGTCCCCGCCAAGCGGATCTTGTGGTTATCGCCGGCACAGTGACCGACAAGATGGCTCCGGCTCTCCTGCGACTCTACGAACAGATGCCTGACCCCAAGTACGTCATCTCCATGGGTTCGTGTGCCAACTGCGGCGGCCCGTACTGGGACAGCTACTCGGTGACAAAGGGTGTCGACCAAATCATCCCCGTAGATGTCTACGTGCCAGGTTGCCCGCCCCGGCCCGAAGCTCTGCTCGAAGGCATCGTGCTCCTCCAAGAGCGCATTCAGAACGAGGATCCCGCCGAACGCTGGAAGGGTGATCCCATTGTCGTCGGCTGAGACCCAAGTACCCGAGGCCGATGCCTCTGAGGAGGCGGCCCCTCACGACGAAGCGCTCGAAGTGTTGCTTGCTCGTGTCTCCGCCGAATTCGGCGATGCGGTCGTCGGGAGTCATATCCGGCCTGGTCAACATCTCTGGGTGCGCGTCACGCGGGATGCATGGCGTGATGCAGCGCGTTTCGCTCGCTTTGAGCTCGCCTGTGAGTTCTTCGATTTCTTGTCGGCCATCGACTGGATGCCCTCGCCGTTCGGGCGTGACATGGACAGCCAGGAAGACATCGCCGTCTTCGGCAAGCCTCAGCGCGAATCCCAGCCGCAACGAAGTGGCTATGCCGGCGGTGATACCCGTTTCCAACTCTTCGCCCGCGTGTACTCGGTGAGTCGGCATCACGGTTTGATCTTCAAGACAGACCTCCCCGACGATGACCTCAGTGCCGATTCATGGGTCCCCGTTTACGCGGGTGCCAACTGGCACGAGCGTGAGACCTGGGAGATGTTCGGCATCACGTTTAATGGCCATCCGCACTTGCGGCACCTGTACCTTCCTTCGGATTTCGAAGGACATCCGTTGCGCAAGGACTTCCCCCTGTTGTCTCGGCGGATCAAGCCCTGGCCTGGCATCGTCGACGTCGAACCCATGCCGGGTGAAGCGGCAGGTGAAGGTGGCGGCGAAGACGAGGGAAGTGAGTGATGGGCAACGTCGATCTCACCGAAATCCCGGAGTCGCAGAAGCTCGCCTACATCGCCCAGCAGGCCGCAGATGGGCGGGTGAACCTCGAGTTCGAGACGGACGAGGGCATGACCCTCAACATCGGCCCCCAGCACCCTGCTACGCATGGAACTTTGCGCATCGTGGCCAAGTTGGATGGCGAACAGGTCATCTCATGTGAGCCGGCGCCCGGGTATATGCACCGCGGCTATGAGAAACTCACGGAGGTCCGTACTTACCCACAGGTTACCACCCTCATCAACCGCATCGACTGGCTTGGCAGCTTCGCAAATGAGGTGCCGTTCATCCTCGCGGCCGAACAGCTGATGGGCATCGAGGCGCCGCCCCGGGCCCAATACATCCGCACGATCCTCTTTGAGCTCTCACGGATTGCGAACATCTCGCTGTTCCTTGGGGACCTCGGCATCCAGCTCGGTGGCATCACCGTCGGCTTCTATGCCTTCCGCGACCGTGAATTCGTGCTCAACCAGATCGAGGCGGTCACCGGAGGACGCTTCCATCCGAACTTCGACCGCATCGGTGGGTTGAAGGACGACCTCCCCAAGGGTTGGATCGCCGAGACCAAGAAGGCGATGGAAAAGATGCGGGCCTTCTGCGACGAGGTGGAGGATCTCCTGATCGGCAACGAGATCTTTCAGGCTCGCACCCGTGGCATCGGTGTGATCCCGCCTGAGATCGGATTGGCGTACGGTCTGACGGGAGCCAACATCCGGGGGAGTGGCGTCGACTGGGATCTCCGCCGCGACCGGTGCCCAGCCGGACTCGTCTACGACAAGGTCGACTGGAAGGTCTGGACCCATCCCGACGGTGACTGCTTCGCCCGCTCATGGGTCCGGCTCCAAGAGGTGCGGGAAGCGACCAAGATTGTCGACCAACTGCTCGATTCCATCCCGAGTGGGCCGGTCATGGCCAAGGTCCCCCGCATCATCAAGGTGCCCGAGGGCGAGGCCTACGTCGCTACGGAGAACCCGCTTGGTGAGATGGGTTATTACATCGTCAGCCAAGGCGATTTGGTGCCGTTCCGGGTCAAAATCCGCTCGGCGTCGTTCAGCAACGTGTCGATCGTGCCTTGGGTGTGTCGTGGTGTTTACGTCCCCGACGTCATCAGCATCCTCGCCAGTTTGTACTTCATCTTGGGAGATATCGACCGGTGAGTGCGCAACTGGCTGTACTGGCCGCTCTCGATTGGGATCTCCCGTACTGGGCAGTCACCCTCATCAAGGTGCTCGTGGCAGCTCTCTTGGTGCCGACCACCGCACTGATCCTCGGAATCGTCTTCTTGTTCAAGATCATGTCGTGGATGCAGAGCCGTCTGGGCCCGCAGGAGGCAGGCCCGAAAGGCCTACTCCAACTACTCGCGGATGGCGTGAAATTCCTCCAGAAGGAGGACGTCATTCCCGAGCGGGCCGACCGTTTCGCGTTCAAGGTCGCGCCAATGATCGTGCTGGTATCGACCTTCCTGCTCTACGTCATCATCCCGGCAGGACCCGACCCCGCAGTGATCGCAGACCTGCCGACAGGAATTTTCTTTGCCCTCGCAGTTTCGTCGTTGTCCGTGATCGGCGTACTCATGGCTGGATGGGCTTCAGCGAACAAGTACGCCCTCATGGGTGGCATCCGGGCTGCTGGTCAGCTCATTGCCTATGAACTGCCGATGGTGCTGGCTGTCGTCGGGGTGATCATCCAGGCTGGGACGCTCAACATGAACGGCATTGTGGTGGCACAAGCCAACTTCAAACTCTTCGGCGATGTCGGTCCAGGGATCCCTTTCATCATCACCCAGTTGCCGATGTTCTTGATCTTCTTGGCCGCGATGCAGGCTGAACTCACGCAACCACCGTTCGATATGCCAGTCGCTGAGTCCGAACTCGTGTCGGGCTACCAGGTTGAATACACCGGCTTTCGGTTCTTGTTCTTCTTCCTCGCCGAGTTTGCAACGGCGTTCGCGTTCGGTGCGATCGCGTCGGTGCTGTTCCTTGGGGGATGGTACCTCCCTGGCCTCGATGTGAACAGTGAGTGGTTCTGGCTCATCGGCCCAGCCGTACTGTTCGCCAAGATCATGCTGGTGTCGTTCCTGATCTTCTGGTTCCGCTTCACGTATCCGCGGCTTCGCGAGGATCAGCTGCAACGGTTGGCATGGAAGTGGCTGATCCCCATATCGCTCGTCTGGCTCGCGGTGACCGCCGTGTTCAAGGTGGTGATGTGAGATGCCGCCGAAGAAGCCCACTATCCCAGGTCGTGGCCTCCTCAAGGGCTTGGGCGTGACCTTCAAGGAGATGGTGAACACCCTCAAACCTGACAGCCGCGGGGGTGGCCCGGTCACCGTCCAGTACCCACACGAGAAGGAAGAACCGGCTCCCCGGGCCAGAGGGGTGATCGCCCTCTACGAGGAGAATTGCACGGCCTGCATGTTGTGTGCACGGGAGTGCCCGGACTGGTGCATTTTCATCGAGGCCCATAAATACCTCGCCCCGCCCCGGCGTGAAGGTGGGAAGCCTCGGCAGAAGAACGCTTTGGACCGTTTCGATATCGACTTCTCCTTGTGCATGTTCTGTGGCATCTGCGTCGAGGTCTGCCCCTTCGAGGCACTGTTCTGGAGCCCCGAGTACGAATACAGCGAACTCAAGATCGCAGACCTCCTGCACGACAAGACCCGATTGGGTCAGTGGTTTGAGACGGTGCCCGATTTCGAACCGTACGAGGGTGGTTCAGAGGCCAAGGTCAAAAAGGTGCCGCAACCATGACGGGGACTGTTCTTGCTGCCGCGCCGGTCTATTTGCCGCAGCAGATCGCGTTTGGGCTCATCGCCGTGACGATGATCGTTGCAGCGATCCGGGTCGTGACGACGAAGAACGTCGTGCATGCCGCACTGTGGCTGATTGTGGTTCTCGCCGGTGTTGCTGCGCAGTTCATCGTGCTGGCTTCGGAGTTCGTCGCGGTCACTCAGGTCTTGGTCTACATCGGTGCGATCGTGGTGCTCTTCTTGTTTGGCGTCATGCTCACGCGGGCGCCCATCGGCAAGGAAGTCGAACTCGACAACGAGCCAGCTCAACGAGTTGTTGGCGCGGTGGTCGCGCTCTTCCTGCTCGCCTGTATGGGCTATGTGCTAGCGGACTATTTCGGGGGCCGGAAGCTCGAGCTCAACGGCAAAGTGGTCGCCGAGCTCGGTGGCACCACTGCCCAGATCAGCGACAGCATCTTTTCGACCTATCTCGTTCCGTTCGAAGTGGTGTCGGTGCTGCTCTTGGCGGCGCTCATCGGTGCCATCGTCTTGGCGAGGAGGGACTGACGTGGACTTGCTGGTCAACGAGTTCCTCTTCCTCGGCTCGATCCTGTTCTGTATCGGTGTCTACGGCGTACTCGCTCGGCGCAATGGCGTGATGGTGCTGCTCTCGATCGAGCTCATCTTGAACTCTGTCTCTTATACACATCT
>JANZZE010000061.1 GCA_026419545.1 Acidimicrobiales bacterium
CGGCCGAGGTCAGTGCCGTGCTGCCCGAGGGATCCCGAGTAGAAGTCATCGCCGACGCCGGGCACTTCCTCCAGCTCGAGAAACCTGACCAGGTCAACGGACTTATTCTCGGCTTCCTCGCAGAATCGCGCGCGCAGTAGCGGAATCCGACCGCTGGTGCGCGCGTTCCCAATTTCGCGAGGTCATGCATATTCGCCGAGGCAGCGATCTCGATCGAGACGAAGGGGAAAACCGAAATTGGTGATCACACGTTGGTCATGCACACCCGACGAGGCAGCGATCTCAATCGAGACGTGACGACGTGAGTCAGTCCGACGGCAACCTGAGGCACTGCCCGTCCCAGCAGG
Source organism: Acidimicrobiales bacterium (assembly GCA_026419545.1). Taxonomy (GTDB): domain Bacteria; phylum Actinomycetota; class Acidimicrobiia; order Acidimicrobiales; family Acidimicrobilacustridaceae; genus JANZZE01. The sequence goes on from JANZZE010000061.1 coordinate 348, forward strand.
CCAGTCCGTCGGTCACCAGCGCATCCGCGATCCGCTGCGCACGCGCCGCGTTGTCAGGCCAGCCAGCGACTTCGGCGAGTACATGCCTGGACACCGAGCCGCGCTCCCGCAGCGCGGCGATCAGCCTGCCCCTTCCTTGGCGGTCGCTGCCTTCAAACCGAGACTGCGGCCCGCTTACCCCAGCAGATCCAGTCGCTGGATCGTCACCGCTGGCGCCTGCGCTCCCCCACGCACACCATCGCTGCACCGGGCACACCTCGCACGCGGGCACGCGAGCTCGACACATCGTGGCGCCAAGATCAAGCATGGCTTGGTTCCACTCCCAGGACCGGCCCTTGGGAACCAGCGCGTCTGCCAAGCTTTGTGCCAGCTGGGCAGTCAGCCCCACACCAGCCAACCGCGCGAGCACTCGACCGACATTTGTGTCTACCACGGCGGCATCGTGCTCGAACGCGAAGACCAGCACAGCTCGCGCGGTGTATGGACCGATCCCAGGGAGCGCCAATAACGCGCCAAGGTCAGAGGGGATCTGGCCATCGTGCTGCACGACCACCGTCACCGCACACCGGTGCAGCATCACAGCACGCCGGTTGTAACCGAGACCCGCCCAGGAAGCGATCACCTCGCCACGAGAGGCCTCAGCGCAGGATCGAACGGTGGGGAAGCGCTCAAGAAACGCCTCATATCGAGGAACCACCCGAGACACTTGGGTTTGCTGGAGCATGAGCTCCGAAACCAACACCGCCCAAGGATCGCGAGTCGTTCGCCACGGGAGATCACGCCGCGCATGGGCCGCCCAAGCAAGGATCGCCCGGCGAATCGGTCTGACCGCGAGAATTCGGATTTCCTCTGGCGCTTGCACCGCCCTTGCGCGCACGTCAATGGCGGAGCCGGTCATACACTGCAGACCTAACCCTCAGCAAACACGCTGTCGTCATAGGGGAACTGACGGGGCTTCGCATGCTCACGCTTCCACACCATCACCTTGCGGCGGAAGAAACACACTTCCTCGCCCCGCTGGTTGATGCCCTTGGTCTCGACCGTCACAATGCCCCGCTTGCCATCTGAGGTCTCACTCTTGTCCACGACTTTGGTGACCGCGTAGATGGTGTCCCCATGAAAGGTGGGCTTCGAATGCTTCAGCGTCTCCACCTCGAGGTTCGCGACGGCTGAGCCGCTCACATCGGGAACGCTCATGCCGAGGACGATCGAGTACACGAGGTTCCCCACCACGACGTTTTTCTTGTGAACCGTCTCGTTCTCAGCGAACCACTCGTTGGTGTGAAGCGGGTGGTGGTTCATCGTGATCATGCAAAAGAGGTGGTCGTCGTATTCGGTGATGGTCTTACCGGGCCAGTGCCGATAAACGTCACCGATCTCGAAATCCTCGAAGTACCGGCCAAAGGGACGATCGTGGATGGCCACTTGTTCACCTCATGCTTCGTGTAGGTCGGCTAAACGGTGATCAGGCCGACTAGGGCCTCGGCGGGGAGCCTAAGCGCCAGCACCAGTCGAGAGCCACCGAGCTCATCGTCCCGCTCCGTAGGGCACAGTGACGCTCATCGGCACTCCCCTCCTGCCGATACATCAAGGGATGGGCAAGGCGAGGTCGGGCGGGGAACGAGCGTCCTGGTCTCATGCGTCCACGCTCGAAGCTCGCGAACGTCAGCGCGAGTTGTGGCAATTAGTCCTCCAAGCCCGAATGGCCGCAGTGCTGCTGCTCGCCATCGTGGCGCTGTTGCCCTGGGCTGGTCCGAACGGGCCGCTCGTAGCGCTGGTGCTCGCAGCGGTTGGCCTGCCCTACAACTTCGCGCTCTACCAGATCATGAAGCGCACGAGCGTCTTGACAACCGCTATGGCCTTCGCCGACCAGGTGCTTGCGGTGCTGGTCCTGGCCCTCGCCCCAGATCTCATGACACCCGTCTTGCTGGTCATGTTCGCGACAAACGCATCAGCCGCCGTCGCCTTTGGCCGCAAGACGGCCTGGCAGTCTTCGGTACTCGGTTTCATCGGCGCAGTCGGGGTGGCCCTGGCTGTGCAACCCGACGATGCTGTACCAGCACTCGTGACCTACGGCATCGCTGATGCAGCACTCGTCGTCGTCGTTGGCGGTGTGTCAGAGCTCGAACGCGACCTTCGTTGGCGCTACGCCGAGTTGATGGGGGGTATTGACGCCATCGTCTGGGAGCAGATCGCCCAACATCCCTCGCGCCTGTATGTCAACCGTCGAGCGGAGGAACTGTTCGGCTATCCCGCCACAGCCTGGCAGGAGCCAGGGTTCTGGCGCGAGCACGTCCACCCTGATGACCTTCCGATGGCCCGGCGGGCCTACCGAGAGGCAATCCGCAAAGGCCAGAACTTGGAGATCGACTACCGCATGATCGCCGCCGACGGTCGCGTCGTCTACGTCCACGACCGGATGCGAGTGGAGACCGACGAGTTCGGCCGTGCTACCAACGTCAGGGGCGTGATGCTCGACGTCACCGCAGAGCGGCAAGCGCAACAGCAGGCCCACCAGTACGTAGACCTTGTGGAGAACATCCGACTCGCTCTTGTCGTCCTAGCCCTCGACGACGATGAACAACTGAGGGTTCAAGCGCTCAACCCCGAAGCAGCCTCCGTGCTCGGCATTAGCCAGCAGTCCGCGAAAGGTCGCCGCTTCCTCGACGTCATCGAGTTGCCCGACGCCCAAGTGTTCCAAGAACAACTCGCCGATGTCATCCGCACGGGTGAAGGCTGGATCCTCGACGACTTCCGGGTCACCGCCCCAAGCCCTTCGGCCCGCGTCTACACCGCCTATGCGTTCCCGTTGCCAGGAGACGCAGTCGGACTCTCGCTGCAAGATGTCACTGAACGGACCATGGCCGCTGAGGTCCTACGACGTCAGGCACTCCACGACGGGCTCACCGGTCTCCCCAACCGTACGTTGCTCAACGACAGACTCCGGCAGGCGCTCACCGACTCCGCGCAAAGCGGACATCCGGTGTCCCTGCTCATGATGGACCTCGACCAATTCAAAGAAGTCAATGACGCGCTCGGTCACGACCATGGCGACCGGCTCCTGATCGAGATGAGCCGCCGACTCCAGAAGCTTCTCCGCAAAGCCGACACCATCGCCCGCCTCGGTGGTGACGAATTCGCTGTTCTGCTCACTACGAATGCAGACACCGACCGCGCGATGAGCGTCGCCCGGCAAATCCGTGCTGCTCTCGAGCAGCCGTTCCAGCTCGGCGGGATCACACTCCAGAGCAACGCGAGCATCGGCATCGCCACCTATCCGGACCATGGTGAAGACGCCGAAACACTCATTCAGCGAGCGGATGTCGCGATGTACGTCGCCAAGCGCGGCGGGCTCGGCGTCGCCGTCTATTCGCCTGAACACGACCAATCGAGTGTGCGCCGGCTCGCACTGCTCGGCGAACTCAGGCAAGCGATCCAAGACAACCAGTTGGTGCTCTATCACCAGCCTTCCCTCGATCTGCGCGAAGGTCGGGTGGTAGGCGTGGAGTCCCTGGTTCGGTGGCAGCACCCCGAACATGGGCTTATGCCGCCAGGCGAGTTCATCGAGCTCGCAGAACTCTCGGGCGTGATCCAACCGCTCACTCGGTGGGTCATCGACGCGGCCCTCCGCCAGGCCAGCGACTGGAATCAGTCAGGCCTCGATCTAGTGATCAGTATCAACCTCTCGGTCCGCAACCTTTATGACCGTGATTTGGTGCCGTGGATCCAGGACCTCTTGAAGCAACGTTCAGTACCACCGTCCCAACTCAAGATCGAAATCACCGAGAGCGAGCTGATGGACGACCCCATGCTTGCCATGGAGGTCTTGGGCAAGCTCAAGGGAATGGGAGTGTCGACCAGCATCGATGACTTCGGAACTGGGTACTCTTCGCTCGCCTACCTCAAGCATCTTCCGATCGACGAGCTCAAGATCGACAAATCTTTCGTCGGAAACATGATCAATGACGACAGCGATCTGACGATCGTGCGCTCCACGATCGACCTCAGCCACAATCTCGGCCTCGACGTCGTGGCCGAAGGTGTCGAAGACGCCGAGACACTGTCTCGGCTCGCAGCGCTGGGATGCGATCGGGCACAAGGCTACTTCTTGAGCCGTCCTGTGCCCGCCGAAGCGATCCCGGAGTTCCTGAGCGACACCGACCGCTTGGCTGCATTGACCGCTCACCTACCTACCCGCCGCTGACGACGACGGGCAACCCGTCGCACCGAAATCGTGCCGGGACCGACGATCTGCCGCAGATCGACCTCGTATATACGGCCCATTCCGAGTGGGTGAACACCGCATAGCGACCGTGTTGGGAGCGACCAGTCACCACAGGTAGCCGCGAAAGCGACCGGTCAGTCACACGCAGGAGCGGCGTCGGAATCCGGCGTCGTCATGTTCGCTCTATGCCGTCGTTGGGGTCTGCGTGTCAGTCACACGCAGGAGCGGCGTCGGAATCCGGCGCCCGCACACCGGTCGCGACAAGAGCGCACCGGATGCAATACGGGGGTTTGTGGTGACCGAAGGCATACACGAGGCAGTGGTCGCAAAATGCCTTCAAACAGGAACGACAGGTGCCGGCGGGCGGTTCGTCGCGATGGGTGTGGCAGGACTCGGTCATTGGTGATCCGGTGAACTGGGCACGTGCCCGGCGTGCTGGGCAGGGAACCTGTCCGCATGTATGACAGAAGTCCACCCCGCAGGAACATAGGCCGCTCGCCCCATTTTTCGCGGCCGAGGACGCGACCAGCCGCGATGTGAGCCGCGACGCTACCGGTCGGTAACCTCGGCGCCATGAGCGCAGACCTGAACGCGGCCAAGGCAGTCATCGACAATGCACAGGATGTCGTAAACCAGGCGATTGAACACCTTGCAGCGACAGGTTCGATCGACCACCAACAGGTCGTCGCCTACGACCTCGCCCATGCCGCGGCTGCGGTCGAGACCGGCCGAGCGATGCTCGACTACGGCGCAAAGGGCGACGTAGAGGCAAAGCTCACGTGCGCGTTCATCGCGGATGCCGTCGCGGAGCTGGCCGCCAAACTCGTTGGGCGCGAAGAAGCCTGGGGAGTACAAGCGCAACAACTCGGCGATGCCGCCGGATTCGTGGCGACCTACCGTGACCCGTCGTTCCTGGCGGACCTGGCGATGGACCCTGGGCCTCGCCATCTGGATCCTGACTTCGAAATGGTGCAGGACACGTTTCGCCGGTTTGCGGAGGACAAGATCCGCCCCGTCGCCGAGCGCATCCACCGACACAACGAGGACATCCCCGAAGACATAATCGAGGGGTTGGCCGAGATGGGGGCATTCGGCTTGTCGATCCCGGAAGAGTACGGCGGCTTCTCGATGGGTGGGGAAAGTGAATACATCGGCATGGTGGTCGCCACTGAGGAACTCTCCCGCGGCTCGCTCGGAGTCGGCGGCTCCCTGATCACCCGGCCGGAGATCTTGACTCGCGCCCTGCTCGCGGGAGGTACCGAGGAGCAAAAGCGTGAATGGCTACCCCGGTTGGCATCCGGTGAGATCATGAACGCCGTTGCCGTGACGGAACCGGATTATGGGTCCGATGTCGCGGGCATCAAGGTGACCGCCACCCGCACCGATGACGGGAACGGCTGGCTCATCAACGGGGTCAAGACTTGGTGCACCTTCGGCGCTCGTGCCGACGTGTTGATGCTGCTGGCCCGGACCGACCCCGATCGATCGAAGGCCCATCGCGGCCTATCGATGTTCATCGTTCCAAAGCCCAGAGGGGAAGGACACGGGTTCGAGTTCGTTCAAGCCGCCGGAGATGCTGGCGGCGCACCCGGCGGCGGGAAGATGGAAGGACGAGCGATCGACACCATCGGTTATCGCGGGATGCACTCCTATGAGATCGCGCTCGAAGACTGGTGGGTACCAGCCAACAACCAGATCGGCCTCGATGCCGGTCTGGGAAAGGGCTTCTACTACCAGATGGCCGGCTTCGAGAATGGTCGCTTGCAGACTGCAGCGCGGGCAATCGGTGTCATGCAGGCCGCCTACGAAGAAGCGCGTCAATACGCCCTCGACCGCGTGGTGTTCGGCAAACCAATTGCCGAGTACCAATTGACAAGGGCCAAGCTCGCCCGGATGGCGTTCCTCATCCAGGCCGCACGGCAATTCGCCTACGAAGTCGCCCGCAAGATGGCACGGGGAGAAGGCCAGCTCGAGGCATCGATGGTGAAGGCCTACGTCTGTAAGGCAGCCGAGTGGGTCACCCGCGAAGCGATGCAAATTCACGGCGGGTTCGGGTACGCGGAGGAATACGCCGTCTCACGCTATTTCGTCGACGCCCGCGTCCTGTCGATCTTTGAAGGGGCTGACGAGACGCTGTGTCTCAAGGTGATAGCCCGTCAACTCGTCGCGAACGCAGGCAAGGCCGCAGGCGACTGAGCCGACCCCCCTGGAGAACTGACTCGCCCGACTGAGCGCGGAACATACAACCGGGTCCGCCTCGATCGAGCGAGGGAGTCATCGGTACGGCGTTGTCATCCGGCTGCAAGCTTGGCGATCGCGTCGGCAAGTGCAAGCACCCGCCGGGCGTTTTCAACGTGGAGATTTTCGATCATCCGGCCGTCGACTGTCACCACACCTTTTCCTTCGGCTTGTGCCTCTTCGAATGCGGCGATGATCTTTCGACTTTGCTCGATCTCGACCTCGCTCGGCGCGAACGCCTCATTGCACGGCTCAATTTGACTCGGGTGAATCAAGGTCTTCCCGTCGAACCCCATCTGTCGTCCCTGCTGACACTCGGCGACGAAGCCCTCTTGATTAGAGATGTCGTTGTAGACGCCGTCGAGGATGACCTTGCCCGTCGTACGAGCCGCGAGCAAGCAAAGACCAAGACCGGTGAGAAGCGGCTGACGACCAGGCACGTGTTCGGCATGAAGCTCCTTGGCGAGATCGTTTGTGCCCATGACCAGCACTACGAGTCGCTCTGAGGATCGGGCGATCTCCTCGGCGTGGAGCATGGCCACCGGAGTCTCCAACATCGCCCAGATCTTCGTCTTGTCCGGTGCGCCGGCCGCCTCCAACGCCTGCTCGATCTGCTGCACGTCTGTGGGACTGTTGATCTTCGGGACCACGACCGCATCTGGGCCTGCCTGCGCCGCTGCCTTCAGGTCATCGGCATGCCATTCGGTGTCGATGCTGTTCACTCGGATCGTCAACTCACGCAGTCCATAGTCACCGGACGCGACCGCGGTGCAGACTCGGTCACGAGCCTGCACCTTGGCGTCTGGCGCAACTGCGTCCTCGAGATCGAAGATGATGGCGTCACAGGCAAGTCCCTTGGCCTTCTCCAGGGCCCGCTCATTGGCACCTGGCATATACAGCACGGAACGACGGGGACGAAGCAAATCAGTCATCAGCATCCTTTCGGGATTGCTCGTAACCGAGCGCGCGACAGAGATGGCATGAACGATTCTGCGGCTGGTCGAACCGCCTGCATGCCCTCACCCAGGAGGCACATGGTTCGGGGTCGAGACGCTCCGGTCGAGAAGCCGGCACGCCGGGCGCGACCGAGTGAACCAGGGCGAAAGCGGCTTGGATCACGATGCTCCCAGCTCCGGAATCAGAAACCATAAGCCTCGGCCAGTTCGGGATCACGCTCGGCCAGCATCTTGGCCAGATTCACCATCACCTTGCATTGTTTGACCGTGGCGTCGTCTTGCATCTTGCCATCGATCATTACTGCGCCGGTTCCATCGCCCATTTCCTCGATCACCCGCTTCGCCCACTGCACATCCGCCGGATCCGGAGAGAACACACGCTTGGCGATGTCGATCTGGACCGGGTGCAGGCTCCACGCTCCCACACAACCGAGCAGGTAGGCGTTCCGGAACTGGTCTTCGCACGCAACAGTGTCGGCGATATCGCCGAATGGCCCGTAGTAAGGCAGGATCCCGTTGGCAACGCAGGCATCGACCATGCGTGCCAACGTGTAGTGCCACAGATCCTGCTGGAAGGTCGCCCGAGGTCCGTTGATGTCGCTATCAACGGGATCCTCTCGGACGAGGTATCCGGGATGCCCGCCCCCTACACGGGTTGTCTTCATACGCCGATCGGCAGCTAGATCCGCTGGGCCAAGTGACAAGCCCTGCATGCGCGGGCTCGCGGCGCAGATCTCCTCCACGTTCGTGACACCACGAGCAGTCTCGAGCAGGGCATGGAGCAGGATGGGTCGCTGCAAACCGGCCTTGGCCTCGAGCTGGGCGATCAGTCGGTCCGCGTAGTGGATGTCCTCGGGTCCTTCGACCTTCGGGACCATGATGACGTCAAGCTTGTCGCCGATCTCAGGGACGAGGGTTAGGAGGTCATCCAGCACCCACGGCGAGTCGAGGCTGTTGATCCGGGTCCACAGCTGCGTGTCGCCGAAATCAACCTCCTTTGCCACTTTGACCAGACCTTGGCGGGCCGCTTCTTTCCGATCCGCCGAGATGGCATCTTCGAGGTTGCCGAGCAGGACATCGACCTTTCCCACGAGATCAGGCAGCTTCGCCACCATCTTCTCGTTACTCGGATCGAAGAAATGGATCATCCGTGACGGTCGGACGGGGATCTCGCGCAACGGCATCGGGGCGCCGAGCGCGAGGGGCCGGAAGAAGTCCTTGGGATTCCGCATGGTTCTCAAGTTATGGCTGGGTGGCGAGGCGCCACAATCTCACAGCCTCAGGCATCCGAATCCCGGGCATCACAGTCCCACATCCAAGACCCACAAGCCCGAAAACACGAGACGAGCCGGATGCCCGCATCCCAGGCATCACAGTCCCACACATCCAAGACCCACACATCCGAAAACGAATGCGTACGGGTCAGTTGATTGCCTCGCGGAAGAACGCGATGGTCTCGTTCCAGGCTCGGCGGCTGGCAGTCTCGTCGTACACCTCGGGACGCGAGTCGTTGAAAAACGCGTGCTCGACACCGGGGTGGATGGTGATCACGGCATCCTTGCCCAGATCGCGCAGCTGTTGCTCAAGGGCCTTGGCGAGTTCCGGTCCGAAGAAACCGTCATTTTCGGCAAAGTGGCCACGGACCTTGGCACTGAGTTGCGAATAGTCGGGCTGGGCACCCTCCCACGGGATCACCCCATAGAAGGGAGCGCATGCCGAGACAGCATCGGGTCTCCGGGCAGCGAGGATGAGTGCCAAGCCTCCGCCCATGCAAAAACCGATTACGCCGACCGTCTTGCTCGAAACAGCATCGAGGCTGAGCATGTAGTCGACAGCCCCTGACATCTCCTTCACTGCTTGCTCGATGTTGAGCGCCATCATGAGTTTGCCAGCTTCGTCAGGCTCGGTCGTCGTCTGGCCGTGGTACAGGTCGGGTGCCAGCGCGACGAACCCTTCGGACGCGAACCGGTCACACACGTCCTTGATATGGGGCACCAGACCCCACCACTCCTGGATGACCACGACGCCAGGACCCGAACCGCTCCCTGGAGCGGCGAGATAGCCAGAACATGTATGACCGTTACTCGGGAAATCGACGATCTGACCCATGGCCGATGACCCTAGCGCGACGCAGCGATGCGGGTTTCAGCATCCCGCTGCAGCCACCACCCCGTCGACACTGAACCACTGCGAGCGACACGGCCACGCAGTCCTAGTAGACACCGCCAAGCTTCGTGTGGTCCCAACTGACGAACTTCTCCGGCACGATCTCGACCGCGACGCGCTTGTTGACGAGGCCGGCGATCACCACGTCGAGGTCGGCTGGGGCCGCGACGTCGAAGTAGCGATCGGCAACGGAACGTGCGACTGCTTCTTTGGTTTCTGGATCTTCGTGAATGACACCTCGGCCGACGATCTCGACGCCTTTCAGCTCTTCGTAGACCTCACCGGTCTCGACCAGAGCGGTTATCCGCGGATCGCGCCGCAGATTGACCACCTTCTGCGATTTGGCGAACGTTGCGAACGCAGGGTTCCCGTTCAAGAAGCCATACCACATTGCGACGAGATGGATATTGCCATCGGGCCCGATGGTGGCGATGTTCATCGTGTGGCGTCCAGCGAGGAACGCATCGATCTCTTCGGGGGACATACGGATCAGCGCGCGCCGTGACATGGGTCAGCACCCTAACGGACAGCCAGTGGCATCAGCCACGCATGCCCAAGCCGGAACCAGACCCAACTGGTCACCAACCGACTCAAAGACCGTCCTGCACGTCTCGCCCGTTGCGTACGCGCCGCTAGAAGCACTCGGCAATCACACTCCGGACTCGAAAACGCCCGCGCTTGGACACGTTATGAGGCAACCTTCACCGGCGACGGGCGCGATCTTCCCAACCCACAGCGGCTCAAAAACCACCTCGCCTGAAAGCGTCGGACGTTTCCTCACGCTGCTGGTCACGCCCTGATCACACGCCTACCTAGAAGACCCCGCCCTTGAACAGTTCGGGGACCACGGGGCAGTCGCATCGGGCAAACGCCTCCGCGACGGACTCCGCTCCTACGGGACCGATCACCTGGTCTACCAACTCAAGCGGCACGACCTCCTGCTCACCTAGCCACGGTGCTTCTGGCGCAACCCGCTCACGGACGGCTGTCCACATCGGCTCAGGCAGCAACCGGCCTTCGCCAGCAACAAGCCACACTGGGACCCTCGCATGGCGAGCGACTGCGGCAGCGGCTCGCGAACCGGCGACTGCCAAGAACTCGGACGGGCCTGCAGCGTTCGTCTCGAGCAAAACCAGATCACTGGCCACCACCGCACAGCCGAGTCCCGAGTTGGGGACCTCGCACGCGTCGACGTCCGATTGCACCAAACGGCTCACCAAACCGTTTCCTTCACCCAGGACGTCGATCACGAGCACTCGTAGGTCGCCGCGCCGGGCAAGCGCGGCACCGATCTCCTCGGGCCAGCCCAGCACCGTGACCGTTGCGTCGTCGGGCAGATGCCCGGCCAGCATGCAAGACGTTGCGTCGCTGTGTATCCGACCTGAAGCCTCCCAGACCTCGCTACGGGGATCACCAGCGGTCAGGACGCGGGCAGCGAGCCACAGGAGCGGACCAGACGCGGGTTGGCGCGCCACCACTCTCCGGCAGGCGGTGACGAGCGCTTGGGGGTCGTCAACAAAGCTTGCTAGGGCAGCTGCGGTCTCCTCGACGAGCACCGATTGTGGAGCACCGGAAGCTCGGGCGACGTAGCGGAGGCGCTCGATCGGGTGCATAGGAGGTACGTTACCGAAGCATCCCGCCCCGCATCTCGGGCACCTCGGTCCCACATCCGAAACCCACCGACCCGGAAACCCCAACCGTGCGTTCTCGGGCACCTCAGCCCCACATCCGAAACCCACCGACCCGGAAACCCGAGGCGAGCCGGGCCGACGTATTAGAGGCCGGGCTTCCAGATCATGTCGATCATGACAAGCAAGAACAACAAGTGGAGAATGCCGCCAAGCATCTGGGCTCTCTTGCCCCGAGCCTGCAATTCCAGCACCTCGGCTGGAGGGCCTCCCTCGGTCGGGGTGGCTTGCCCGGTCGCGAGCTTTTCTTGCAGACCGTCCATCGCCTTGAGGTTGGGCAAATGCAGTCCGAGCGAGATGCCCAACGCAGCAAAGAACAAAACGAATGCGATGCTGATCCAGGTCTGGGAGAACTTCCACACCTCATCACTCAGAGGCACCAGGACGGCGCCGAAGACGCCGGCGGCGATTATGAACGGTGTCGCAAGAACCTTCGAGACCTCATGAAACGTGTGGTTGATGGCGTAGGCCTCAGCAGATGGACGCTGGCGTGCCTTGGCGGCAAGTAGTGGTGCAACGAAGGTTGCGCCAAAGCCGACGACGACGCACAACAGATGCAACAACAATACGAGGTGATAAGCGAAGGAGCCGGTCCCCATGTTCGACACCGTAGTGTCTCGTGCTGCCGAGGCTGCGGATGGACGATCAGTCCCAGCCATCCGAACAAAGGAACTATCCGGCCGCTGGACACGATCGCCCGAGGAAACCGCCAGTGCGCCAACAGTCCAAGCCATCCGAACCCGCCACTTCCCGTAGTTTGCGCCGACCGCTGGCAAATCGCACGTGTAAAGCGAATCGTGTTTTCTGGCGGTTCGCGGAGCCGCGCTACGGTTCTGCGCCGTGACTGCAGACGACCCCGTGACGGTTCCTGCCGATACACCTCTCCGCGCGCTTGACGATGAACCTCGCACGGTGGGTCAGTGGACGACCACCTTCCACCTCGCCCTTGTCGTCCTCGATCCCTATACCTACGAAAGTTCCTGGATCATCGACACGGCCGTGCGAATCCTTCGCAACTTCGCAGAGGCCGACTGCCGAACTGCGTTCCTGGTGGCTGCCGATGACGAGGGCGCCAAGCGATTCCTCGGTCCGTTCGTCCATGAGTTCCTGGTCTTCTGCGACCCAGACCGATTGGCGATCAAAGCAATGGGGATCGAACGGTTGCCCGCGTTCGTCCACCTCAACCAAGCCAACGTCATCGAAGGCAAGGCCGAGGGCTGGAAACCCGATCAGTGGCGAGCCGTCGCCGACAACCTGGCCCGAGTGATGAGCTGGCAGCGACCGACGATCCCCGTCTCGTCAGACCCTGTGCCGTTCGACGGCACGCCGGCGCTCGGCTAAGGAAAACCCCGTCGACGCCGAATCCGCGGCCCAAACGCCAAGAAATCCAGACCCAGAACGCCGGCGCTCGACTCACCTAAACCCCTTGACCAAGTGGGGGCGTCGCTGGTTACCCCCAGGGACTCAGATTCGCCGTCCAATACGCGCGAGTCACTTTGCCCTTCGAGATCCAGCTATCACCTATAGAGATCTCAACTAGAGACCTCAACGTCAACGTCCAACGCTCGCGGGTCAACGAAACGGTCACCTGCTCACGGCAAGATCGCCCCTCGCGCAACGAGTTCAGTTCGCACAGCGCCAGGGTCGACCGAACCCAGAACGATGCGGTCACTCGAGGTTTCTCGCGCATCCAATACCGCGAGCGCAGCGGCTGTCCCAGCAGCCTCGCCGAGCGCCATGCACGGCGCCATGACCCGGCAGGACGCGAGGGCGTGATGATCGGCAGAGATGCAGCGCCCGGCCACCAACAAGTTGGGCGGGCCTGCCGACGGGAGTAGGACCCGAAATGGAATGCTGTAGGTCGCGCCGTCGGGGAGGAAGACATAATCCGTCGACCGCCCCGAGACGTGATACTCCTGGGGCCAGGCGCACACCGCGACGGCATCCTCGAACGTTGCCTGCGCACGGACTTCATCACCGGTCAAGGTGTACCGGCCGACGATATGGCGGGTCTCTCGTACTCCTTGCTGGGTAGCGGTATCGGCGAGGAACGCGTCGGCAAAACCTGGCATGTACTCCTTCAGGAATACTTCGGCCTCCTCTGCGCGTCTGCGTCCTTCCAGCTCACCATAGGTGAGGTCGAACAGATCCGTTGCGTCCAGCGGTGCACCATCGCGAGTCAACCGGATCATGGCTCCGATGACCTCCCCACCCCTGAACGTCGGGATCACTGCGCCGCCATCACGGGTGAGGTGCCCCCCGTGTTCAGCAATGGCTTCGCTCAACGCGCCCAGCCCAGCCGTCATCGCGGCGGCAATGTCGACATTCTGCATGAAGAACTGCATCGACCCGAACTGTCGCTCTCCGGGTCCCCCCATGATCCACGGCACTCCTGCGGCGACTGCGACGTCTGCATCGCCGGTGGCATCGACCACGACCCGTCCACGCACGACCTTCGGGCCTTGCTTGCTCGCGATCACAACGCCGTCCACCGCGCCGGTTTCTGGGTCGACCACCACCTCACTGACCAAGGCGTGCAACAGGAGGGTGATGTTTCCGGAATCGGGTCCTTCAATGACCAGATGATCGGCGAGGCGTTTCGCCGCCCAAGGGACGTACAGCAGTACTGCAGTCTCCTTGAACGGGTACGGCCCAATCGCCTTGCCCCGAGCCACCAACTCTTCGACAAAGGCGCGGGCCACTCCCCCTATCGCATAGTCGAAGGATCCAGGCGCGCTGCGCACGTACAACCCGCACACTGTCCCGACCGCGGCCGCGGTGAAGTTCCCGCCGAGAAAGCCATACCGCTCGAGCAGCACCACGGATGCACCGGTGCGAGCGGCGGCCAGAGCAGCGCCAAGGCCCGCTGGCCCGCCGCCGCAGACCACTACGTCGGTCTCGAGCAGGACGTCTGCTTCACGCGCAGGAAGCGTGATGCTTGTCAACGTATACCTCCCTTGGTCATGGCGAGCACGTCGAGGACGCGCTCGACGAGATCGCGATCCAGCACGCCTCGCTCGAGGACGATCTCCCGGATCGTGCGTCCTGTCCTACCGGCTTCCTGCACGATGCTGGCGACGGTCTCGTAACCGAGGTGCGGGTTGAGCGCCGTCGCGATCGCAGGGCTGACCTCCGCGAAGTACCGGCACCGGTCGACATCGGCTTCGATTCCCTTCACGCAGCGGTCCGCGAACAGCCTCGACACGTTGGCGAGCAACGTGATCGACTCGAGCAAATTGTGGGCCATGACCGGCAAGTAGACGTTTAATTCGAACGCACCTTGTGATCCGCAGAAGGCGACGGTCGCGTCATGACCGATGACCTGAGCAGCCACCTGCGTGACCGCTTCAGGGATGACCGGGTTCACCTTTCCCGGCATAATCGACGAGCCGGGCTGGAGATCAGGGATCCGGATCTCAGCCAACCCTGCCCTGGGTCCACTGCCCATCCACCGCAGGTCGTTGGCGATCTTCACCAGCACGACCGCGAGCACCCGCAGCTGCCCAGACGCCTCCACAAGCGCGTCTCGCGCGCCGTGCACGGCGAAATGATCAGGCGCCTCGGTCAACGGCAGCCCGGTCCTTTCCGCCAAGCGTTCGATGACCGCTCGACCGAAACCGGCAGGAGCGTTCAAACCCGTGCCGACCGCGGTACCACCGAGTGGCAACTGGCCAACGCTCGGCAGAGATCGCTCGATCCTGAGCATCGACTGACGGACTTGCTCGGCGTAACCACCGAACTCTTGGCCGAGGGTGACCGGGGTTGCGTCCATCAGATGCGTTCGCCCCGCTTTCACGACGCCGGCGAACTCCGTCGCCTTGGCAGCCAGAGCGTCGTGCAGGAGTTGGAGCGCCGGTATCACTTCGGCAGTGAGCCCTTCTACCACCGCAAGGTGCATCGCGGTCGGGAACACATCATTCGATGACTGCGACGCGTTGACGTGATCATTGGGGTGAACCGAACCCGGCGCACCGAGACGCTCACTCGCAAGGTCTGCGAGCACTTCGTTCATGTTCATGTTCGTGCTGGTGCCGGAACCCGTCTGGAACACGTCGACGGGGAACTGGTCGTCCCAGGCTCCCGCGACCACTTCGTCCGCGGCAGCGATGATCGCCTGCGCGATGACAGGTGTCACGGCCTGCACTTCAGCGGATGCGCCGTTCACCGCTGCTGCCTCGCGCTTGATCAAGGCGAGGGCCCTAATCAGCCGTTTGTCGACTCGCAGACCCGAGATCGGAAAGTTGTCGATGGCTCTCTGGGTGTGGGCTCCCCACTTTGCATCAACAGGGACGAGTACCTCGCCCATCGAGTCGTGCTCGACCCGGAAGCTCGATCGATCAAGTGATCCTGCGGCACTCGGTTCCCGGGATTCGTCGGACATGACGGCACCGTACCCGGGACAACGCTGTCAACGCATCGGATGCCGCGCGAAGAACTCCCACATCAGCGAGGTGGCATCGATCTCGTCGGTCGTCACGCCACGATCGCCAGTGTCGCCTTCACCCATTTTGCGGAACAGCTCGCTGCCCGGCCAGGTATGGCCGCCATCGCTGACGACGTACAGGGCGACCTCGACACCTTCAGGACAGGGGTAAGACCGCTTCTCGACGTGCTCCGACACTGGTTCGACCACCGACTCGGTCGAGCATCCGTTCAGCGACGCCAGCTTGGCCACGGCAACCTCGACCGGTGGGAATCCACCTTGGTCCGGGCTGGGCGGCGCACCAGTCCGCTTCATGAGACCACCTTCGTAGGGCAGGATCGGGTCCTTCTTCCCCCAGAACACAATGCCCGGCACCGGTCGGGTCAGTTGGCAGTCGTCGCCGAACAAGATCCCCGACACCAAGCCGATAGCAGCGAATGTGTCAGCCATAGCGCAAGCAAGCGCCGACGACATCATTCCACCGTTCGAGAGCCCACCGGCATAGACACGGTTGAGGTCGACACACAATTCCGAGCCCAAGAGGTCGTACAGCGCCCTGACGAACACGATGTCGTCGTTGTCCGGACCGGGCACCGCGTTCCAATGCGGGACCGGCCCAAGACCTTGCGGCGTGACGACAATGGCGCCAACCTCTTCGCCCTTGACCTCCCATTGGTCAGACCTGGCGTGCAGTTCGGCCGTCTCGAGCAAGCCGTGGAAATCCATCACCATCGGCAAGGGCTCGGATCCATCGTGCTCATCGGGGACGTAGAGCCGAAATTCCCGAGTTGCTCCGCCCATCGGTAACGTCCGAAGCGTGAGTCCGTGTGCGACCTGCGTTGTCGTCTGACCACACCCTGGTGACGGA
>JANZZE010000062.1 GCA_026419545.1 Acidimicrobiales bacterium
AGATGTGTATAAGAGACAGCGCCCTGGTCCGTCGCGTGGGGGATGCTGACGCATCCTGGCACCGTACTCAGCGATCTGGTCGATGAGCAGAACTTCCAGCTGACCGTCACCTTGCTCGCACCCGTCTTGTTCTTGCCGGTGCTCGCACCTCGCTATCTCGTACCGGCCTTACCGCTGCAGTTCCTCTACATGGTCGCAGACGTCCCCTCAGAAGCGGTGTTTGGCCAGCAGACAGTGGCGATCACCGCCTTCATCTTCCTCTCCACGGCTTTCGCCTTGGCCAAGAGCGGTCGGATGGGCGTGGAGAAGGTGACCGTTGACCGCCGAGTGCTTGGCGCTCTGCTCCTCGCCGGTACCGTCTTCTTCATCCGTGACGGCGCGAGCTCACCGTACCGTCACCCATGGGATTGGGGTGGTCGCGACATTGTTGATTTCGCCAGGATCCAGATCGCGCATCAGATCCCAAGGGAACAGTCGGTGCGCGCCTCACCTTCCATGCTGCAACTCCTTGAAGAGCGAGAGCGCCTGTATACGTTGCAACCCTCAGAGCGGCCGGACGCTGTCGCTG
This sequence comes from Acidimicrobiales bacterium, assembly GCA_026419545.1. Taxonomy (GTDB): domain Bacteria; phylum Actinomycetota; class Acidimicrobiia; order Acidimicrobiales; family Acidimicrobilacustridaceae; genus JANZZE01. Next base: position 569 of record JANZZE010000062.1, read on the forward strand.
CCGCCGATGGCGTCGACGTGGTCGTCCTCGACCGCCGGAAGGCTGGCGACTGGACCGCTGTGCAGTTTCAGGTGTTCCGCTTACAACTGCAATCACTCGGGTTCGATCGTCAGGCTGATGACCAGGGCATCGAGCTGTTCGTCAGGTCAGCATCCACCACTGGCGGCGACTGATAGGAAAGCGGTCGAAGGTTGATACGTCTCGCAACCTTTCCGCCAGCGCGCGCACAGCGCCGCAGCGGCGGCTAATCGGAGAACGGTCGTTCAGGAGGACGCGTCGGCGCCGAGTGCCTGACGGAGGCGTTCAGCCGCGTCGTCGAGTGACTCCGTGGACGGATTCGGATCGGCGTTCGCAAAGTCCAGATCATGCACTCCCCAGATCGGCACGACGTGGATGTGGAGGTGGGGAACTTCGAGTCCAGCGATCATGAGGCCGATCCTCACGGGATTGAAGGCCACCATCTGCGCTGCTCCGATCTTCTGGGCCACTGCCATCAGGTGCGCATTGAGTTCGGGCGGAGCGTCCAACCAGTGGTCGATCTCTTGGCGCGGAACGACCAGTGTGTGCCCCGGCCTGAGCGGGTTGATCGACAGGAACGCAACGCACTGCTCGTCTCGGTAGACAAAGCGTCCCGGCAACTCGCCGCCGATGATCCGGGTGAAGATCGTTGCCATCGAACCTCCTTGGGTAAACGCCCGCTGCCGGGCCAGATCGTAGGCTGGCGGCAATGAGCCCGGCGTCCGAGTCTCCCAGCACCCATGATCAGTGGCCTGAACATCTTGCGGCTGATACCGAGCTTGCTGCCGAGCTCGGCGCTGCGGCCGCCGCGGCCGTGGACGAAGAGGCCGATCTCTACCCAGCGCCAGGGCAGGACCGCGTCCTGACCATCCCGAATCTGATCACCGTCGGACGCCTCGCCTTCTTGCCCTTTTACCTGATCATGCTGCTCGGGCAGGACAACCGAGTCGGGGCCGCGATCCTCCTCGGTTTCCTCGGCGCCACCGACTTCCTCGATGGTTACATCGCGCGTCACTTCAATCAGGTCTCGAGCATCGGTCGGTTACTGGACCCGACCGCTGACCGGATCCTCTTCTTCGTCGGGATCGGCGGGATCCTCGCGGTTGGCGGCGCACCGATTTCCTTCGCGGCCGTCGTGCTCACCCGCGAAATCGTCGTAGCTGCGATTACCGTGACCCTCACCGTGCTCGGAGCCGAGCCGGTCAACGTGACGTGGTTCGGCAAAGCCGGAACGTTCGCGCTAATGGTCGCCTTTCCCTGCTTCCTCGGTGGGTCAAGCGATGCCCCCGCCGCCCCGTTCTTGCAAGCGCTTGGCTGGGTTTGGGGATTGCCCGGGGTATTGCTGAGCTATTACGCCGCGTATCGGTACATCCCTATGTGGTCACAGTCCTTGCGAGAGCGACACTCCCGCAGGGCTTCGGCGTGAGCTGTGTTTGTTGGCGCCGCAGGCGGTGCCGCGTGATGGGAGAAACACCCGCGCACGGCTGCGATGTGAGCTGCCGGGCGGGTGATCGGAAGGCGGGCCCGCGACTGGTCGCCGAGCCGGGTAGGTTCCAGAACCTATGCGAGTGGTCAGGGGAATAAAGCTGACGACAATGAATCCAAGAACGGCAGGAGAGTGGCAGTGAAGGCGGTGATCATGGCCGGGGGGGAGGGCACTCGGCTCCGCCCCTTGACCTCCAACGTCCCCAAGCCAATGCTCCCGCTCGTGAACCGACCGATGATGGAGCACATCGTGGAGCTGCTCAAGCGTCACGACATCGATGACATCGTGGTGACCGTCGCCTTCATGGCCAACACCATCCGGAACTACTTCGGGGACGGTTCAGAGTTCGGCGTCAAGATCGTGTACGTGACCGAGGAGAGTCCCTTGGGTACGGCGGGCTCGGTGCGCAACGCGATGGATCACCTGAGCGAGCGATTTCTCGTGATTTCAGGCGACGTCCTCACCGACATCGATCTGACCCGCATCATCGAGTTCCATGGAACCAATCACGCCCTCGCCACGATCGGGCTGGCCCATGTCGAGAACCCACTCGAGTTCGGCATCGTCATCACCGAGGAGAACGGCCGGATCGAGAGGTTCCTCGAGAAGCCGACATGGGGCCAGGTGTTCAGCGACACGATCAATACCGGGATTTTCGTCCTGGAACCGGAAATCTTCGACTACATCGAGCCCAACAGGCCGGTCGACTTCTCCAGTGAGGTGTTCCCACGCGTGCTCGTCGACGGAGCACCGCTGTACGGAGCAATCGCCGAGGGCTACTGGGAGGATGTGGGAACACTCGACGCGTATCTACGCGCCCACAAAGACATCCTCGATGGAAAGGTGCAAGTCGACATCCCGGGTTTCGAACTCACGCACGGTGTGTGGCTGGGCGAAGGTGCGGACGTGCATCCCGACGCTGAGATCGTTGGACCAACGGTGATCGGAGACAACTGCCGGGTCGAGGGTCGAGCCCAGGTCGGACCCTACGCCGTCCTCGGTCAGAACGTGAGAGTCCGAATCGACGCCAATCTCGAGCGCACCGTTGTGCATGACAACACCTATCTTGGCGAAGCCGTGCGGCTGCGGGGAACGGTCGTTGGCCGGTCTTGCGACATTCGCAAAGGCGTTCGCGCTGAGGAGGGTGTTGTGCTCGGAGATGAGTGCTTCATCGGTGAGGACGCCCTGTTGGCTTCCGGGGTCAAGGTCTATCCACTCAAGACGGTGGAGGCAGGCGCGACGGTCAACGACTCAATCGTCTGGGAGTCGCGCGGCGCCCGGAGTCTGTTCGGTCGCAATGGGATCGTGGGCCTCGCGAACGTCGACATCACGCCGGAATTCGCTTCAAAGGTTGCGATGGCTTACGGCAGTACCTTGAAGAAGGGGACCACCGTCATCACCTCACGCGATTCCAGCCGGTCGGCGCGGATGCTGAAGCGGGCCATGATGGCCGGACTCAACGCCGCGGGGATCAATGTCGAGGATCTCGAGGTGGCGTCGGTGCCAGTTACACGGTTCATCGTGCGTCGCCCTGCCATCAGTGGGGGCATCACCATCAGGCTGGTCCACGGCGACCCCCAGTCGGTCATCGTGCGATTTTTCGACAGCAATGGGCTCGACATCACCGAAGATGCTCAACGCAAGATCCAGCGAGTCTTCAGCCGTGAAGATTTCCGGCGTGTGTTCCCAGGTGAAATAGGCGACATCGGCTTCGCGCCCCGAGCACTCGAGCATTATTCAACTGCGCTCGAGGCCACCGTCGATATCGACCGAATCCGTGAGGCCCGGTTCAAGGTGGTCATCGATTACGCCTACGGATCGACCTCGTTCGCTATGCCGAATGTATTGGCCAAGCTTGGCCTGGAGGTCCTCGCAGTCAACCCGTTCGTCTCGACGAGCGGCGTACTGCATCATCCAGACCTCGACAGTCATGCCAGGTATGTCGCCGACCTCGTGCGTACCTCGGGCTCGCATCTTGGTGGGGTCATCGATCCAGACGGCGAACGCCTCATTCTTATCGATGACGACGGGCGGGTCCTGAGCGACATCGAGGCAGAGCTGGCGATGCTCACGCTTCTCGAAGGCAAGCTCCATGGCGACAAGGTGGCCCTTCCCGTTACAGCGAGTCGGGTTGCCACCGAACTCGTCGCCAGGATCGGCTACACCTTCGTGCCCACCAAAATCTCCAACGCCGCACTGATGGACGCGGCGACCGAGCCGGGGGTCGGGTTCGCCGCAAACCAACGAGGCGGCTTCATCCTGCCAGGGTTCCTGCCTGCTTTCGACGCCGCGGCGGCGTTCGTGAAGGTGCTCGACCTGCTCGCATTTCATGGGCGGCGGCTCTCCGATGTGGTGGCACAGCTTCCGCGGGTGCACTTGGCCCACGAGACCGTGGTGACCCCTTGGGAGCAGAAGGGCGCAGTCATGCGCAGCTTGATCGAGCACTCCAAGGGACGCGAGGTCGAACTGATCGACGGCGTGAAGGTGTTTCACGACTCGGGTTGGGCCTTGGCGCTCCCTGATCCGGAAGAGCCGATCACCCACATCTGGGCCGAGGCGGATTCGGATGCCGCCGCTCGCCGCCTTGCCCAGGAATATGCGCGACGTATCCGCCAACTCGTTCGGTGAACTGCGCCCCGCCCTGCCGTGGGTCCTCCGAGTCCGGGCGGTTCTGGACGGCCAGACCTCGTGCTCCCAGATGAGTGGCTGGGGTGGGATCGGCTAGCGTTCCGACCATGAACGTTCCCGACGACCTACGGTACTCGCCAGACCATGAATGGGCGCGTCTCGTCGACGGTGTGGTCCGGGTCGGCATCACCGATTATGCCCAGGATGCCCTCGGCGACGTGGTGTATGTCGAGGTCCCTGAGGTCGGCGCCACCGTGGCCGCAAGGGACAAGATCAGTGAGGTCGAGTCGACGAAGTCGGTGAGCGACATCTACGCTCCGGTTTCAGGCACGATCATGGCGGTCAACACTGAGTTGGCCGATCATCCTGAGCTGCTCAACGAGGACCCGTACGGTGAAGGATGGATCTGCGACATCTCTCCTTCTGACCCCTCAGAAGTCGATGCGCTACTCGACCCCGATGGCTATCGCGCCCTGATTGAGGAGTAACCCCAGAGCAGGTGAGCACCGTGGCCGACGTCTACTGCAACAACTGCGGACACCGGAACCCGCTCGGTGCGAACTTCTGCTCGTCATGCGGCGGCGTGCTCGAGACTCACTCGCCGGAGCACGCCACCATCACGTTCCACCCCACGATGCCCAGCGATCCCGTCGACGAAGAGATTGCGATATCGCTTGACGAGGTTCCAGCTGAGCATGGGGTGCTCGTGGTCAAACGAGGTCCGAAGGCGGGTACCCGCTTCCTACTGGACAAACCAATGACGACCGCGGGCAGGCACCCTGACAGTGACATATTCCTTGACGACATCACCGTGTCAAGACGCCATGCCGAGATTGTGCGCAGTGGCGATCGCTACGTGGTGCGAGATGTTGGTTCGCTCAACGGGACCTACCTCAATCGTGAACGGATCGACGAAGCACCGTTGGCAAACGGTGACGAACTCCAAATCGGCAAGTTCAAGTTGGTCTTCTTCCTCGGCGCGTCACACGAATCGTGAGCGAGCGAACCCACCTGTCGATCGGCGAGGTCTTGAGCCTCCTTCAAGAGGAGTTCCCTGACGTTACGATCTCCAAAATCCGATTCTTGGAGAGTCAGGGCCTTCTCGATCCTGAACGCACGCCGTCGGGCTACCGCAAGTTCTACGACGCGGACATCGAGCGTCTCCGGTGGATCCTGCGCCAACAACGTGAGAACTTCCTTCCCCTGAAAGTGATCAAGGATCGGTTGGAGTCAGGAGAACTCGATGAGCTCCTCGCGCCCACCAACGCCAGCAATGCCGTCGCCGACCGTTCGACTTCCGCCGCTGACTCGGATGCAAAGGGCGAACAGACGGCAGCCGATCACGGCACTGAATCCGCGCCTGCGCTAGCTCACGAAGCTGTGGGCACGACAACCGATGGGGCACCTGGTGCACCCGGTGAACCGAGTCCTGACGCGGAATCGGGGCAGCGCCGCCGACGCCAATCCCTGCTCGATTCTGGTGACACCACTGTAAGCATGACGGTCGACGAGCTCGCCAAGGCTGCGGGACTGACAGCTCGCCAGCTTGGTGAGCTCGAGCGGTACGGCCTCGTTGCCGGCGAGAAGATGGGGAACGCAACCGTCTACGACGATGATGCTCTTCTGGCTGCACGCACCTGTGCGGCATTCATCCGCCACGGTGTAGAAGCCAGGCACCTGCGCATGTATAAACGAGCTGCCGAGAGCGAGGCAGCGTTCTTCGAGCAACTCCTCCTGCCTCTTTTGCGTAAACGGGACAAGGAGACCCGGCAACGGGCGATGGCGACTCTCGACGAGCTCGTCGCGCTCGGCGACAGTCTGCGCATGGTGCTGTTGCGGAACACCCTACGTGAGTACCTCGACCCGAGCTGAGCTCGGCGGAAGCCCGGCGATGGTACCTCCGCCCACGATCTTGGCGAGCCGGGGCGATCTCCGACGTACCGTGCAACGATTAGGAGCCGAACTTTCGCAGGCCTACCCCAGCGGGGTCGTCCTGATCTCGGTGCTCAAAGGCAGCCTCTTGTTTCTCGCTGACTTGTGCCGCGAGATCACCAGCCCCGTCACGGTGGACTTCCTCTCGATTTCTTCCTACGCACCGGGAACCGGCCGAGTCAGGATCGTCAAGGATCTCGACCTCGACATCTCGGGTCGCGATGTGGTGCTCGTCGAAGACATCGTCGACACCGGACTCACACTCGGGTTCCTGCTATCCGAGCTTCGCCGACGAGAACCAGCCTCGCTCGAGGTCTGCGCGCTCACTGACAAGGCCGCTCGGCGCATCCTACCGACGCACATCTCCTTCCGTGGCTTCGAGGTACCAGACGTGTTCGTCATCGGATACGGCCTCGATTTCGCTGGTCGGTACCGGAATCTCGATCTCGTGGCCGGTGGGTCCCTAGAGGTGCTGACCACCAACCCGGACGCATATGTGCCCCACCTGTATGGCATCACCACCCGAGACTGAACCCGAAAAGGGTAGGGTGCAAGGGTGGTCGAGATGGAGCTGCTCGGTGTACGAGTCGAGGCTACGAGCAACAGCCCGATCGTACTGCTGCGCGAGACAGGCGGTCGGCGGCGGGTGCTGCCGATCTTTATCGGAGGGCCCGAGGCCACGGCGATCGCCCTTGCGCTCGAGGGTATCGTCACGCCGCGACCCATGACGCATGATCTGATGAAGAGCCTGCTCGATGAACTCGGCGCGAGTGTGCAGCTCGTCGTCGTGACCGATCTCGTCGACGGCACGTTCTTCGCCGAGATCCGGCTCGAAGCAGGTGGTGAGGTGCATGTGGTGTCAAGCCGTCCTTCAGATGCAATCGCGTTGGCAGTTCGCACCGGCGCACCGATCTTCGCCGAGGAGGCCGTCGTGGAGGAGGCCGCAACAACGATCGACGACGAGACGGATGAGCAAGCCAGTGAAGAGGTCGTCGAAGAGTTCCGCAAGTTCATCGAGAACGTAAACCCGGAAGACTTCCAATCATGAGGCAGCAGGACACCTGCGACTGCGCGGGGCTCGTGGCTGCGTTCCACTGGTCCCACTGAGCTGTATTGCCGATGCTCCATCGTCTGATACGCCGGTCGCGGCAACCACCGAGGCGGGATCCTGGAGACATTCGCTTCCGGCTCGGGCTGTCGCTCGCCCTCGTCGCTGCGGTCCTGGTCTTCGGAACAGTCGGCTACCTGGCGCTCGGCCTCGAACCACTCGACGCATTGTTCAAGACCATCGAGACCGTATCGACCGTCGGGTTCGGCGAGATCAGTCTGGACACGCCCGGCGAGAAAGTGTTCACCATCATCCTGATTCTCGTCGGGGTCGGCACCGTGCTGTACAGCTTCACAGTCGTACTTGAGACCATCATCGAGGGTCGATTGACCGACCATCTCTGGAGGCGCCGAATGGAGCGGGAGATCGCCCAACTCAACCGCCACGTCATCGTCTGCGGTTGTGGCAGGCTGGGCCGAACCGTCGCCGATTACATCGCCGACGCCGGTCGCGACGTCGTGGTGGTCGATCTCGATCTGGAAAGGCTCGAGTCGACCGCACACCGGTTCGTGCACGGTGATGCCAACCTGGACGACACCCTGCGGGCCGCGGGCATCGAACGAGCAGCAACCTTGGTAGCTGCGCTCAGCACCGACGCCGACAACGTCTACCTCACTCTCGCTGCCCGAGCGCTGCGGCCCGACATCTTCGTGATCGCCCGAGCACGGGTCTCGCAAGCGGAGGCTCGATTGCGACAGGCAGGTGCCAACCGCACCATCAATCCCCAATTCCTCGGTGGAGCACGAGTCGGTGCCATGGCACTGCAACCCCACGTTGCGGAGTTCGTCGACGTCGTGATGCACGACCGCAACATCGAGTTCAGGCTCGAAGAACTCATCGTTGCTGACGGCTCTCCTCTGGGCGACTGCAGCATCCGGGAAGCTCAAATCCGTGACCGCACGGGCGCGCTGGTGCTGGCGGTGCGAGAAGCTGACGGCCACTTCATCACCAACCCGACGCCGGATACGCGCCTCGAGCCCGGCCACGTGCTCATCGCGATCGGCACCGAAGAACAGCTCCGGGCGCTCGCTGAAGCGGCCCGGCCACCAGGAACAGGTCCTGGTCCTCGAAGGTCGGCCCGACCGTTCAATCGTTGACGGAGTGCCTGTCGGCAACTACCCTCACCAGTTCAGTCACATGGGCGTAATTCTCCCGATGTGACGATCACGCTGAAGTAGATGTCCAGGGTGGTAGTCAAGAACCCTGAAGTTGAGATTGAGACTTGGGCGCAGGCCCGCCAACGAGGAGCCAGTGACATGACCGTTTCTCCGGAGCAAGGGTTCAGTGGCCACAAGACCGCCGAAATCGTCGGCATCACATATCGGCAACTCGACTATTGGGCGCGAACCAATCTCGTTCGGCCCTCGTTGGAAGACGCCAGGGGGAGCGGGACCCGCCGTCGCTACTCTTACCGTGACTTGCTCGAGTTGAAGGTGATCAAGAACCTGCTCGATGCAGGGATCAAACTCGAAACCGTTCGCGAGGTGTTCAGCTATTTGCGCGAAAACCTTGGGGAAGACGTCACGACGGCCAACCTGGTGATCCAGGGAAACAAAACCGTGCTGATCCGTCAGGACGAGGAACTCATCGACCTCGTAAAAAAGGGGCAAGGCGTCCTGAACATTCTGCCGCTCGCCGGGGTCAAGGAAGAGGTCGATGCCCGTATCATCGACCTTCCCTCGCCGGTCACCGAGCTGCCGGTTGCTGGCCGAGCCGTCGGCGACCGCTGAACCAGCCCGACTGGGAGGTGTCCCTGATCGGCGAATTGCTGCCTCACGAACGCGTTCAATTCGCTCACAACTCGGAGCGGCAGTTTGCGAAGCTGCTTGACTTCTATGGGGTTGAGTGGCAGTACGAACCGATCACCTTCGTCTTGGAGCGTGATGGCAAGGGAAATCCGAGCTTGGCATTCGCTCCCGACTTCTATCTGCCTGCCTACGACCTCTTCATCGAGATCACCACGCTGCGCCAGAAACTCGTCACGAAGAAGAATCGCAAGATTCGCCGCCTACAGCAGCTTCACCCCGAGATCAAGATCCGTATTCTCTACCAACGTGACTACGTCAATCTTCTGGCGAAGTATGGCCTGGAACCGCCGGGCAATCTGGCGAGTCATGGGAACCTCGAAATCGCGAGTGAGACGCACTCAAGCCTCTTGGAACTCGGAATCGTCGATCGCGCCGACGTGTGAACTCGATTGATGCTCGGCGCACCGCAGACGTCCGCGTCAGCCGCGGTTGACAATCCCGTCGGCGATGGAAAGTGCGACCGCCATGATCGAAACCTGGGGATTTACTTCAGGGCAACTCGGTAGCACTGAGGCATCGGCGACCCAAACCCCAGAGACACCACGAAGAGTTCCGTCCGGCGCAACTGGTGATCGATCAGGGTCTGCCCCAGCCCTAGCCGTTCCTGTGGGGTGGAAGGCTGCAAGGTGCATCTTGCGGATGTCAGCCCGAGCAAGCTGATCCTCGAGTTGCTGTTGACTCCGTGCCGCCGGTTCGCCTGGCACGCCAGAAAGCACTTCGACGGCGCCAGCCGCGAACATCACCCTTCCCATCACCCGGATCGCATCAAAAAGACGTCGACCATCACCTCGATCGAGGTCATAACGGATCAACGTGTGAGGACCCAGACTCTGAACACGCCCCGCTGGTTGGTCTGCGATCATCGCCCCGAAGACTGCGAGGTGGTCGGCGTCTTCGATCTGACGTAACAGATTCCGGCCGAAGCCGGGCAGGATCATCGATCCCATCCCGGGCGGCGTAGCGGTCGCCTCAACCAGGATCCCATTAGATCTGTGGAACTCGTCGATGGCGGCACTCTGGAGCACACCTTGCCAAGACACGATCCGCTCCTCAAACCGGCCGGCTACGCCCAGCGCGGGGTGAAGACTGAGGTTCCGGCCCAGCTCTGGGTGTTCACCCAGATGGCTCCGCCGCAGCAGGCCTGGCGTCTCCGTGGCGCCCGCTGCCACCACGATGATCGGGGCACGAAGCGTCACGCTCGATCCATCGGGACGACGGGCGATGACTCCTCGAGCCCGGCGGCGCTCATGGATGATGCGAAGGGCCCTGGCATCGGTCAAGATCCGCGCTCCGTGCCGACAGGCGTCGGGGAGTGCGTTGAGATGAACTCCGTACTTGGCATTTCGCGGACAGCCGATTGCGCACTGGCACGATCCGGCACACCCGGGCGCGTTTCTCGGAATCGGCGACGCTGACCAGCCGAGCTTCGCCGCCCCTTCGAGAAGAAGCTGGCCGTTGCGACCCATTGTCTCGAGTGGGACTGGGGCAACCTGGAGCAACTCCTCGACCTCGTCGAGATAGGTCAACAGCCTCGGTGGATCAGCCAGATCGAAGCCGAACTCGTCGCGCCACCGCCTCTGAACGCTCAACGGCGGCCGATAACAGGTACCGGAGTTGACGAGGGTCGTTCCGCCGACGCCACGCCCAATCGGAAGCACGATCGCGGGACTCCCGATGGCGATGGTCGTCCCCCCGTCGCGATAGAGCTCGGCATAACGCTCGTGCGGGTGGCGGGTGCGGAACTCGTCGACCGTCCAGCGACGCCCTTCCTCGACGACGACGACGTCAAGTCCTGCATGAGCGAGCCTCCGCGCGGCCATGGCCCCACCCGCACCAGAACCGATGACTACCGCATCGGCATGAGTGTGGCTTGGCCACCAGGTCGATGAAATGACCGTCAGGTCTGCGTCCGGGTGGGCAGGCGGTGTCGCGGTGGAACGGGCCACCATCTCGGCAGCGTGAGTATCAGCACCGAAGGCCAGCAGGACGAGGGACTTCATCCCATCGAGAGCGAGCGCAACTCGGTCGTTGTACGCGAGTCGATCGAGCAATGCGACCCGCTGCTCCGGTGGAGCATCGCGGATCGACTGCCGCAAGACCAACCTTCCAGTCAGAGCGAGAGCAGTAGCCCCTGCTTTCACCGCATAGCGAGTCAATGCTGGTACATGATCCAGGTGACGCACTACCCGTTCAGCGAGTTCAGCCGGTTCTGGCCCGCCGTGTTCGGGCGGAAGTAGCGCCGCGCAGAACTGTGCCAGGGCCTCCTCAGTCCGCATCGTTGACCGTTTGACCCGACGCACGCGTGTCTGACCCTGTTTGCAGCTGACGTTTCGCGAGCCAGTGGCCTAGTTTCAGCCAGAACGGGTAGGTCGCGAAGATCGCGGCCGACGCAAGATGTGTCCGTAGTGAAGGGTGCTGATAATTGCAGCGGAAGACGCCGGAATTCAGCATCCAGTCCCGACCACTCTTTGCCCTGAAGGGCCTCCACACGAACCCGAGGCCCGGGAGGTCGAGATAGAGACCGATGGAGATTCCGAGGAAGGTGGCGAGGATCGCCTTGTCGGCCATCGCCTTGGCCTGGTCATCGGGCGCGAGCCGCTCCACGGTGGCGCCGGCTGCGAGGAGAAGCGGGGGATCAAGTAGAAAACTCATGAGTGATTGGTCCTTTCGGGGTATTCAGCTCGAGACCAGACCAAAGCAGCTGGCCTAGCGCCTTCCCGCACACCCAGTTGGCGTGTGCTCGGCTCTGGATGCTCTGCGCTTTCGGTGCACCAGCGCCCCAACTGATGGACCAAGACGCGGATGTGGCACCGGCCCCTAGCCCATTCGGGCACACGATGCTGCTGCCCGAGTAGCTCTCCGGAGGTCGGATGTCAGTCCTCGCCTGTCGCTTCCTGAGCATCAGAGCAGGCCGCTCTCCTTGGTATAGTGGTTGAACCAATGAGCCATTCAACCACTGATGGGATCTCGCCGCCACTCCCGGAGCTTCGGGTCGTCGCCCGAACGCGAGTTGCCGACCAGGTCGTCGAGATTCTCACCGATGCAATCCTGAGTGGGACGTATGCCGCTGGCTCGGCGCTCCCTGCTGAGCGCGATCTCGCCGAGCAACTCGGGGTCAACCGGACGTCGCTTCGGCAGGCGCTGTCACGACTCGAACAGTTGGGACTCGTCGAATCGCAGCAGGGGAGAGGCACGATAGTTCTCGACCCGACCCAAAATCCGGACCCAACCGTCCTTTCTGGATTGGTCAGTCATCTGGGCCCCGAATTGCTCGCAGAGATCATGGAAGTTCGCGAAGGCGTGGCTGGGATTGTCGGAAAGCTTGCCGCGGAGAGGGCAACGACCGCCGACATTGCTGCCTTACGAGACGCGACTGATGCTGTGCGTGCAAGTCCCAACGCAGCTGCGTGCCAGCGTGCAGAACTCGCGTGGTTCTCCTCGCTCGTCGACGCAACCCGCAATCGGGCACTCATCTTGCTCGTTCGCTGGGTGTGGGCCGCCTACGGCGGCGCGGCCGCGTCGTTCGAGTCCGCGTTTGCCAATCCACGACGGATCGCCCGCGAACTCGCCCAAGTCACAAACGCCGTCGCCAATCACGAGGTCGGCGAGGCCACCTCGGCGCTGATGAGCTACGCGCGTGCGTCAGGCCGGCGGCTGGTCAAGGCGGCCCGCCAATCCGTCCAAGGCTCCTAGCAAGCGGCGATGTCCATCCCACTGGAGCCACTTGAGTCTTCGCGAGCGGAATCCGTTGGGTGCGGCTTGAGTAGCTGCCGGAACTGAACATAGTTCATAATATGAACATGGTTCATTTGCGGGTCGTACCGGATGACCGGCGTGAGCGCACAAGAGAAAAGAAGCGGGCTCGCATGTTGGCCGCAGCGAGCCGCATCATCGACCGCGACGGCCTGAACGGTGTCACCATCAAGGCCTTGGCGGAGGAACTCGACTGCGCCGTCGGGACCGTCTACCTGTATTTCCCGTCGAAAGCAGCGCTGATTGCAGCGCTCGAAGCAGACGCCGTGGCGCGGCTCAACGCGTCATACCTGCGAGGCCGCGCACACTGGGATGAAGCACTCGAGCGAGAGGGTCTGGAGCCGGAGCTGATCGTGTTGGCCCAGCTCTGTGCCTTCAGCGCCTTCCTTGCTTCTGCTTCGGTTGTGCTCGCTGACGAATTCGAGCTCCTACGGCACTTGCTTTCCGACAAGATCGACTTCCGAGAGCGAGCAGAAGTGCAGGAGGCACTGCCGGTTGTTGAGGCTTTGCTGAAGCATCCAATCGAGCTTCTCGATAACGCCGTCCGACTCGAGATCACCGAACCAGCCGACAATCGGACCCGGGCACTGATCTGGATCGCCGCACTCAACGGCGTCTTACCTCTGGACAACCTTGCAGTTCTCGACCGGCACCTGTTCCGCGCTCCGCACCTGGCACGCATGCTCACTATGGACCTGCTCCACGGGTGGGGAGCTGACCGAGCCGACGTCGAAATTGCTGCATCGCACGTTGAGAAGCTGGCCGCGCGGGGACCAATGGCGCCCCCTCCCGACGATCCGACGTGGGTTTGAGCCGTCTCGCCACGCGCCCGCCCATCAAGGTCGGGATCTCGGGCAGTCTGCTCACTGTGCCATGATCCTCTGGATGCGGGCGAGCGCGGACGATGACATCTCATGTTCGGCAGTTGCGGCTGCGCCCTTGGTTCGGCGCGACCAACTCCACAAGCCTGGCGAACGATACAAGAAGGACATCAGCCGCAGGACGCGCTCGACGTTCCCATTCGCCACGTTCCGCGGGTTCCTCGTCGCGACAATCGCCATGACAGTGCTCGCGGTTGGGACGGTGTCGCCGAACCCGGCCACTGGGCAGTCACAACCCACGAGCCGTGAAGTGCTCGCGATCGGAGACCCATGCATCACAGGTGTGACGGTAACCACCGAGGTCAATGGTCCCAGTCCTGTGGGTCGATGTGCACCTCCTCGGCGTTGGCGCGTGATCGACTCTGCAGTCTGGGTGTTCACCCTCGGCTGCTTGTTGGTGGTGATCGCTGCCTTCGGACTCGATGCGCGTCAGCGCCGGAGCCCGACCGCATCCGAGAAGGAGTGAAATCATCCAGAACGGAAACCGAGAACCAGCGCGAGGCCGGTCTCAGTGTTTGGTCACGAACGGCGGCTTGACCACCCGGGCTGACAGTGGCGTCCCCCGCACGTCGACGGCAAGTTCGTCGCCGACTTCCACGTCGGGAGGAACAAACGCCAACGCAATACCGTGACCCAGCACCGGTGAGAAGTTGCCGCTTGTCACGATCCCGACCACCTCGCCATTGCGCAAGACAGCTTGGTCAGCTCGTGGCGGTCGTCGGCCTTCAGTCACCAGCGCCCGTAAACGCCGACGGACGCCCCGCTCTTTCTCAGCGAGTAGCGGTGCCCGGCCCCGGAAGTCCCCCTTGTCCCACGAAACCACCCATCCCAAGCCAGCTTGTAGCGGCGTGATCCCTGGACCCAGCTCGTGACCATGGAGTGGCAAGGCAGCCTCGAGGCGAAGTGTGTCGCGCGCACCGAGTCCAGCCGGTTTGACTCCGGCTTCGAGTACAGCCTCCCAGAATCGTTCGGCATGCTCAGCAGGTATCGCGCACTCGACGCCGTCTTCCCCCGTGTATCCGGTACCAGCCACTACACACTCGGCGCCGTTCCACTCGAATCCAGCAACACAGAATCGACCGACAGTTGCAGCGACTGCGTGAACGGAGGCGAGCCGCCCGCGGGCATCGGGACCTTGGATCGCAACGATGGCGCGGCTTTCGGTGACGTCTTCGACCCGTACTCCCGCCGTACCCTCGAGTGCGCCCGTCACCCGCTCGGTGTTGGACGCATTCGGCATGACGTCGAAGACTTCGGGCGAGCGCCACCACACGATGATGTCGTCGAGCACGGACCCGTCGTCGGGATCGAGAAGGTGGGTGTACTGCGCCCGACCGGGCTCGATCCTGCTGAGGTCATTGGTGAAGACCTGCTGCAACAGTTCGAACGCACGTGAACCTTCGACGCGGACGGTCCCGAGATGGCTGACATCGAACGCAACCGCGCCGTGCCGGCATTCGTTGTGTTCAGCCAACGTGCCTTCGGCATAGCTGAGCGGCATCTCCCATCCACCAAAGGGAACCATCTTGGCGCCGAGCGAGCGATGGGCCCGATCGAGTGGAGAACGGCGCAGCGCGTGCGATGTCTCGTCGCTCATCGGGCGGAGGTTAGTAGTAGGTCGAAAGCGGACACGAACGCTCAGCCGTACGCGTCCAGAGGCGGACAGGAACACATGACGTTCCGGTCGCCGTAGGCGCCATCGATCCGGCTGACGGGGACCCAGTACTTCGAACCACGCAGCGAGTTCGTCGGATATGCAGCTTCTTCCCGGGAATAGGGGTGGGTCCACTCATCAACCAGCAGGTCTGCCGCAGGGTGCGGAGCGTTCCGCAGGGGATTGTCATCCGGCGGCCACTCACCTCGTTCGATCCTGGCGATTTCGTTCCGAATGGCGATCATGGCATCGCAGAATCGGTCGACCTCGGCCAAACTCTCCGACTCGGTGGCTTCGATCATGAGTGTCCCGGCAACGGGGAATGACATGGTGGGCGCGTGGAATCCGTAGTCGATGAGTCGTTTTGCGATGTCATCCACGGTGATCCCGGTGTCATGCGTGATAGGCCGGATGTCGATGATGCACTCGTGAGCGACCATCCCGTTCTGACCGGTGTAGAGCACCGGGTAGTGCGGCGAGAGTCGCTGCGCGATGTAGTTCGCGGTCAAAATCGCTACTCGTGTGGCGTCGAGCAGACCCTCACGGCCCATCATCGTGATGTAAGCCCATGAAATCGGCAGGATGCCTGCGCTGCCCCACGGCGCCGCCGAGATCGGTCCGGGACCGGTCCGGGGACCCGCTTCCTGGATGACCGGGTGGTTGGGCAGGAACGGTGCCAGGTGCGCTTTGACCCCGATCGGTCCGACACCGGGACCGCCGCCTCCGTGGGGGATACAAAACGTCTTGTGTAGGTTGATGTGGCTGACGTCGGCGCCGAACTGGCCAGGCTTTGCGACGCCGACGAGCGCGTTCAGGTTTGCACCGTCGAGGTACACCTGGCCGCCGGCCTCGTGAACCAACTCGCAGATGTCCGTGATTGCAGCCTCGAACACACCATGGGTGGAGGGGTAGGTCACCATCAGGCACGAAAGGTTGGCTCGGTGTTCGTCGAGCTTTGCCCGCAGGTCCCCAAGGTCGACGTTCCCGTGTTGATCGCATGCGACCACGACAATGTTCATTCCCGCCATCGC
>JANZZE010000006.1 GCA_026419545.1 Acidimicrobiales bacterium
AGATGTGTATAAGAGACAGCCGCAGCTGTGCGCGGTGTGATCCTGACCCGCGCTATACGCCGACCCTGCACCCGGTCGGCAACCATCACCATCCCGTCGCACTCCACCGATTCGCCTTCGGCGGGAATGTGTCCGAGCAAGTGCAGCATCAGCCCACCCACCGTGTCCCAGTCACCCTCTGGCAAAGCACCGTGAACCAAATCGTTGACCTCGTCGATCGCCATCCGGGCATTGACCCGAACCGATCCATCAGCAAGTGGTTCGATGGCTGGCTCTTCCCGGTCGAACTCATCGACGATCTCGCCGACGAGCTCCTCGATTAGGTCCTCCAAGGTCACCAGTCCGGCGGTTCCTCCGTACTCGTCGACGACGATCGCCATGTGGTACTGCTCGGCCTGCATCTCCCGGAGCAGTTCGGCAATCCGCTTGGTTTCGGGCACGAAATGCGCAGGCCGGAGCAGTGCTGACACCTCGAGATCGGATTGCCCGTCTCGTTCAGCTCGCATCAGATCCTTGGCATAGACGATCCCAACGATGTCATCGACGTCTTCACCGAAGGCGGGAAGCCGGCTGTAACCGTTGAGGATGGCGACTTCCATGACATCGGCGACCCGGAAATGCGCCGGCACCGTGACCATGTCAGGGCGGGGCACCATGACCTCGCGAACGACTGTGTCCCCGAACTCGATGATCTGTTCGATAAGGTCGCGTTCGCCTTCTTCGATGACCTCTTCTTCAACGGCGACGTCGGCAAGCGCCAGGAGTTCTTCTTCAGACACAAAGGGGCCATCCTTGAGCCCTTTCCCCGGCAGGATGACGTTGGTCAGGCCGATCAGGCCGCGCGAGAGCCACCGCAACGGCGCAAGCCGCACGAGCCAGGCGACCGGTCTCGCCGCTACTAGCGCCGCCGTCTCGGGGTGAAGGATCGCCCACGTCTTGGGCGCGGATTCGGTCAGGACGAACATGACCACGACGTTCACGAAGGTTGCCACCGCGATACCGAGCGCCCCGAACACGCGATCCGACAGCACGCCGACCAGCGTGGCCTGCACTAGCTGACAGATGAGCACGACCAACAAGACCGGATTCAGGAACGTCTCGGGGTGTTCTACAAGCGTTTGCAGCTCTCGGGCCCCCCGGCGGCCTTCTTCGACCAGCGCCGCGGCTTTGGCTCGCGACACCCGCGTCAACGCAGTCTCAGCCAGGGCGAGGAAGACCGATGCGATCAGCAACACAACGATCGCAACGAGCATCGCCCAGTCAGTACCGGTAAGGGAGACGGCGAACATCAGTCCGCCCACGGGTCACGGGTCGGAACCCCGTGATAGGCAGTCAACAGTGCGCGCTCGCGCTCCCGCATCGAGGCGGTCTCTGCCTCGGTCGTGTGGTCCATTCCCAGCAAGTGCAGGAGGCCGTGCACGATCAAGAGCGCGAGTTCGTCGTCGTAGCTTCCTGCATGCGTCGGGGCTTGGCGGGCGGCGACCGCTGGGCACACCACCACATCACCGAGCAACAGGGGGGCATCGTCTGGGTCGGGTGTCCGGCCGGGCCCGGGGCCAGCCGCATCAGGCCATCGCCCACCGGTGACCTGGACGTCGTCGATGGGAAACGACAGCACATCCGTCGGGCCTTCAGCCTGCGGGTCGAGATAGGTACGCTTCAGCTCGGCGATGGCCGATTCATCCACGAAGGTCAACGCAACTTCGACGTCGCCTTCCACCCCTTCGGCGGCCAGGACGTCCCGCACCAGGCGTTCCCAGCGCTCCAGGTCCACTGGGTGATCGGTCTGTTCATCGGCGACGAACACCGCAAGCGAACCGGGGCCGCCGCGGCGACGACGTGGTGGCTCGCCCATCTGGGGGCGAGCCGGCTGACTCGGAGGTTCGGCGACGTTCATCGACCCCCCTGGCTCCCGCCACCCTTCGAACCGGCCTCAGCCCGTTCGTAGGCATCGACGATGTCCTGCACAATGCGGTGGCGTACGACGTCTCGACTGGTGAGATGCACAAACGTCAACCCATCGATCCCCGCAAGGATCCGCTCGAGTCCCGCCAGACCACTGCGCCCCCCCGGTACGTCGACCTGGGACGTGTCGCCGGTGATGACCGCCTTGGAGCCGAAACCGATTCGCGTCAAGAACATTTTCATCTGTTCGGGGGAGGTGTTCTGCGCTTCGTCGAGGATGATGAAGCTGTTGTTGAGCGTCCGACCGCGCATGAACGCGAGTGGTGCGACCTCGATGGCGCCACGCTCAAGCATCCGTTGCGCGCCGTCCACGCCGAGCATGTCGTTGAGCGCGTCATACAGGGGGCGCAGGTAGGGATCGACCTTCGCCATCAGGTCACCGGGCAAGAACCCGAGCCGCTCTCCCGCCTCCACCGCCGGGCGCGTCAGGATGATGCGCTCAACCTGTTTGGACTGCAGCGCCTGCGCGGCACTGGCGACGGCCAACCAACTCTTGCCCGTCCCCGCTGGTCCAAGCGCGAAGGTGATGACGTTGTCACGTATCGCGTCCACATACCGCTTCTGCCCACTCGACTTCGGTCGCACCGATCGGCCACGAGCGAGCCGCAGTACCTCATCGGTCAGAACTTTGGACGGGCGCTCATCGGCCTTGACCATCTCGATCGCGTTTCGTACTGACGCGGCCTCGAGGGACTGACCCATCTCGAGCAACAAGACGAGTTCTTCAAACACTGATCCAGCCCGTTCGGCTTCGTCACCTTCAATGGTGATCTCGTTGCCGCGGACGCGAACGGAGGCGTTTGGGAACGCGTCCTCGACGAGCCGCAATAGCTCGTCACGCTGACCGAGAAGCCCGGCCATCAGATGGTTGCCGGGCACGCTGACTTTGACCGTGGTTGCTGCCATGTGGATGTCGACTCCAGCGTAGTGGCTGATCGCCCCCGCGCCCCCGTAACCTGCCCGCGTGCCCGAGCCGTCTACGCCTGACTTCGATCGGTGGGCAAGCGAACTCGTCGCCGACGAGGAACGCGCCCGACGCACCCGTGAGGCGTGGCTCGTGCGCCAAGCAGAACAGGAAGCAACGCTGCAGGGCACGTTGGTCGACTTCGCCGAGCGCCGCGACCCGGTCGTAGTCACCTTGCGCAATGGTCGCCGGCACCACGGCGTGCTCCGTCTGGTCGGACGGGAACTGGTGGGGCTTCAGACGCCGACCGGGCTCACCGTGTTGGCTCCGTCGCATTCGATTGCATGGGTCGGTGCCGGCGGCAGGGCCCGCTGTAGCCAGTTGGATAACACCGGTGACCGCATCGTGCGAACCGCTGGGAGCTTGCACGCGGCGCTGGAGACCGTGGCCGAGCGCCAGTGCGAGGCACTCATCGATTTCGCGGGGGCCGTTGCGGCAATGCGCGGGGTGATCGAGTCGGTGGGAACCGATGTGCTGCGGGTCCGGGTCGACGGTTCGAGCGGTGCCGCTCACGTCCCAATCGCTGCCATCGCTGCCATCGTGGTTCACGCAGACCTATTTGCAGGTTGACCTACGAATGGGCAGTCACAGTCGTAACAACCCGCCTGCGGCCGACCATCGTCAATGGTCGTCGCCTGAGGATTCTGGATAGAGGTGTTCGAGCGTGCCGGGCTCGATACGGCAGGATTCGATGAACTCGTCCACTTCGTTCGCCTTGAGCCGGATGACTCGCCCGAACCGGTACGCGGGGAGTTTCCCTTCATCGATGAACCGGTAGAGGGTACGAGGCGTGATACCGAGTCGGCTGGCTGCCTCGGCCGTGCTCAACCACTCCACGGTTGTTTCACCCCGACTGTATGAACTGCGAGTCATTGGCACCCATTTTACCCCATCTCAATTCCTTTACGCCAAGTTCAATATTCCTAAGTACTCGTCCACTTCGATCGAACTCGACGATACGTAGGCACGAGGCGGCTCGCCACCGGGCAGCTCTCCTGGGCTCTTCGTCGCAGAGGCCCGTCGCCCTTCTCGTCTCTTCCGTCACGTCATCGTGGCAAACGTCAAGGACCCTCGCGGCGACCGTCCGCTACGTGGTTCCTGCGCCCAGTGCACACTGCTGGATACGCTCCGAGCCGACGATGGCGGTCGGTGGCCTCGGCATCGCCGCGCGTGCCAACAACTTCGTAAATTGACCCTTGTTCGTCATGCATAGCGGTTCATAGCTTCCTGGCCGCCGTTTCCCATGCCGTGCACGGGGGTTTCACCTCGGTCAAACACCCAGGGAAACGGGCTATTCAAGTCGAGAAGCAGGCGAGGGGTGACGTGACGAAGGTGGTGACTCTTCCGGGTGAGCTCGAAATAGCGGCTGGACGCGCCAACGCTGACGAGGGCGCCTGCGAGCCAACCTTGCGCCGAACACCACGGTCACGAGCGACGCTCCCGTCGAGCCGTGCTCTCATCGGCGCCCTCCTCGTCACGGTGTCGGCAGCGGGTACCTACAGCGCCTACAACGGTGCCGCCGACGGTCCCCGTGGGTCCGCCGTTGTCGCGGCGACCGCGATCGATCCTGGCCAACGAATTGACCGTTCCGCTATCCGGGTCATCCGCGTCGACCTCCCACGAGGGAGCGCACAAAACTCCTTCTCCGACGCTGACGCAGTGGAAGGCAGCCTGGCACTCGCGCCACTCGCCGAAGGAGACCTGATCCAACAAAGTGCGGTGCTCCCGCCGGCTGCCGACCCCCGAGCCGCTCCCGCCCCGCAGTTCTCGTTCACTGTCGAGCGTGACCGAGCGTTGAACGGAACGATCAAACGGGGTGAACACGTCGACCTCCTCGCCACATACGGCTCAGGTGACGCCGCCTACACCATGGTGGTCGCGCGCAGCGCGTTCGTCGTCAGTGTCACCGACGGCGGCAACGCCACCCTGGGGTCGAACGCCAAGCTTGCGCTCACCATAGAGCTCGACAATCCCGCAACCGTCGTGCGCGCCGCCCACGCCACACAGGTCGCCGCAATCACGCTGATCCGCACGACTGGGGTCGCAACCGAGTCGAGTCCTGACGTGTATCGACCAGACAGCCCCCTTCCTGTTCGCACAAGGCAAGACACAACGAACTCGGCGGCTTCGGACCCATGACAGCCGCTGATCGCTACGTCGTGCTGGGCGTCGCCCAGGTTCGCTCGCCATGGTTCGGCGCAGTTGCGCGCTGGGCAACGGGTGGTCTCGCGCCCATCGAATTCATCAAATGCCTGTCGTTGCAGGAAGTCCGCGCACGGCTCGCGTCAGGCCGCCCGTTCTCTGCACTGCTCGTCGACGCGGACCTCAACGGGCTCGACCGCGACCTCATCGACTCAGCCAGCGTGGTGGGTTGCGCAGTGCTCGTTGTCAACACCATCAGCCGCCGCACCACCGATTGGTCACGACTCGGCGCCGCTGCCTGTCTCGACCGCGACTTCGATGCCGCGACGTTGCTCGAAACCCTGGCCGCCCACGCCCAGCCGATCCCGGCAACACCGACCAGGCTCACCGAAGCCCCAACACGCCCCGTGCCACTCAGCTGGCGCGGTCGACTCGTCGCCGTCACCGGTTCCGGTGGCACCGGAACATCGACCGTGACCCGTGCGCTCGCCCAAGGTCTCGGCCGCGACCCGCGCCTCCGGGGACGCGTCCTTCTCGCTGATCTCACCCTCCACGGCGATCAGGCGGTCCTCCACGACGTCGGAGACATCGTCCCCGGCATTCAGGAACTCGTCGAAGCACACCGTCTCGGCACTCCCGAACCGAGCGAGGTAACAGCGCTGACCTACTACGACGAGGCCTGGGGATATGCGTTGCTGCTGGGCCTTCGCCGCCACCGCGACTGGGTCACGATCCGGCCACGAGCGTTCCAAGCCTCGCTGGACACCCTCCGTTCTCTGCACACCATGGTTGTGGCAGACATCGAGCCTGACTTTGAAGGCGCAGACGAGTGCGGGTCGCTCGACATCGAGGACCGCAACGCGATGGCGCGGATTACCGCCGCTACTGCAGACGCGTTGGTCATGACATTTCAGGCTGGCCCCGTTGGCATCCGCCGAGCCGTACGTCTCGTCGACGACCTCCTCACCCTCGGTGTCGCCCCGGAGCGCATCGTCCCAGTCGTCAATCGAGCGCCGCGGCAACCCAAAGCCCGCGCTGAGATCACGGCCGCCTTCCACGAATTCACGCGTACCTTGCTGCCGAACAAGAACACGCCGTTGCATCCGCCGCTCTTCTTGAGCGAGAAACGGAAGATCACGACCGCAATACGAGACGGCGCACCGATGCCTGCTCCCGTGGCAGGCACCCTCGCGCGAGTCGTAACCCATCTGCTGGACGAACTCGCTGCGTCCTCCAGCGTGCCTGTACCAGAACTGGTGCCGATGCCTGTTGTGCCCGGTTCGTTGGGTCATTGGGCCGAGGAGGAGGAAGCCATCGGATGACCGCCGTCTCAGCCGAATCCCCTCTCGTAGAGATCGAGCGACGGGTACAGGAACGAGCCAAGTCCGTCGCGCTCGACATGGGCACACCCGATGGAACTCACGCGCTCCGAAAGCTCATCGATGACGAGATCGCGCAATGGTCCAACGACTTCAAGCGAGGCCTACGCCCGCACGACCTGCCAGACCCTCGTTCGGTTGCCGAACGAGCGCTCCGCAACCTTGTCGGATACGGCCCACTCGATCCGCTGCTCGCCGACGATGACGTCTGGGAGATCATGATCAATTCTCCTTGGGAGATCTTCGTCAAGCGCCATCACGGCCCGAGTGGCTATCACCATGAGGTTTTCCACGACGACGACCATGTCGCACGGGTCCTCACGAAGATCCTCGACGATTCGTCGACCAGCCACCGCAAACTCGACCCCACCGAAGGGTTGCAGGACGCCCAACTCGATGACGGTGCCCGGTTGCACATCGTCCACAGCGACGTGAGCCGTGGGGGCCACCTCATGGTCAACATCCGCAAGTTCACCGGCGTTGCCTTCAAGCAACTCAACGAGCTCGTCACACGCGAGATGCTCAGCGAGCGTGCCGCTCAGTTCCTGAAGTCCGCCGCTCGTTCGAACCTGTCCATCGTCTTCGCCGGACCGCCTGGCTCGGGCAAGACGACCCTGCTGTCCTGCTGCGCAGCTGAACTGGACCCGAGCCTGCGGGTGGTGATCGCCGAAGAGGTATTCGAAGCCGATGTGCCCCTCGCCAATGTCGCGTCGATGCAGACCCGACCCGCCCGGGCCGACCGTCCCGAGGTCGATCTGCGCCGGTTGGTTTCCGGCTTCCTGCGAATGGCTCCCGATGTCGCCATCGTCGGCGAGGTTCGCGACCGCGAAGCACTCCCCCTCCTGCTCACGCTTTCATCAGGTGTCAAAGGATTCACCACCATCCATGCGGGCTCGGCCAGGCAAGCGCTCACCCGGCTCCGATTCATCTGCCAACTCGCTGACACCGCTTCAGAACTTCCCCTCACTGCACTGAACGCGCTCGTTAGCGAATCGGTGGACCTCGTGGTCCACTGCACTCGCGGCCCAGCCGGTCCTCGGGTGAATGAAATCATTGCCGTCGAGGATCTGGCGAGCGGGCCTGACTCGACCCAGTTCACGGTGACACAACTGTTCGACCGGCGCAGCTACGACGACCCTCTTCTGCCTTCTGGACAGCTGCCGCTTCGGGCCGAACGTGCTTTCACCGACGCTGGGTTCGACATTCGCGGCCTCTTGGTGCCCGAACACGCGGCGCTGGAGGCTTTCTGATGGCCGGTTTGGTTGCGATAGCTGCCGCGTGCGGTGTCTACCTGCTCTACACCGCGTTCATGCCTGGGGTTCGCACAAATCAACGCATGTTGCCGCGGACGCGCCATCGGAAACGCTTGCAGGATTGGCTGACCCAAGCCGGCCTGAGCAACGTTCCCGTCTCGGAGTTCGCGGGCGTCGTGATCGCAGTCACTGCGGGCGGGGCACTGGTCGGCTACCTCTTGTTCGGAGGGGCTCTCGCCGCGGCGGCGGTTGGCGCGCTCGCCGGCGCGGCGCCAGTCGGTGCATACCGTCAGCGACGCATCATGCGCCAAGCCGCAGCCCAAGACGCCTGGCCGCACATCATCGAAGAGATCCGCCTGCTGACCGGCTCCGCTGGTCGCTCGATTCCCCAAGCCCTGCTCGAAGCAGGGGAATCCGGTCCAGAGGAGCTCTGCGCTGCGTTTGCCGCCGCTCGGCGCGAGTGGATGATCTCCACTGATTTCAACCGGACACTCGAGGTCTTGAAGCGGCACTTGGCCGACCCGACTGCGGATGCGGCCTGCGAGACACTGCTAGTCGCGCACGAGGTCGGCGGTACCGACCTGGATCGCCGGCTCGAGGCCTTAGCCGAAGACCGTCGTCGAGACGTCCAAGACCGAAAGGACGCCCGGGCCAAACAGGCGGGCGTGCGTTTCGCCCGCCGTTTCACCTTGATCGTCCCGATCGGAATGGCGTTGGCCGGATTGTCCGTCGGGACCGGTCGTGCGGCCTATGAGACGCCACATGGACAAGTCCTCGTCCTCGTCGCGATCGCCCTCATGGTTGCGTGTTGGTTGTGGGCTGGGCGGCTCATGCGGCTGCCAGAGAGCGAGCGGGTGTTCGGCCGGTGAGCCGCGGCGTCATCTGGTGGGCCGTGGTGTTCTGGGTCGGGCTCACACTGCTGTTCGCCCAGATCCGTTGGTTCGGCCGGGTCACCCTCGTCGACCGGGTTCGCCCTTACGTGCGGGGCAACCACGTCACTGAAGGGCGAAGCGGCGGCCTGTCGGTCGAGTCATTCCGCGACATCCTTGGCCCGCTCGCGCAGCAGGCGGGCGCCACCCTTGCCCGCCTGTTCGGAGTCACCGAGGAGCTCACGATACGCCTCGAGCGGATCCACGCCGACACGAGCGTCCAGGCCTTCCGGCTACGTCAGCTCGGTTGGAGCCTGGCCGCACTCGCCGCGGCACTGATCGTCACCTACGCAGTCGGTCTTCCCACCCCGATCGCCCTCCTCGCGCTCAGCGGTTCGCCACTGCTCGCCTTTCTCCTCATTGAGCAGCACCTTCACAGCGCATCGGCAGCGTGGCAACGCCGCCTGTTCCTCGAACTTCCCGTCATCAGCGAGCAGCTCGGCATGTTGTTGAGCGCGGGCTACTCGCTAAGCGGTGCCTGTAACCGCCTTGCGACACGCGGGTCGGGCGCCTGCTCGCGCGATCTCGCACGGGTCTGTGGTCGGATCAGGCAGGGACTCTCCGAGGTCGAGGGGCTGCGCGAGTGGGCGGCACTGGCCAGGGTCGACCAGCTCGACCGCCTCGTCGCTGTGCTTGCCCTCAATCGCGAGGCTGGCGATCTCGGTCGGCTGGTCGCCGAAGAAGCGCGCGCCATCCGCCGTGAGGTTCATCGCCATCAGATCGAGATCATCGAGCGACGGGCACAACAGGTGTGGATCCCCGTAACCGTCGCGACGCTCGTCCCCGGAGTGCTCTTACTCGCAGTTCCCTTCGTCGAGGCGATGCGCCTCTTCACCGCCACCTAACCACGACAGCACACGGAAAGGCAATCAACATGGTCACGGTCCACTGGATCGACGCCCTGATGCGAACGGCGTTGCATGCAAGGTCGAAACGAACCGGTCTAGCGGGTAGCAGAGCACGACACGACCGAGGTGAAGGCGTCATTTCTGCGGCGATCGCCGTGCTGATCATGGCGTTCCTCGGTGCCGCGATGTGGCTGGGTTTCAACCGCATGTGGAAGACAACCGAAACCACGACGAACCAGAAGGTCCAGCAAATCGGCTCGGACGCACCGTGACGGCTCGGCGGGCCAGGCTCGGACGCACCGTCACGGCTCGGCGGGCCGGGCTCGGACGCACCGTCACGGCTCGGCCGGCCGATACCTGGAGAGTTATCTCAAGAAGAGATCGCTCGCTCGACTGCTCGTACCCGGCGGCTACACCTCGGAGCACGGATCACCGGCAAGCGACCGCACCCGGACATCCATCGCTCCGGTGCCGGTTTTCGGCCGCGGAAGCTGAGTGCACCGATCCCGGGCGAACAACTGGCTTCGTTCATGTCGGTGATGAAGGGGCGGGACTCATCAGCACAGTCAGCGGGGTGCTTGCGTTCTTGTGCTTCTTGCTCTTCGCAGTTCAACTTCTCGTGGGCCTCCACGGCCGCAGCGTCATCACGAATGTGGCACTTGCTGGCGCGCACCGGGCTGCCGGCGCAAGAGTCGATCAAACTGACCCGACCGCGGTGGCCGCAGCTCGAGCCGACGCTGAGGCGCACATGCGCCAGCTGCTCGGTCAGCAGGCGACACGAACCACATTCGACTGGTCAGCAAGCAACAGCGACGAGATCGTCCTGCGAGTCCAGGCGAGACTGCCCCGGTTTCTGTTCCCGGGTGTCGGGGGTCGCCTCGGCACCGACACCGTCGAGCGAACAATTCAGGTTCGGGTGGAGCGTCCCAGATGAGCGACACCTCCGCGCCAGTGTTGGCCCCCACGAAACGACCACACCGGCGCTCTCCAGAAGCGCCACCATGCCGCAACGACGACGGACAGGTCGGCGGGGTCGAAGTATTGCCGCTAGGTGTGCTCGTGTTCGTCATCGGTGGTTTGTTGATCACCAACGCGTGGGGCGTGATCGACGCCAAGTTCGCGACGGACGCCGCTGCCCACGCCGCCGTCCGGTCCTTCGTGGAAGCTCACGACGAAGCAAGCGCCCAACGACAAGCGATCTCGTCCGCGATCGAAGCAGCCGAGGGGCATGGACGGAGCCGTCAACGGATCAGGATCGAACTGAGGACCGATCGCGGCTTCCGGCGATGCGCCCGGGTACAAGCAACCGTGCGCTACGAGGTGCCCGCGCTCTTCCTGCCCTGGATCGGTGGATTCGGCAATGCATTCCAGATCAGCTCGGTCAGGTCCGAATTGGTCGATCCATACCGATCTGGTCTACCGGGGGTCGTCACATGCTGACCGCCTGCGTTTCCCGAGCTAGCCCCGGAACCGAGGGCCACGGCTCGCGTACCCAGCACTGGTCTCACCTTCCTCGCTCAGGGTTCCAGGCCGACGGCGGCAGTGCCCTGCTCCTGATCCCGGCTGGCGTTCTCGTCATGCTGGTCCTCGGAGCCATCGCCGTCGATCTCTCAGCCATACACCTCAGCCAGCGTGGTCTCCTCGATGTCGCGTCGGATGCAGCCAACGACGCAGCGGCCGCAGCGCTCGACGAGGCGGCTCTCAGGGAATCGGCCACGTTCCGAGTCGACACCGACCGTGCCAGACAGATCGCAACTGCGTCTGTCCTCGCTCAACGCGTCCCCGGCCTGGATTTCGGCGCCAGTCGCGTCGACGTCGATCCCACGACGGGCACAGTCACCGTCGTGCTCGTCCGATCAGCCGACCGAATTTTCGCGAGAGCTTTGCCCGGTTCTCAGCCATCGGTGCGCATCACCGCTCGCGCTCAGGCGACACCGCTGCAACGCTGACCCGTCGGCGGCAAGTGGCGACGCCACGACACCTGTCTCTTATACACATCT
>JANZZE010000063.1 GCA_026419545.1 Acidimicrobiales bacterium
GGTTACGGCTGCAGCTTGTAGCCGAGGCCTCGTACCGTCACGACGTGCCGGGGGTTCGCAGGATCGTTCTCGATCTTGGTCCGCAAACGTCGGACGTGGACGTCGACGAGCCGACCGTCACCGAAATAGCCGTACCCCCAGACCCGTTCCAGCAGCACCTCCCGGCTGAAGACCCGACCGGGGCTCGACGCCAACTCGACGAGCAGCTTGAACTCGGTCTTGGTGAGGTGGACCTCTTGGCCGTTCTTCAATACGACACCCTCTTCAGGGATGATCTCCAGGTCTCCGAACTTCAGGTGGCTGATCGCGGGATCGGTCGTCCTAGCCCGCCGAAGTAGTGCCCGGATACGGGCGGAGAGTTCCTTCGGAGCGAAGGGTTTCGTGAGGTAGTCGTCGGCGCCTGCCTCGAGGCCGGCGACCACATCATGGGTGTCGGCCCGGGCGGTGACCATCACAATCGGTACATCGCTGGTGCGGCGGATCGAGCGGCAGACCTCGAAGCCGTCAACGCCCGGGAGCATGATGTCGATCAACACGACATCCGAGGGATGCCGCTGAAATGAATCAAGCGCTTCCTCGCCGCTTTCGGCTTCCTCGACGATCCATCCTTCGTCTTCGAGAGCCATCTTCACGGCGGTTCGGATGCGCTCATCGTCTTCGACGGTGAGGATGCGCGTACCCACAACCTCAATGCTGCCGCATTTCGACACAAATTTGGCTGATACTTGAAAGATTTTCTCTGGAATGACTCCAACTTCAGGTGTGGAGGTCGGGGCCGGGTGTCTCAGGGGTGGTCGGTGCCGGCAGGGGTGTCGGGCCCGGGTGTCTCAGGCGTGAGTGGCGCCGGCGGTCTGTAGGAGTTGGCGAAGTGGTGCGAACAGAGCCGGCGATGCGGCGAGGGTGAACTCGCTCGATGCCGGTCCACCATCGAGGTCGCCGACGGTGGCACCCGCTTCTGCCGCGATCAGCGCCCCGGCGGCGAAGTCCCACGGCTGCAGGCCCTTCTCGTAGAACGCGTCTACCCGTCCACACGCGACCGAGCACAGGTCGAGGGCAGCTGCGCCCATCCGGCGGATGTCGCGCACCCGGGGGAGAAGGGTGACCAACACTTCGGCTTGCTGACGACGCCGATCGGGGTCGTAGGAGAACCCAGTGGCGACGAGGGAGCCAGCCAACTCAGTGGCTTCTGAGCATCGGATGGAGAGACCGTTGCGGGTCGCTCCGCTGCCTCGCCGAGCGGCAAAGGTGTCTTCGTGCATGGGGTCCACCACCACACCCACCACGACACCTTCACCCTCGAGGGCTGCGGCGACCGAAACCGCGAATCCCGGATGCCCGTAGAGGTAGTTCGTGGTGCCGTCGAGCGGGTCGATGAGCCACCGGACGCATGAGGTCCCTGGCCGATTTGTTCCCTCCTCGCCGATGATTCCGTCGTCGGGTCGGGCCGATGTGATGGTCTCCACGATCAGGCGCTCGGCAGTGTGATCCATCTCGGTGACCATGTCGGTCCGACTGCTCTTGGTGGCGACATACGAGCGAGCGCGCCCCAGCCCATCGAGTAGGGCGTCGCCAGCTCGGGTCGCTGCCTGGTGTGCCAGGTCGAGCAACTCGGCGTACAGGCTGTCGTTGGTCGGATCGAGCATCGGCAAATCATGGCGCACAGAGCCTGCGGTAGGTTCCGGTCATGGCAGCAGAGACCCCGGACAGCGGGTGGGTTGACCTGCGCAGTGACACGGTCACCAGGCCGAGCGACGCCATGCGCCGGGCGATGGCCGCGGCGGAGGTGGGCGACGATGGGTACGGCGAGGATCCGACGGTGCGTGCTCTCGAGGAACAGGTTGCTGAGCTGCTCGGTAAACCAGCCGCACTGTTTGTCCCGTCGGGAACGATGAGCAATCAGATCGCTTTGCGCATCCTGTGTCCTCCGGGCACCTCGGTCGTGGTCGGTCGGCGACAGCACGTTGTCGTGTACGAACTGGGCGCCGCGGGAAGCAATGCCGGTGCGCAGTTTCACGTCGTCGACGACGAAGGCGGGGTTCTCCGGGCCGCCGATGTGCGCTGGGCGGTGGAAGCCACAGCGTTTCACTGGCCCAGGCCGAGCGCTGTGTTCGTGGAGAACACGCACATGGCTGCCTGTGGCGCGCCGTGGCCGCTCGACGCGATGCAGGCGATTGCCGCTGTCGGGCTGCCGGTACACCTCGACGGCGCACGCTTGTTGAACGCTTGTATTGCCGAAGGGGTGCCGGCGGCGGCGTATGCCGACCCGGCGACGACCGTCACCATTTGTCTGTCGAAGGGTCTCGGTGCGCCGATAGGTTCCGTCTTTGCGGCCGACACTGGTCTGATCGTCTCTGCCAGAGAGGAACGCAAACGACTCGGGGGAGCGATGCGCCAGGCTGGCATCGTTGCGGCGGCAGGGATTGCGGCGCTGCACCACAACGTTGACCGTCTCGCCGACGATCACCGGCGCGCCCGTCGCTTGGCTGAAGCAGTCTGTGAGCGGTGGCCGGCGTGTGGGCTCGATCCACGGATGGTGCGGACCAACGTGGTGGTGTTCCGGCACCCAGACCCGGACGCGCTGTTCGCCCATCTACGGCAGCACGGTGTGCTTGCTGGAGCGATCGAACCTGGGGTCGTGCGATTGATGACCCATCTCGACGTTGACGACGATGGCGTCGAGCGTGCCTGCCGGGCGTTGGCGTGCGCGCCGTGAGGGTGATCCTCAGAGCTGACGGTCCGTCGTAGAGCGCCGGTAGTTTGGGCGCGTGGCTCTGCCGGGGATACGCACCTGGAATGAACCGACCCCTGCGCGGGTGCTTGCGATCTACGCACATCCAGATGATCCCGATGTTTCGTGTGGTGGCACGCTCGCCCGGTGGGCCAGTGAGGGAAGCCAGGTTCGGATCCTGATCTGCACTCGTGGTGAGAAGGGCAGTCAGGATCCCGACACTGACCCTGACACGCTTGCGTCGCGCCGGGCCACCGAGGTCGCCGACTCGGCCCGCATTCTCGGCGTCGCCGGCCATGAGATCCTCGGGTACGGAGACGGCGAACTCGTCAACGACGCAGAGCTGCGAGAACGATTGGTCGAGCGGATTCGTTCATTTCGGCCAGACGTCGTGGTGGCACCTGACCCCACCGCCGTGTTTTTCGGTTCGAGCTATGTGAACCATCACGATCACCGTGAACTCGGGTTCGCAGTACTCGATGCGTGCTATCCCGCTGCGTACAGCCCTTTGTACTTCCCGGCGGCCGGTTCGCCCCATCGGGTGCATGCCATCTTTTTGTCCGGGACACTTGAACCTGACACGGCGGTCGACGTCAGCGGATCGCTCGAGTGCAAGATTCGGGCGTTGACCGCGCACGAGTCGCAACTCCGGGCTGATGCCCACGTCATCGGAGAGGCGTTGCGGGAGCGGGCGGCCGATGCCGGAGCGCGGGCTGGCATGGAGTTCGCTGAGGAGTTCCGAGTCATCCGGGTGGTGGCCTAGGGATTTCGGGGTTCCCGAAACCGAGGCGTGCCGGTCGCGTTCTCCGACTCTGGCGCTCCGTTGGTCCGTGTGGTGGCCCAGGCAAGGCTGACTCCAGATCCGGGCTCGCGTTCTCGGAGGGCGCCTGAGTGCAAGCCCATTTGAGTGCAAGGTGGACGATCGCTGGGACTGGCTCGTCTTGCGTTCCCGGCGGGAGCCTGAGTGCAAGCCATCAGCGGACTCGGGGTCGGGGAGATGGTGAGGCCGCTGTTGAGCGCGCCCGTCGGGCGTTTCGTGCACGTCCGGCAACCTGCGGATCGCGGGCTTGGATGGTCTTCCACTCGCTCATGGCCCGGAGCGCCAGCACCGACACGATGGCCACACCGGTCGCCGCGATGAGCGCTCCAGCAAGCCCACCAAGGCCCTTATTGACCGTGCAGTCGCCGTGACACTGCAAGTCCGTGATTGCGTAGCCGATGAAGCCGCCGGACGTGCCAGCGAGCAGGATGGCCACGAAAGCCGCGATCCGTGCGCCGAGCGGGGGCACGCCAGACTCGACGCCAGTGGATCCGTTGCTTTGGGCGGTTTCGTCGGGCCGGGATGCGTCCTCGGAAGGCATCGCTTCATGGTACGGCCCGGTCCAGCGGGTCATGCCACTCGTCGGTGGCTCGTGGCAGGCTGATGCGGGCGTCCATCCCCCGATCGTTGCTCGGCGGCCGACAGGGGATCGCGGGCACCGTACCCCGGCGCCGAGGACCGGCATCGATCCCTTCGCCACCGCTGGTCGGCGGCCTGTGAGCCGGTGGGGTGGTTCCACTGTTGTTGGGGTTGGCTTCTACAGTGATGCGCCGTGAGACCCCTTGTCGTCCTCCCGACCTACAACGAGGCCGAGAACATCGTCGAGGTGCTCGAGCGCGTGCGTGAAGCGGCCCCTGAAGCTGAAGTCCTAGTGGTCGACGACGGAAGTCCCGACGGCACCGCCGACATCGCGGAGGAGTGGGGCAAGGCGCACGGCGGGGTTTCGGTCATGCGTAGGAGTCAGAAATCCGGGTTGGGGTCGGCATACCGAGCGGGTTTCGCCGAGGGTCTCAAGCAGGGTTACGACATCCTCATCGAGATGGATTCTGACCTCTCGCACGATCCGGCCGCACTGCCGTCGCTCATCCATGCTGTCGAAGACGGTGCATCCCTTGCAATAGGGTCGCGTTATGTGCCGGGTGGTTCGATCCCGAACTGGACCTGGCACCGCAAGCTCCTCTCAAAGGGAGGGAACCGTTATGCCGGTCTGGTACTCGGGCTCCAGGTCCGGGACAGCACCGCCGGCTATCGGGCGTATTCGGCCGAAGCGCTGAGCAAGATCGATCTCACTTCCATCAAAGCGGACGGGTACGGCTTCCAGATCGAGATGGCCTACGAGGTCGGCCGCAACGGTGGGCGAATCGTGGAGATCCCGATCTCGTTCACCGATCGCGTCCGGGGAGAGTCCAAGATGTCCGGCCGCATCGTGGTCGAAGCGTTGTTGTTGGTCACGTGGTGGGGCCTCCGTGACCGAGTCGTCCGCCGTCTGTTCCGCCGCCGGTAATTGTTGAAGGAGGCGTTTACACGTCGGTTGCGGTCATTGAGGTGATCGCCTCCGCCGTTTGTTCCGCCGCCACTAATTCCCGAAGGGTGCTTTTAATTCCCGAAGGGTGCTTTGTCCCGGCGGCCTCAACTGGTGTGCGCAACACTGCCTGGCTTGGTTGGGTGTTCGTGTTGTGTTGGTGCCACCACCTGCAACCGCCCCCTTATGAATGGTGTTACGTACCGGTCAGGGGTTGGAGCGGTTCGGTGAGTGTGGGTAGCGACACCCCCTAGCGGAACACCGTAGTGTTCCGCTAAATCGGTAGTTGGAGCGGTTCGGGTGAATGTGGGTAGCGTCAGCCCGCGTGACTCGCCGACCAGTTTCCATTGTCGAGGCTTCGATTCGTTCGCGCGACAGTTCGGGTGCCAGGGTCCGCAATTCGTACGCGGGCGCGGCCTTGCTCGTGACATGGCTCTGGTTGAGCGGTTTAGGGCTCGCCGCCTGTGGAGGTGATGCGGCGATACATCAATCTTCTTCAGTGACTGCCGGCGGAGACGACGTAGCCACGACGTTGCCGGGTGAGCCGGTGGATATGCGGGGTCAGAAGGAAGTCACGATTGAGGTCACCGACAACGTCTTCACTCCCAACACCGTCACGGTCGACGTAGGGACGACGCTCGTGTTCGTCAACAAGGGCCGAAACAGTCACAACGTGATCCCGTCGGTCAAAGGCACCTTCGCGGAGGTCCCCACTGGCAAACTCGACCCCGGTATGCAAGCACGCATCACCTTCGAGAACCCCGGCACCTTCGGGTTCTACTGCTCGCTTCATGGCACGCCGACTCGGGGCCAGCGCGGCGCGGTCATCGTGACGGCGTGAGAAGCCTCTTACAGTGTCACGACGAACGCTCCCCGCGCGAACTAGCGTTCACGGCATGCTTCGTCATACGGGTCGCACGCGCCGTCATCGTTGGGCTCTTCTAGTTGCCGCCCTCCTCGTTATCGGGTCGGCGGCTTGCGGTAGCAGTGGTTCTGGAACGAGTGGCGGGCAAAGCACCAAAGGCATCACCGGTACCACCGCTCCCACCTATCGGACCCTGTCTGTCGGCGAAGGCCAGCCGTACACGACGATCCAGGCGGCGGTTGATGCGGCCAAGCCCGGCGACCTCATCCTCATCCACCCCGGTGTCTACAAGGAGGAGGTGATCGTCGAGACCGAAAACATCGTGTTGCGTGGCGTTGATCGCAACAAGGTGATCATCGACGGTGAGTTCACTCGTGAAAACGGCATCAAGGTGTTCGCCAACGGGATCGCGGTCGAAAACCTCACCTCACGCAATCACAAGGGTAACGGAATCTTCTTCACCGGCGATTACGACAGCAACTTCGTGCTCACCGGCTACCGGGTCTCCTACGTGACCGCCTACAACAACGGCAATTATGGCATCTACGCATTCAACGCCACGAAGGGGCAGTTCGATCACAGTTACGGCTCCGGTCACCCGGACTCTGCCTTCTACA
This sequence comes from Acidimicrobiales bacterium, assembly GCA_026419545.1. GTDB lineage: Bacteria > Actinomycetota > Acidimicrobiia > Acidimicrobiales > Acidimicrobilacustridaceae > JANZZE01. Next base: position 6,553 of record JANZZE010000063.1, read on the forward strand.
TCGGTCAATGCAAGCCGTGTGATGCAGTGGTCACCGACGTGATAGCGGAGAACAACGCCCTCGGCTACTCGGGTACCAATTCAACGGGCGTCTCGGTCGTGAATTCGGTTTGGCGGAACAACCGCATAGGAATCGTTCCCAACAGCCAGGACACAGAGAAGTTGGCACCGGTCGAGGGCACGTTGGTCGCCGGCAACCTCGTGGTCGACAACAACAATGGCAACACCCCACTCAAGGATGACGCCTGGAACGTTGCCTTCGGCAGCGGCATCGTCGCGACCGGGGTGAACAACGTGATCATCAGGAACAACCGAGTCGAGAACAACAAGCGGGTCGGGATAATCGTGGTGATCTGGCCGTTCGGCACCATGTTCATCCCGCGCGGCAACCAAGTCCTCAACAACATCTCCCGCGGGGCAGAGACCTACGGCGATCTGGTGCTCGGTTTGCTCGACTCGAGCGAAGGACCGCTCGACAACTGCTTCTCCGGCAACGAGTTCGTCACGAGCCGGCCGATCGATCTTGAGAAGATCGCTCCCTGCGGCGGCCAAGGAAGCTCCGGCTTCGAGACCCTCGACATCAATGCGCTGCTGCCCGGGCCAGCGGGTGTCGACTACAAGTCCGTGCCTGCTCCGCCAGAACAGCCAACGATGCCCGATGCGACGACGGCTCCTCCGGTTCCGGCGGATTCATCGTGGAGTCCCGTCTCGATCGATCCTGCGTCGATTGTGACCCCGGCGCCAGCGTGACGCGTACAGAGTGCCGCGTCTTCGTTCCGAAGTGGTTGCCGCAGTGGGGGTTGTGTCACTGCTGAGCCGCCAACAGCCGTCACTGCCCTGATGCTGTGCCGGGCCACCGAGTCGGAGTGGCACCGAACCGGCCCCGAGCACGGTCCGGTAGGGCACAATGAACAGGTGCGGGAGTGGCTCGTCGGAAGCGCATTGATCGAGAGTCCCGAGGGGATCCTCCTCGTGCAGAACCGCCGCCGGGGCGGCATCGTCGATTGGAGTCCGCCCGGCGGTGTGATCGACGAAGGCGAAGAGCTCCTCACCGGATTGGCCCGTGAAGTTGAAGAGGAGACCGGGCTGGTGGTCACCGAGTGGCACGGTCCGTTGTATGAGATCGACGCGACGGCACCCGGGCTGGGCTGGCACCTGCGCGTTGAGGTCTGGAGCGCTGCGGCCTTCTCCGGCGAGTTGGCTATCGGTGACCCCGATGGGATCGTGGTCGACGCGCGGTTTGTCCCCGTCGAAGAGTGTTGCGGCTTGGTACAGTCCAACCACCCGTGGGTGGTTGAGCCCCTTGTCGAGTACTTGGGCCGGCGCTGGAAGGGCAGCCGCCGGTTTGGCTACCAGGTGAACGGCGAACGACTGGCTGAACTGGTTGTGACCCGGCTGTGACACTTGAGGCGGTCGTCGAACCCCCGGCCAAGGAGTAGGTGAGGGTCACATCGCTATCGCCCCGGTTCGTGAATGAGAACATCGCCCCAGCGGGACCGAACGATGAGCCGCCACCGTCACCTGCGCCTCCCCAACCGGATGGGTCATACCCACCGCCGCCACCGCCTGCGAGTCCACCGCCACCGCTACCAAGGCCAGTTGTGCCGTCCCCTCCCTGGCAACCGGCCTCACCGTGACGGTCTTCCCGGCGGAGACCGGGATCGTAACGACGACGACAGCCCTCAAGCCACGTCTACACGGTCCGGTTCCCGAGATCGCAGCAGCGATCCGAGCTCGGGTCCTACCGGAGCTCGGCCTGACGTGCTCGATCGGCGTGGGCCCCAACAGGTTCATCGCGAAGCTGGCCTCCGAGCGGGCCAAGCCGGTCCCGACCGTTGACGGCCCCGAATTCGGCAGCGGTGTCAAAGTCGTTGCGACCGCAGCGATCCGCGAGTTCCTCGGACCGTTCCGCGATGTCCGCACATTGACCCGCTCGGTGACGTTGCCGAACGCCACGAAGTCGGCTGCAGTGCTGCTGCGCGAAGGCCGGTCCCTATTGGGCGGGATCGATCGAACTCCGGGGGTGCGGTTGCTCGGTCTCAGCGTCAGTTCACTCGTGGTCGGGGTTGTCCGGCAGTTGAGCTTGACGAGCGCCTCGGGGCTGACGGCCGGGAACACCCCGATGACTCATCGGTTGCTCGGCGAATCGCGGCTCGGTCGGATGCCGACCGTGCGGTTGACCAGGTGCGTTGCGCGATTCGGTCGGGAAGCGATCGGCCCGGCCTCGCTGCTCGGTGAAGCGGATTTGCGGGTCAAGCGGCGTGGCGACCAGCAGTGGGGACCGGGTGCGGTCCCACCCGCTGGCACCTGAGGTGCGTGGTGGCATTCATGTGTGAGATGGTGGTCCTGATCAGGCGGTACGGCCAAGGCCCGGTTCGCAACGGGGCGGTCGATTTGGTCAACGCGTTGTTGGATCGGGATCTCTGTGCGAAACTGACAAGGCACCGGCGGTGACGGTGACGGGGAAGCGAAGGGGACCGGAAGCGTGCCGCTTTCTGAAGACGAGCAGCGAATCCTCAGTGAGATCGAGGCAAGGCTCTACGAGACCGACCCCGCGCTCGCGCGTGACATCGCGGACACCACCATCTACACCGTCGCCAAGCGCCGCCTGGTGGCCGCAATCGTTGGATTCCTCGTCGGGCTCGCCGTCCTCATCGCCACGTTGTCACTGTCGCCCTGGTCGTATTGGCTCGGGTTCGTCGGGTTCGTGATCATGGTCGTGGCGTTCATGTCAATCGAGTCGAGTCTGCGGACCTTGGGTCGAGCTGGTCTCGATCAGCTTGCGCAGTCGATGAAGGCGTCGGGTTTGCGCGACGCGGTTGGGGGAACCCGTCAACGTATGCGTGAGCGGTTCCGCCGCGGTGAACCTGACGAGTGACGAGGGGTCGCCAACGAACGCCGACCGAACGCGGTGGCGGTGCACTCTGCTGGTCCGGCAGTGTGACTCTGACGCTAACGAGTAGCGGCAACCAGCAGCCGGGCAACTGGTGGCAAGTCCGTGCCGGTCAGGTCGTCTCAACGGTGCGCGCTCGTGGCGTGGTGCCGACTTGCCCCCCGCCCGCGGCGCGAGCGCACCAACGGGCGAGGATCGAGCTGGTGTCGCCACTGTTGGGCTGCGGTCGTGCGGTCTCGCACGGCTAGGGCGATGGAGCTTGCCGCTGCTTCGGCCCGGTTTGCGATGTCGTCGCTGACCGCGTCGGGTGCATACGCGGCAGCGTCGGTATCAGTGGCGAGTTCGATGATCGGCGGCCCTAGCTCGTCGTAAGTCAGGGCGAGCCGGTGGGCAAACTCGGTGTGGGTTTCGGTCGGTTCCGGTGTCGCGCCGAGCACGCTCAGTTGGTCAAGAGATTCCTCCCAGGCAACCCTGACCCGGCTGCTCGGATCGATTGCTCGCTGGCGTCTCCGGTTCCGGAGCCGCTGTTGCAGTGCCAACATCGTTCCGACGTAGGCACCGACGAGCAGAGCGATGATCCCGACAACGGCGAGAACGCGCATGATCGCGTGCCGCCACCACGGCGTTGACTGGGACGGCGCGGCGACCCGGGTGTCGAGGCCGAGGTCCGCCGGGTTCGTCGTCGGTGAATTGGCAGCCGTGGTCGGGGTGGCAGGTACCTGGGTCGACGCTGTCGAGGTGGTGGTGGCTCGCTGTGTGTCGGAAGGATCTGCCTGTTCGAACGTGACACCCGTCCAGGCCTCGGTCCCGGGAGCACCCCGACTCTTGGTTGGCTCGAAATAGACCCAGCCGTATTCACCGAGATACACCTCTGGCCAGGCGTGCGCGTGGAGGCCCTGAACGTGGAACAGGTTCGGGTCGTTGGGGTCAACCACCCCGGGTGTGAACCCGACGGCGACCCGGGCCGGGATCCCAAGATGCCGGGCCATGGCTGCGAACGTCCCGGCGAACTGCTCGCAGTAGCCCCGCTTCGTCCGCAAGAAGGCGTCGATCGCAGCTTCGCTGTGGCCGGCTTGTGTGCCGTCCAGGTCATAGGTGAATTCCGGGCCGCGGAACCAGTTCTGCAGCATCAGCAGCTTGTCATAGTTGGTTGCAGCCCCCGCAGTGCGTACCTCAGCTTCACGCCGTGCGGTTTCGCTGAAACCCTCGGGGAGAGCGAGGTAACGCTGCGCGATCTCGGTAGGGATGTCGGTACTGGCGGTGCGCAGTTGGTCGGCTGAGAACGCAGGGATCGCGGAGCGGACCGTGTAGCTGAAACCGTCGCTCGTCTCGTAGTCACCGTCGACGATCAGCGTGGCCGAATCTGCTTGGTAGCGGGCGTGTGCATCGGAGGAGACGTAGGTCGGCTCGAAGGCAGCGGGGAGCCACAGCCGCGCGAGCGCCGTGATCTCGTAATGCTGTTCGAGCTCGTGGGACGGGACGGCCGAGCGGGGCTCGCCAACCTCTCCTTCGGCGGGGCGGAAGGTTCCCTTAGAGCGCCACGCGTTGCCGTCGAAGGTGTCGAGCGAGGTGAGACGCCAGTACGCAGGTTCGGCGGCGCGCACCGTGAACAGTTCCGTGGTGGCCTGGTCGACAAGCCGCGAACGGATCTCGACGAGCGGGCTGACAGTGAAGCGGTCACCGCCGCCGGGAGTGTCGGTCGGGCGCCAACTCAACAACGCGCCGGTCTCGGCACCAGGGAGGTGTGGGGCGACGAGGATGCCGGAGATCACTGCGACTCCGGCGAGCGCGAGACCCGTGCCGAGTTGTGCTCGACTCCCCCGCTCGACGTCAGCGGCGAGCCAACCGGCGCGGGTTTCGCGAATAGCGATCCGGTGCAATAGCACGAACACCAACGCGGCCGTGGAGAACACCGCCACCGAGTCGACACGGTGTGTTTCTGCCCCGAGGAGGGAACAGAAGATGAACAGGGTCGCAGCCGGAACGATCGCTTCGAACGATGCCCAGAGCCGGAAGGCGGCCCAATCCGCGAGGAACGCCGCGAAGAAGAAGGCGAAGGAGGCTGCCAGGAGGAACCCGTCTTCGACCGGCGCCGGCGCCTGCACCTCGCGGAACACGGCGTAGGCCTGCTCGAAGGCAACACGAGCGAACTCCACCGTGCGGCCAGTAGGGAGCCCAAACGATGTCGTCGTCGGGAAGTAGAGATACGTCAGCAGCAGCAGGAGACCTCCGAGCCCGACGAACCCGACAGCCGCGATCGGCCAGCCACGACGTCGGGTCGCGGCAATGACAAGATGAGCGTACGTGGTCGTGAACGCGAGCGGACCGAAGAAGGAGAACGAATCGAACACACGGGAAAAGCCGTAGATGGTCCCCAAGCTCAGGGCTGCGAGGGCGAATTCAGCCGGCCCAAAGAATTGGGGGCGCCGATCGATGGTCCCGGCAGTCATTGGCGTGCCCTCAGTTTCCGGCTGAACGGGTCGAACTCGTGCCGAGGTGGCTCGGGTGGTACCCACGCGCCGCGTGGGTCGGCGATGCGTTTCCAGCCAGCGACCACGCGACTCGGGCGCATCGCTCGGTTCCATGCAGTGGCGAACGGCAGGTCGCCGGTGATCCTGAGCACGCCATCGCGATTGCTGTCGGGCTCGGGCACGACCGAAGCGTCCCATGTGGAGCGGTCGAACAACACGACGGTGACCGAGCCGAAACGCTTCCGGAGCCGGTGCATCCGGTCAATCTCGCTCGGTGGCATCAGCGCAGCGACGACGATCAGCGCGCCGCCGGTCGACGAGCGGGCGGCGCGATCGACTACCCGCCGAAAGGCGGCGTCGTGGCTGGCTTCGACAGCGGCGAGGTGTTCCATGATGGCTTCGACGTGGGCGTGGCCCGCGGCGAAGCCGGTGTCGTGCCCGTCCGTTGTGATGAGACGGACCAGGTCTTGGCGGCGGGCACTCGCTGTGACGATGCTGGCCGCCGCCGAGATCACCAGCTCGAGCGACTCCGGCGTGTTGGTTGCCGCGCGGACGTCGACGAGGACGGTGGCCCGTCCCTGCCATGGGAGTTCATCCTGGCGGACCATGAGTTCGTCGAGCCGGGCAGTCGATGGCCAGTGGACGCGGCGGAGATCGTCACCCACGACGTACTGGCGGAGCGCGTAGAAGTCGTCGCCGGTCCGCCCGAGCGCATTGGGGTGTTCGGCCCCGGCCATCGGGTCATTGCCGGTGGTCTGGGGGATCGGGGCGATGTCGTCGACGCGGGGGTAGACGGTGAGCTCGGAGATGCCGGATGCCCGCATGGTCAGGCGGGTGAGACCAAACGGGTCGCCTAGTAGGACCTCGAGCGGGCCGACCTGCAGGATGCCCCGCCGTTCAGTGGGAAGGCGGTATGCGGCACGCACCACCGCACCCGGCGCGAGTGGACCGACCAGCAGGTTCGCGCCTCGTGTGCCGGATACGGCGTCGCGCAGCCCGAGTACAGGTGAACGGCGGCGGCCGAGATTTTCGACGCGTAGGTCGACTCGGCTCGGAGAACCGGCATGAACTCGTGGCGGGTGCAGCTCTCGGGTGACGTCTATGCGCAGCCTGACGAAGGTCGTGTACGCGAGCGCCGACAGCACCAACATCCCCAGCACGCCACCTAGCAGGTACAACTCGAGTGACCCGAACAACCGACCAGCGAGGACGCAGATGATCGCGCCGGTCGCGGCCCACATGCCCTGGCGGGTCAGCACCTAACCAGCTCCTGTCCGCCTTTGGCCCGCGGTTGTGTCGCGGACACCGGCTCGGGCCGCAGGTGGCTGCCTTCGGCGGGCGCTCGTTGCGGGGGCACAGGCTCGGGCCGCAGGTTGGCGCGAGCGGGTACGGACATGGGGGTGACCTTAACGCCGGTCGCGGCAAAAGTGGGCTGGCTGCGCGTTGCGAACACCGAACGTCACGACTTGGTGCTGGTCGGCACCGGCACCGAAGTAAGCACCTCTTCCAAGGCATCGCTCGAGGTGATTCCTTGGAGCTGGGCTTCAGGTGTGACGAGGAGACGATGGGCGAGCACTGGTTGGGCCAGCGCTTTGATGTCGTCCGGTATGACGTAGTTGCGCCCGAGCGAGGCAGCCCGGGCCCGAGCCACCCGCTGCAGCGATAACGTCGCCCGAGGGGACATGCCGAGCGCGAGGTGCGGGTGACGGCGGGTCGCGTCGGCGATGTCGACGAGATAACTCTTGAGTGCTGGCGCGACATGCACGGTGCGGACCGCGTTGATGAGGCCTTTCACGTCAGCTTTGGTCGCAACTGGTCCGATGTCGGCGAGCCGGTTGTGGTCACCGTGGGCGTCGAGGACGTCGATCTCCGCGTTGCGATCCGGGTACCCGACCGACACTCGCATCAGGAATCGGTCGAGTTGTGATTCGGGAAGCGGGTAGGTGCCTTCGTGCTCGATCGGGTTCTGTGTTGCGATCACCATGAACGGTGGGCGCAAGGGGTAGGTCGTGTTGTCCACCGTGACCTGGCCTTCTGCCATGGCCTCTAACAGGGCGGACTGGGTCTTGGGTGAGGCACGGTTGATCTCGTCACCGAGGACAATCGACGCGAAGATCGGGCCGGGCCTGAACTCGAACTGACCGGATTGTCGGTTCCAGACGGTGACTCCGACGACATCGGAGGGCAACAGGTCGGGTGTGAACTGGACCCGACCGAACTCGCAGTCGATCGAGCGGGCGAGCGCCTTGGCCAGGCTCGTCTTGCCGACGCCAGGAACGTCTTCGATGAGCAGGTGCCCTTCGGAAACCAGGCACAGCAGCACGAGGTCCACGACCGCGGCCTTGCCTTGGATGACCCGTTGGATGTTGTCGGAGATCGCGCCGAACAGCTCGGCGAACGTGGGATTGCGGGTCTCGGTCTCCTGCGTCGCCACTGGTCGTGATCTCCGTTCTGCTTGGTCGTCGTGTCCGTCGTGGTCGGTGGAGGCAGCGCCAGCGGCGCACTGCCCCTCAGGTTAGGCGGCAGGATCGCCTGTGGCACCACGATGGCACCGTGCGAGCTCGGCGGCGGTGGAGCGCGAACGAGTTCGGCGGTTGCTGTCGGGATCGCGGCCTACTGTCGCCGAGATCGCCTTGCGGCTGGTGGTCCGTGCGCATGTGCTCGACGGTTGGTGGCGCGGTAACCGGCGCCACCAACGGCAACGCCGACACCGATGTCTTGTTGCTGGAGGGACAGCAGTTGAACCGCAGCTGGGATGACGAAGCGTTAGCGTGCCGCTGCGAGAGGATGTGCATGTGATCGATGACGAACGGGTTGCGCTGGCCATCGACATCGGCGGGACGAAGATGGCCGCAGGTCTTGTCACTCGCCGCGGGGAGGTCGTTGCGCGTAACCAGCGACCGACTCCGGCCGGTGCCGATCAGGACACGTTGTTCGCGACACTTGCGGCCGTCGTGACCACAGTCCGACGGGAGGGCGAACAGGATGGGCACCCGCTCCCGGTGGTGTGCGGTGTTGGCTGCGGGGGCCCCATGACGCGCCACGGTGATTCGGTGTCACCGGTGAACATCCCCGGGTGGCGCGGGTTCCCGTTGCGGACCCGCGTGGCCGAACTCACCGGTCTCGAGGTGTTCGTCGACAACGATGCCAAGGCACTCGCGCTCGGCGAGGGGTGGCGGGGCGCTGCCCGGGGCATGATGAATTACCTCGCAATGGTGGTGTCCACGGGGGTCGGCGGAGGCATCGTCCTCGATGGCCGTCTCCTCGACGGCACAGATGGCAATGCCGGCCACATCGGACACATCGTCGTCGAGCCTGATGGTCATCGCTGTGGCTGTGGCGCGGTTGGTTGCCTCGAAGCTGAGGTGTCGGGTACCGCGATCGCCCGGATCACCGGCCGCCCGGCCTCGGAGGCAACCGGTGAGGTCATCGAGCGAGCCGGCATGCTGGTCGGTCGGGCTGTCGCGTCGGTTGCGAACCTGCTCGATCTGCGGCTGGCGGTCGTTGCCGGCTCAGTTGCACTTGGTTTCGGTCAACGGTTCTTCGAGGCAGCCCAACGCGAGATTGACGACTGCACGTTCTTTGCATGCGAGCGTTGTACAAAGATTCTCCCGGCTGGTCTCGGCGCCGATGGTCCGCTCGTCGGCGCTGCGGCCGTGGGCTGGTCGGGTCTCGGCGAGCAGCTTCTACGCTGACCACGATGGGTGCGCTGCACGGTGACTTCGACCAGCAGGTCCGGCAATGAATTCAGTGACCTGGGAACCGCTTCCGGTCGGCTGTCGATCCCGGCACGCGCAGCAGGTCCGGCGATGAGTTCGGCCACCTGGTTCTTGCGTGCTGTAGGTGCCGTGTTGGTGCGTCCCGGCCTGTGGTGGATTGCGCTGGTGATGCTCGTTCGCCTGGCACGGCCAGGATGGTGGCGTCAGCCGCCGTTCCTCCCGCTGCCCGATCGGGCATACCTCCGCTTCCGGTTGCAGACCATGTACGGCGATCCCGACCACGAGCCTGAACCGGCCGACCTCATCACCTATCTCAAGTGGTGCCGGGCGTGGCCTGTCGTGACTCGGTAGCGGGATTTGTGGGTGCTCAGCGCTCGGCCTACCTCCCGGCTGTTGGTGACCTGCGGTGCCCAGGGGCTGGCCCGACAGGCTCGGCAGCAGTACGACCGTTGGGGTGACAGCTGTGACCGGCGCGTGCGCCCGTTCGAGCAGCTGCAGGGGACCGAACTGCCGAGAGAGTGCTCCGTTCACAACGTCTTGAAATTCCGGCACGACCGCCCGTAGGGGAGCTACCCTGCCCTGGCGATGACCAGGGCGCTGGTGCTGAATGCCACCTACGAGCCTCTTGGGGTCGTGTCAGGCCGCAGGGCTGTGGTCCTCGTCCTGGCGGGCAAGGCTGAGGTCCTGCACGAATCCGACCACTGCTTCCGTTCCGAGCGACAGAGCTGTCTCTTATACACATCT
>JANZZE010000064.1 GCA_026419545.1 Acidimicrobiales bacterium
ATCCTCGCGAAGTACGTCGTGCTTAGCCGGGGTCACAATGGCTGTCGCAACATCGATCTCGCCGCGTCGGCAACCCAACCGAGCAGATTCATCATTCTCCAGAAATGGGAATCAGCCCAAGCACAACGGGCACACTTCGACAGCGCAGAGATGGTCGAGATGGCCGAGGCCTGTCGAGGACTCCTCACGCGGAAGCCCGAGATCGATCTGCTCGAGCCGATCAGCGCACACGACCTCCGGTGATGAGACAAAGCTCACGTTGTCGCCGCTCGCCGTTGCTCACAGCGTCGAACGCATGGCAACCCAACAGTTGGCAACCACCGTAGTGATGAGAACAATTGCTCGGGTGTCGCTCGCCCGCCGTCAGCGCAGCATTTGTCGCGTTGACTCGCTGATCCGCACGACATCGGCGAAACAGAGCCCGTCGCCCGACCAGAGCGACTCAAACGCTGCATCGGCAACATCGGTGAAGCCGTGACGGGTGCGGAAGGCGTACAGCCTCCGCTGGCGTTGGCCACGGTGGCCTCGACGAGACAGGCGCCCGACCGCGTAGATCTCCCAGGCGGTCCGTACTGGGACCGTAATCTCCTCGTCAAGGGGTGGCGCCCCAAACGCCGGGTCGAGGCGGTCGCGCACCTCCATCAGCAGGCGTCCGACCACGTCGAGGGCAGCTTCTGATGAGAATTCCCTGGGTCGCTTCGCGTCCTCGATGGCACCACCCTCGACGAAGAGTTCTATCGGGTCCACTGAGCGGATCTCAGCTTTTCCCAATGGGACCCGCTCGTCGACCTCCAAGCTGACCGGCGTGTCGGTCGGCAAACCGACGTCTGCGATCAGCTTCTCGACGGTGGCCGCGATGACCGCTGAGTCGTAGTTGACCATCGAAAAGGTCTCGGGCGTGACCCGGACTGGCATGGTCAGCCGTCCGTCCCTGTCCGTTCTCTGGCATCCTCGGCAAGCGCGGCTCGATGTTGGAGGAACTCGTCACGAGCCTCGCGGGAGAGACCGGCGATCTCGTCGATTTCTTCATCGGCAAAGCCAGCAAGCTCGCGGAACCGGCGAGCAAGCCGGATCGGGCTGTCGTCATCCTCGCCGCGAAATCCGCCGAGCGAGAACAGTTTGTCCACGACTCGCTGGAACTCGAGCGCTCGTTGCCGTCGTTCGGGATCGTCTTCGGTGAGCTTGCGCAACCAATCCGATCCCATCTTCACGTGGGTGACCTCGTCGGCAAGCATCCAGTCCTCGCAGAACTCCAGGACGGGGTCCCCGGCGGCACGGGCGAACTCCCGCATCGTGTTGAAGACGTCGATCGCGAGCCCTTCAAGCGCCCGGTTGACCCCCGTGAGGCGCAGCACCGGATCCGGGTTGCATGCCGCCTCGTACAAGAACGTCGCCTCGGCGAACTCACCGATCTCGGTTCCCATCCACTCGCCGAGCTTGACACTGATCTCGCAATGTCGGGCCTCGTCCCAACATTGGCGTGCCATGTTGAGCTTGAGTTCGAAAGGAGCCTCCTGGGGACCGGAACCAGTCTCAAAGTCCCAGCAGGTCCGCCCGGCGCCCTCGAGCGCCTGTAGTTCACCCATGAAGATTCCGTGCATGAGCACTCGGGCAGCATCCGGGGCATCAGGCCGATCGGGGGTGATCTTGATTCTCGGTCCGGCACGTTGACGGTCGTCGGGCACGGTACGAGGGTCGATGGCCCGGGTGAACAACTCAACCCGCACAAACCGCTCGTCGCGGGCAAGTTCTTCAACTGGAAGGGCGTGCTTCATGCCGGTACCTCCGCCTCGGGCTCCAATGGCTTGGCCCAGGGGTCACCGATCGTTCCTGGACCCGCGATCCCGCCGGCAGCCACCAGTAGCTGTTCGAGCCGAGCTTGATGTGCCGCCGCTCTCTCGACATCTTCGGCATTTTCGAGAAGCGACTGGATCATCATCTCGCCATCACGCCAATCGTCGAATTCGTCTTGGAGCACGAACTTCAGCGACCTGATCGTCGGCGCATCAGTGATCGTCGAGGTGTTGTTGAGGTGATAGGTGTAGGCGGCGATCTTGTGAGGTATGAGGACGCGATAGACGCCCACTAGCTTCTCGATCGTGAGCTCAGGGGCCTCCGGTTCGGTCAAGGCCGCGACGAACGCGACCATATTCTCATTGGGGGGGCCGGTCAGCCGGTCAGGATTCATCTCCCGAAGTTCCGGCAGTCGCTTGTGCCACAACTCGGCATGCCACGCGTGGTGGTAACAGTGCGTACCTAAACGCAATTTCACATCGAGTTCGGGCACCGTCGCGACCCAGCCACCGAGGGCCTCGAACAGCCGCATCTCGATCCACTTGTAGGTTCCGACCCGACGAGCCGATTCCTCGACGTCGAACACGCCTGGCAACTCGCGGCGATCCCATGGCGCGAATGCGGCGCGAGGTTTTTTCGGATCAGCCATCTATCCCCCTGGTCGATCACCGCTGACGCACCTGTCAGCAAAGACCAACCTTACCGCTAAGGCCTCGTCACTCGTACCCGGCCCGACTCCGGGCAATGAGTCAGCCCCGATACCGGTTCGTGATCGGCAAACGTCGGTCCTTTCCGAAGGCCTTCGTAGTAATGCGAACCCCCGGTGGGAACTGACGACGCTTGTACTCGTTGATGTCGACCAGTCGCGTTATACGCCGGACGAGTTCAGCATCGAAGCCCATCTCGATCAGCTCTCCGGCTGTCTTGTCCTGCTCGACGTATTGCTCAAGGATCGGGTCAAGCAGCTCATAGGGCGGCAAACTCTGGTCATCACGCTGGTTTGGCCGTAATTCAGCCGACGGCGGCTTCGTAAGTACATGCCCTGGAATGATCTCGCAGCCGCGGGAGTCGTTCAGGTATCGGCAAAGCTCGTACACGAGTGTCTTCGGCACGTCCTTGATCACTGCGAAACCGCCGGCGCTGTCGCCATAGAGAGTTGCGTAGCCAACCGCGCTCTCACTCTTGTTCGAGGTGGTCAAGACCAGCCAGCCGAACTTGTTCGAAAGCGCCATCAAGATGGTGCCCCGAACCCGCGCTTGGATGTTCTCCTCCGTCGTGTCAGGCGCCATCCCGGCAAACGAAGGCTCGAGCATCTCGAGGAATGCCTGATGCGCTGGTTCGATGGGAATGATCCGATACTCGATGCCGAGGTTCGCTGCGAGCTGTTGAGCATCGGTTACCGAATGTTCGGATGAGAAACGCGAAGGCATGAGCACACCGTGCACCCGAGACGGTCCTAGCGCCTCGACTGCGATGGCGGCGACAAGCGAAGAGTCGACACCCCCCGACAAGCCGAGCACGACGTCAGAAAATCCGTTCTTGAAGACATAGTCATGCACGCCGAGCACCAAGGCACCGAACACCTCTGCGGCATCATCGAGAAGCGGCACCATGGGAGCGGCTGGCGGACGTATCGATATTTCATCGTTCTCGACCCGGTCGCTCACCCAGATCGATGGAAGCGTCTGCACCACGGGACGACCGTCAGGTACGTCGATGTCGACCACGACAAGGCTTTCCTGGTACTGCGGGCCCCGGGCAACGACCCGACCCGACGGGTCCACGACGATCGACGCACCGTCGAAGACGAGTTCGTCCTGGCCGCCGACCATGTTGACGTAGGCGATCGGACAACCCGACTCGGCAGCTCGTTCCGCCAGCATCTGTTCCCGTTGTGCAACCTTGCCCCGGTGATACGGCGAGGCATTGACGTTGATGATGAGCTCGGCACCGCCTTCGGCCAACTCGTGGATCGGTCCCCCCGGCCACCATGCGTCCTCGCAGATGGTGGTGCCCACGAGCGTGCCGCGAATGTCGAACAATGACAGCGGCTCGATTCCTGGCTCGAAGTACCGCTGCTCGTCGAATACGGCATAGTTGGGCAACCGACGCTTGTGGTAGACGCCGTGCACCTTGCCTTCAGCGCAGACGGCCACCGCGTTGTAGAGCGCTGAGCCAGAGCCATCGACAAATCCGATCACCGCCGCACACAACCGGCTTGCTGCCGCAATCTCCGCTAGCGCCTCTTGGTTGTCCCGGACGAACGCCGGCTTCAGGAGCAGATCTTCAGGGGGGTACCCGGTAACCACGAGTTCGGGGAAAGCTACGACGTCGCATCCAGACCGCTCGGCCTCGCCGAGCAGATCCAATACACGCGAGACGTTGCCGTCAAGATCACCGACAACCGGGTTGAGCTGAGCGAGACCCACGCGGACAAGTGCCATACCGGTCAGCGTATGACCCCTCTCTTCAACTCACCATGAGAAGAATGCCAGCGCCGTCCCATACGCTTGTCCCGTGAGCGAAGCGGTCCTGGCTGACCCCGAAGTCGCCGCCAGCATCGAGCGATCAGCATCGCCGGCGCGCGTCCGCTCGGCGCTCGAGCGTCTCATCGAAGCACGTCCTGACCTCCGTGACCGGCTGGTGGATGATCGAGCTCTGCGCGACCGCCTGATAGCGGTGACAGCTGCAAGCCGCTCGTTGACCCGCCTGCTCATCAACAAGCCGGACGCCGTCGATGTCCTGTTCGACCTCGAGCAGCGCGAAGCAGTCGCCGACTTCACCGCCGATGAACTCGCGCGTTGGAAGGAGCGAGAGTTCCTGCGGATTGCCGCCCGAGACCTCACTGGTGTCGACCAGTTCGAACAGACCGTCTCTGCCCTCTCGTCCCTTGCCGCCTACGTCCTCGACGCCGCTTGCCGCATCGCTCTCTCACAGCAACTCGCGGTCATCGGCATGGGAAAGTTCGGCGGGTCTGAGCTCAACTACGCCAGTGACGTCGACATCGTGTTCGTCGGCGACGGCATCGCCGAAGAGCTGGTGAAGCAAGCACGCGAGGTCATCGGCGTTGCGAGACGATCCTTTCGAATCGATACGAATCTCCGACCCGAAGGGCGTGATGGCCCACTCGTGCGCTCGCTCGACAGCTATGAAGCGTATTGGGACCGGTGGGCGCAGCCTTGGGAGTTCCAAGCGCTGCTCAAGGCCCGTCCGGTCGCTGGCGATCGACAACTCGGCGAACGGTTCCTCCACACCGCACAGCGGTGGCTCTGGAGCCGCCCGTTCTCCGCCGATGATCTGCGTTCGATCCGCGACCTGAAGCAACGAGCTGAGGCCGAGGTGATCCGATCAGGACTCGCAGAGCGTGAACTCAAGCGCGGCCCAGGCGGAATCCGGGACATCGAATTCACGGCACAGATCCTCCAGCTCGTTCACGGGCAAGCCGATGCCGGGCTGCGGTCGCCGAACACCCTGGCAACGCTGAAAGAGCTGGCCGATGCTGGCTACGTCGACCCCGCAGATGCCCATACACTTATCGCCGCCTATCGGTTCCTACGCACCATCGAGCACCGCATCCAATTACTTGATGAGCAACAGGTGCACACCGTCCCAGCCTCCGCGCAGGATAGAGACTGGCTCAGTCGGGTACTTGGCTACCGGGACACGGCACGCGCCAGTGCCACCGAGCAGTTCGAGCAGGAGCTACGCCAACATCAGTTGGCAGTGCGCCGGATACACGAGCGTGTCTACTTCCGCCCACTGCTCGAAGCGTTTGCGGAACGGGGCGGGACCTTGAGCCCAGAGGCCGCCGTCACGCGGCTGCACGCCTTCGGATTCACCGACACCAAACGGACGCAGGCCGCCGTCCGAGAACTCACTCGTGGCTTAAACCGCACCAGCCGTCTCATGCAGCAAATGCTGCCGCTGATGCTGGATTGGCTCTCGGCGTCTCCCGATCCCGACCTTGGCCTGCTGTTGTTGCGCACCATGCTGTCGGGCCCGCAACGCACGACACAGCTCGTGGAGGCCTTCCGGGACTCGCCCGAGGTTGCGCGCCATCTGTGCATCTTGCTCGGGACCAGCCGGATGCTCGGCGAGATCTTGCACCACAACCCGGATCTGGTTTCGCGGCTGCCCTATGAGGAGCGGCTTCGCACGAGGCCAAAGGCTGAGCTAGTGGAAAGCGCCAAGACCGCACTTGCTTGGCGCTCCGACCGCGACAGCCAACAAGACGGTCTCCGCCGCTGGAAGAACCGCCACCTTCTCGGGATCGCAGCACGCGACATCTTCGGTTTCTCGGACGTCGACACAGTGGGATGTGACCTCACTTCATTGGCCGAGGCCTGCCTGGAGGCTGCCCTCGGGACCCTCGAACCAAAGATCCCGTTCTCGGTCATCGCGATGGGCCGCTTCGGCGGAGGTGAGCTCTCCTACGCAAGCGACCTGGATGTCATCTACGTCTACGACGGCTCGGGCTCGGCGCACGCCGATGAAGCCCATCGACTCGCCATCGGCCTCACCCGCTTCATCTCAGGTACGACTCCCGCTGGTCGCATCTACGAAGTAGATGCCGACCTGCGGCCGGAAGGGCGGCAAGGCGCGCTCGCTAGGAGCCGCGATGGTTTCCTCAAGTACTGGCGCACCTATGCCCAGCCCTGGGAGCGGATGGCCATGACGCGCGCCCGACCGGTGGCCGGAGATCTCCAACTTGGCAACGAGCTGCTCGCGCAGCTTGAACCCTACGTCTGGGATGATGGCTTGACCGGCGAAGACATTCGCGAGATCAGACGAATCAAAGCGAGGGTCGAAAGAGAGCGCATTCCTGCAAGCGAGGACCCACAGTTCCATTTAAAACTTGGTCGGGGATCGCTATCAGACGTTGAGTTCACCGCCCAACTCCTTCAATTGACCTACGGCATCCGCTCGCAAGGAACGATGCAGGCGTTGGCCAAACTCGAATCCGACGGTCACCTCACAGAACAGGACGCTGCGACACTCAGGGATTCGTACCGATTCTGCGAGCAGACGAGGAACCGCTGGTATCTCGTCAACAGCGGCCCAGCTGACTCGCTGCCGACCGCGCCCGAACAGCAGCTGTGGCTATCGCGGTCACTCGGCATGCGACCGGGAGAGCTGCGAGAGCAGTACCGCCGGGTCACCAGGCGGGCTCGCAAGGTGGTCGAACGCCTGTTTTACGGGCGGGAGTGAGTAACCAGGTGCCAATGGCACCCCAAAGTTTTTGGAGTTGTGACTTGACCGATACCACCGTGTCAGAGCCGACGCCCAGGGAACCCTTGGCCAACCTTGCCGACTCATCTCATAAAACATCGGCGGTGGCTTCAGGCACGTGACTGTCGACCCCCTTCTACCGCGGAAGGTGTCAGTTTGGCCCGTGACCGCGTCCGCCGAAACCACCAACACCTGGCGTCGGCAGTGGCTCGTTCACGAACTTGGTTGCCAGTTCAGCGGCTTTCTGCTTTGCCTCATCCACCCGCTCGGACGGAATGGATCCGGCTGCCGCCTTCTCGTCGATCTTGGCATTCGCCTTCGCGAGCACCGCATCAACGACGGCCTGGGGATCGACCCCATGGTCCTGCGCGACCTGCCCGATCGTCTTTCCACCCTTGATCGCCTCGATCAGCTCTCCAGGGGTAATGCCAATTGTGGCAGCGGCTGTCTCCATCGATCCGGCGAGGAAGTGCGGCCTGAATCCGTGCCCCATCGGACCTCTAGGGGCTTCCGGGCCGCCACGATGGCTATCGGCGCGATGCTGGGCGAACTTCTCCGCCAGCTTCGCCTTGACTGCATCGGCCTGGTTTTGGGTGATCACTCCATTGGCCACCAATTCATCCAACGTCTGATCGAGCAGGTGTGGGCCTCTGCGGGGGTGCTCCACGTGGGCACCCTTGTCCGGGTTGCTGTCCTGCTCCGTTGTGGGTGGAGCAGTAGATTCAGTTCCCTGCGTTGAGGGGTCTTGGCCAATAGCGAGTGTCCCAGCCCCGGCAACGCCGAGCGGGTTGACTGCTGCAACGCCCAAGGATCCCACCCCGATTGCTGCCGCTGCGCTCCCAGCAATCAGCCACTTCTTCATGATCCCTGCTCCTCGATCTTGATTCCCGCGCTCACAGATTGACGAGCCCTGGGCAGCCGCTCTTCCGAGGCGCCAGCAGCTCGGCTCCACCAATGATCGCCTGCAGGTGTTAGGAGGATGTTAAGACAAGCGTTAGGACATTGTTAGCCTGCCATGTGACATTCAAAGATCATGAACCAGCAAGCACTAGCACGCCCACACTCGCGATGAGCGCACCGGCCGCGATCCTGACAGCAGGGGCTCGGCGCAAAGCAACGCCGAGCGCCGTGCCGGACAGGTGCAGTGCGGCGGTCGAAGCGACGAACCCCGCCATGTAGGCGGACGGAGCTGCGCCCTCGGGTAGCTCGGCCCCGTGGGCATACCCGTGCATCGACCCGAACGCCATCGCCACCAGCGGCAGCCACAAGCCTGAGTTCTCCGTCCGGCCGATGATGAGGGTGCCGAGAACCACGACAGATGATGCAATCGCGACCTCGACGAACGGGACGTCGACACCGGCGAAACCGAGCAAGCCACCGATCATCATCCCCGCGATGAATCCAATCGGCGTCAACCAGGCGATACGCCGGTTGCGAGCCGTTGCCGCAAGAACGCCGACTGCGACCATCGCCAAGAGGTGATCTAGCCCAAGGAGCGGGTGAGCGAGACCATCGACTACCCCGCGCGCCGGGAGCCCAGTGTGGGCGCTGGCCGGAGAGGCGGCGACGAGCGTAGCGACGCTAGCGCCGAACACCGCAGCGACGACTTGTCGGCGGATCGAACCGCCCAGCTTGACATCTCTAACCATCAGAAGCTCCATGAGGGTCGGATCAGCAGCGGAGCCGCCATTGTCGCGCACAAGGCTCACTCGACAGACAGCAGCACCACGAACCTGGTCGGTGGACCAGCGCCAAACCGCGTTCGGCTCTTGCCTCAAACCGCGTCACCTGTGCGGTGCAGTCCCGGAATTACTCTGATCGAGGGGCTGAACCGGTCGCCAAAAGAATTCTCGGGCCCTCAGCCGAACCGTCCGGTCACGTAGCTCTCGGTGCGCTCGTCAGACGGATTCGAGAAGATCACCTCGGTGAGGTCGTACTCAACGAGTACACCGGTCCGGCGGTCCGAACTATCGGAGATCTCAGTCGTGAAGAAGGCCGTGCGGTCACTGACCCTGGCTGCCTGCTGCATGTTGTGCGTCACGATGACGATTGTGTAATCAGATTTGATTTCGTTCATCAGATCCTCGATGCGACCTGTAGCAATTGGATCGAGGGCGGAGCACGGCTCGTCCATCAGCAGCACCTCTGGGTCGACGGCGATCGCTCGTGCGATGCAGAGTCGTTGCTGTTGCCCCCCGGATAGACCGAGCGCCGAAGACTTCAGACGATCCTTGACCTCATCCCAGAGCGCCGCGCGCCTGAGGCTTGATTCGACGATTTCATCCAGTTCTGACCGATTCCTGAGTCCATTGACTCTGGGCCCGAATGCGACGTTGTCATAGATGCTCTTTGGGAACGGATTCGGCTTCTGAAAAACCATGCCGATCCGGCGACGAACCTCGCCTGGGTGTGTGCCGGGGCCATAGATATCAATGCCATGATACGTAATCGTGCCTTCGACCCGGGCCGACTCAATGAGATCATTCATCCGATTGAAGCAACGCAGAAGTGTCGACTTGCCGCAACCAGACGGCCCGATCAGGGCAGTGATCTCGCCTCGATTGATACTCATGGTCACGTCGCGGACGGCCCGGAAATCACCGTAATAGACGGATACGTCCTTGGCAACAAGTACCGGCTCGACGGTAGAACCCACCTCGGCAGCATGGCGAGTTGCCTCAAGATCGAGGTGGATTGGAGAGGAAGTCGAGGTCATCGTTACCTCTCGATCAACGGTAAGCGGTCTGGTCATCAGTGGCGTCGTTTCTCGAAGTGATTGCGGAGCATGATGGCGGTCGTATTCAAAGTCAACAACAAAACGAGCAACACGATGATTGCTGCGGCCGCGACTACATGAAGCTCTTGCTTGGCATCTGAGGCGTACTTGAATATCAAGAGCGGTAGCACGGTATAACCGCTGTCAAGACCAGTGGGATTGAACGTCACAAAGGTGAGGGCGCCGAGCAGCAGAAGAGGTGCCGACTCACCCATGGCTCTCGAGACTGAAAGGATGCTCCCGGTTGCGATCCCAGGAATTGCAGCTGGGAGAACTTGGCGCCACACCGCTTGCCACCGAGTCGCGCCCAGCGCAAGTGCACCATCGACGAATGAAGAGGGAACGGCACGAATCGCCTCCCGCGAAGCGATGACAACGGTTGGGAGAACGAGAATGGTCAACACCATCGCACCTGTTCCGACGGTGAAGCCCCACGAAAGCGGCCCACGGGCGATGAACGCCAAACCGAGGATACCGAACACGACCGACGGCACGCCTGCAAGGTTCTGGATGTTCAGCTCCACCAGACGCACATACCACCGGTCCCGTCGCGCGAACTGCTCGAGGTAGATGGCGGTTGCAACCCCAATCGGGAGCGACACAACCGCAGTAAGACCAACGCACCAGAGCGTGCCGAATATTGCGGATTGGATACCTGCGCGCTCCGGTCGGCTCGAGGGCATGTTGCTCAGGAGGTCCGGGTTCAGTCGTGGCCGCCCCTGCAGGAAGATATCGACGAGCAGCGCTCCCAAGGTGAGCAGCGCAACCCCAACACTGGCGATGGTCGCGAAACGGAACAAGCCATCGAGGAAACGCCGACGCCTAGACGTCGTGCCCGTGAGCGACGCCACTTGCGGTTCAAGGCGATCTGACAACGGCCCTTCTGTCACTCGTAGACCTCACGGAAGCGCCGGACAACTCGAACCGCCACCACATTCAGGGCGAATGTGATGCCGAACAACAACATCCCGACTGCAAAGATCGTCTTATAACCGGTCGACCCTGTCGGCTGATCACCAATGCCTGCAAACCCGATGAATGATGCCAGCGTCTGGACGCCTTGGCCTGGGTTGAAGGTGAACTGTGGGTTAGAACCTGCGGCAAGCAAGACGATCGTCGTTTCCCCGATTGCCCGTGAAAGGGCGAGCACAGTTGCAGCCACAACGCCTGAGGTTGCGGCAGGCAGCAGTACCTTGGTGCAGGTTTCCCGGCGGGTTGCCCCAAGTGCCAGGGAACCGTCGCGCAGGGCGCGAGGAACTGCTGCTAGCGCATCCTCGGTGAGCGACGCCATCGTCGGCAGGATCATGATCCCCACCATGAGCCCCGCACCAAGAGCGGAAAAGGTGCCGACCTCGCCAAATGGCCAAAACCGTTTCACGATTTGGGGGTTCACGAAAAACAGGGCGAAAAATCCGAACACGACAGTGGGGATGCCAGCCAAGATCTCCAATGTCGGCTTCACCACCCTGCGGAAGCGGGGTTGAGCATACTCATGCAGATAGAACGCAACGCCAAGCCCACACGGGACCGCCACCACCACCGCAATGATCACGATCAGGAACGTGCCGACGACGAGAGGCCAGAC
Organism: Acidimicrobiales bacterium; assembly: GCA_026419545.1. GTDB lineage: Bacteria > Actinomycetota > Acidimicrobiia > Acidimicrobiales > Acidimicrobilacustridaceae > JANZZE01. The sequence goes on from JANZZE010000064.1 coordinate 11,385, forward strand.
ACCGAACTTTGGGGGATTAAATAATGGTGCCCATGTCGTTCCGGTGATGAATTCAAGAACTGGAATCTCAGCGAAAAACTCTATCGCTGGACGGAACAGCGCTAACGCAATGGCAACGGTCACCACAATCGAGAACAGCGCCACCCAGCCCAGCGCAGCCCGCACAACACGCTCAATGCGGAGCCTTCGGCGCAAATGCGCCGAAGGCTCCAAAGACCCCGTTCGTTTATCAGGAATTGATTCGGACACAACAACCGACGTCATTGAGATTTGATCTTTGCGAGTTCCTCGTCGGCTTTCGCAAGCTGTTCTTTGGTCAATGGAACGAAACGAGCTTCCTTTGTGATTGCATCTTGATTATCAAAATAGAACTCAGCAAAGGCCTTGACTTCAGGTCGGTGGGCCGACTCCGGCTTCAGGTAAATAAACAAGGGTCGGCCCAGTGGCTTGTATTGACCGGATTGCACGGTCTCAGTGGAAGGCGCGATACAACCATTTCCACTATCGATCGCGATACCCTTCACCTTGCCTTGGTTCTCCAGGAGATAAGAGAGGCCGAAGTATCCGAGCGCACCCTTGTCGCCAGCAACACCGGAAACCGTTACGTTGTCGTCTTCGGTCGGGTTGTAGTCCGTGCGCGTCGCTCCCTCCTCACCGTTGATCTCTTTCGTAAAGTAGTCGAAAGTGCCGGAATCAGAGCCAGGACCGAACAACTTCAGCGGCTGATCCGGGAACGAAGGATCGACCTGATTCCAGTTATTTACTGTACTCCCAGGTTCCCAAATGGCTTTCAGTTGTTTAACTGTCAGGCATTTCACCCAGTCATTTTGTGGATTGATCACGACCGACAGGCCATCATTGGCAACGATCAATTCAAGCGGTTCAATGTTCTTCGATTTGCAAGCGTCGACTTCTTTTTCTTTGATCGGACGAGAGGCCATTGCTATATCAATCTCGCCGTTGCAGAATTTTTCGAATCCGCCACCAGTTCCTGACGTGCCTACCGTCACTGTAACTCCGGAATTCTTTGCTTGAAAGTCTTCCGCAGCTAGAGCGATAAGGGGAGTCACTGTTGACGATCCGTCGACTCTGATCGAACCTGTAAGTTTCGCCCCTGGCGAAGCCGAATTTGCGGTGCCACCTGATGCAACGTTCGCATTATTGTCGCTCTTCGAGCAGGCAACAAGGCCCGCAGTCGAGGCGAACACCAAGGCAGCGAGTAGGTATCGGATTTTCTTCAACAAACACTCTCCAGTCGTTGGGACCTTCATCGCATACGCAACCTACGAGCAGAAGTTGAACCTGCCGAGTTCAACGAGGAACGTAACGCTGAACGTCGGGTGAACGTCTCGTGAACTCGCTATAGGATCCGTAACGGCGGCGAGGCCGCAGCCCAGAGGCCTGAACGGTTGGGCATAGGTCGGACCAGTTCGCCGGCTCGGGTCCACCACTGGAGCGTGTCGGCATTTCGCTCAAGATCGCCACGGTCAAGCTCTCGAACCCGTGCCGCGCTCGGTCCGGACTCGCCAGGTCACGTGAGCACCGCTACCGCAGCAATCAATGCAAACGTACCGACGAAATCAACTGACGATGTCACGATTGGTATGCCGTAGGTATCGGGGTCGACTCGTAGGCGGTAGGCGCCAAGCGTCCCGTAGTACGCGACGGCGAGTACGAAGACGACTGCTACAGCTCCACCGAGCAGGGAAGCTGCAACCGTGTTCCCAGCTGCTGCAGTGGCATGACCGAGCAAGTCGGCGACAAGATTCGCACCAGCACCATTGAACGTGTAGACGACGACGGCGAGGATCACGACAACGGCCATGTCCCTCCGAACCGCTCGTGTCGGCAATCGAGCGGGTCTGACGGTGCCAAGGTGCAGACCGGTAGCGAGGCTGGCTGCGAGCAGTCCTCCGAGTGCGCCCCCGCTCGACACGAACGCGGGTTGCAGCACCAATAGATCCGGGGAAGTTGTGAAGCTCACGAGCTGGTGCTCGAGCATGACGCCGGCGAGGGTCGACAGGACCGCAGCAATGAGGAGGACAGGCAATGATTCCTGCATGACCCGACGTACCCTGCGTCGAGAGCTCAGCAACCCACGGACGCCCAAGATGACTGCGACCAGCGCTATTCCGGCCTGAACCGTCTCACCTGCGACGCCGTGACCGAGAACAAACGTGGCAAGCCACAGCGCTGGCACGGTTACGACGTCACCGAGGGTCGATACAACCGGAGCGACAATCTTGTCAAGATCCCACTCGTAGCGGACAGCGGCAGCAACCAGGATGACAGTTGCCGCCAGCACCACCATCGAAGCGCCAAGCCCACCGACCACTGAGACGGTGACCAGGTCCAGTAGACGCACCTCGTCGGTCAACCCGAATGCCAACGACACGACGGCCGCGGTCAGAGCGATCACGACACCGAGCAACAGCGTCTGGGCCAGCGCCGCAGCAGCATTGTCACCCAAAACGCTGCCTGGGCGCCAAGAAGGGCGGAACTCCCCGGTGTGAATCGCGGTGGAGACGCGACTACCAAGCGATGAGAACACATTTCCCCTGAGCCCGATGGCTGCGGGAATCATCGCCAACAGGCCAGGGTACCGTTCGAACGCGTCGGTCATCGAGCCAAGCACTGCTCCCGCGACAAGGCTGGTGGTCGAGTTGACAGCGAGCGCGACAAGGCTCTGGCCGGCGCTCGAAGCGCTCGGGCCCAACACGGCCCATGCCCTGCGCGGAAACGCCAGCGCATGGCCGACGGCTTGCCTGGGTGAAGGTCGCACAGTTCGTACTCGAAGGATCCATCAGACACCGGACGCACCAAAACGGTCTGGGAGATCGTAGGTGAGGTGCCAGCCTGCTCGGCCAGCCTTCACCGCGGTCTGAATTCCCACAACGCGGCAGAGGATGGAGCGAGGATGGTGTCGTGATCGTAGATCTCGCTTTGTATCGTCACGGCAAACGCGAGCCAGGTCTCCTTGACCTAGCCGATGCGCTCGAGGCCGCACGCGGACCCGACGCGTTCGTCTGGATCGGACTCCATGAACCCTCGGACGAGGAACTCGATTCGGTTCGGCAGGAATTTGAGCTTCACGAACTTGCGGTGGAAGACGCGCTCCACGCCCACCAACGTCCCAAAGTCGAAACTTACGGCTCCTCGCTGTTCGTCGTCCTCAAAACGGTGCGCTATCTCTCTGGCACCAATCGCCTTGAGTTCGCAGAGCTCCAACTCTTCGTCGGTTACGACTACGTAGTGACCGTCCGTCATGGCCAATCCAGTGCCCTCGGTGGAGTACGCAGTCGGCTCGAACAGCGTCCCGATCTACTAGCAATCGGACCAAGCGCAGTACTCCACGCGGTCATGGATCACGTCATCGACGATTACCTACCCGTGGTTGATGCGCTGGACGCCGATCTCCAAGAAGCGGTTGCTGAAGTGTTCACTCCCGAGCGCACCAACCCGGCTGAACAAATCTTCGACCTCAAGCGCAACGTCTTGGATTTCCTGCGCAACACCGAGCCGCTCAGCGACGCATTCGCTGCTCTTTCAGCGCAGGTAGGTGATCTCGTCGACGACCGGATGACCGAGTACTTTCGAGATGCGCATGATCATTTGCTTCGCGTCGTGGCGAGGCTCCAATCTGACAGCACCTTATTGAGTGACGCGCTAGCTGCCAATCTCGCGAACATCTCAGTGCGCCAGAACGAAGATATGCGGGCCATCTCGGCCTGGGTGGCGATTGCCGCCATCCCTACCATGATCGGCGGGATCTACGGTATGAACTTCGAGTACATGCCCGAGCTCGATGAACCGTGGGCTTACCCCACGGTCCTTGCAGTCATTTCCCTACTCTGTTTCTTCGCCTATCGACATTTCAGACGAGTCGGCTGGCTCTGATCTGCCCGCGACTATTGATGAAGCGGAAAACCCGGTGGTCGGACTACCGACTGCGATTAGCGCCCCGACATTCTGACCGGTGCAATCGGCGCATGGCTCCTCGCAACCATGGTTTCGATTGCACCATCGTGCGGGGTTGCAAGAAAAACGGGGGCCAACTCGGCCCCCGTTTTTCACCACTGGGCAAACTGCCAATTAGATGTCGTAGTACAGGTGGAACTCCCATGGATGCGGACGGAGACGCAATGCATCCACTTCGTTCTCTCGCTTGTAGGTGATCCAGGTTTCGATGAGATCGTCCGTGAACACTCCGCCTGCCTTGAGGAAGTCGTTGTCCTGTTCGAGAGCGTCGAGCACCGCATCGAGTGAGCCCGGAACCTGCGGAACCTTCTTGAGTTCCTCCGGCGGAAGGTCATAGAGGTCCTTGTCGACCGGCGTAGGCGGCTCGATGCGATTCTGGATGCCGTCGAGCCCAGCCATGAGCATCGCCGAGAACGCCAGGTAGGGATTACACGACGGATCCGGGCATCGGAACTCGAGCCGCTTCGCCTTCGGACTGTCGCTGTAGGCCGGGATGCGTATGGCGGCGGAGCGATTGCGGCTGGAATAAGCGAGGTTGACCGGCGCCTCGAAGCCGGGCACGAGTCGCTTGTAAC
>JANZZE010000065.1 GCA_026419545.1 Acidimicrobiales bacterium
GAGACAGCCCCGGGCCCTGATTGGCATTACGTCATCGTGTCGCTCAAATACGACGCCCCGGTGTTGCGGTCGTATCGGATCGTCGGTGGTGCGATCGCTGAGGAACCCGTCGTGCTCGAAGGTTGAGTGCTGAGCCGGAGCCGGTGTGTGGGTGGATGCTGTCAATCAGGGACTCAGCGTTTGTGGGTTGAGTAGGTGCCGTTCGTGTTGCCCAGCAAAGGTTGGGCTCCGTTGCCCGGTTCCCGCTAATGCCGGATAAATTGTTTACTGATTAGGTCACCTTTTGGGCCGGCCGAGCCCTGGCGCCTGGGAGGCGCGTGACATGGCCATCCACACCTCGATACTCGATCTCATCGGGAACACCCCGATGCTCGACGTGTCCGCACTCAGCCCAAATCCACGTGTCCGCCTCGTGGTGAAGGCCGAGGGCTTCAACCCGGCGGGTTCCGTAAAAGACCGGATCGCCAAGAAGATGATCGAGGAGGCAGAACAGGACGGCACTCTCACTCCAGGCAAGACGATCATCGAACCTTCATCGGGTAACACCGGCATCGCGCTGGCGATGATCGCTCGCATCAAGGGCTACCCGATCAAGATTGTCATGCCCGAGAACGTCTCGATTGAGCGTCGGCAATTACTCGAGGTCTTTGGTGCGGAGATCATCCTCACGCCCGGCAATGAAGGCTCAAATGGCGCCGTCCGCCACGCACAGCAGTTGGCCGAACAGCACCCTGAATGGGCGTTCCTCTACCAGTACGCCAACGAAGCGAACCCGCGTGCCCATTACGAGGGAACAGGGCCGGAAATTTGGCGCGACTGCCCCGAGGTGACCCACTTCGTAGCCGGCCTCGGTACCAGTGGCACGCTGATGGGAGTCGGGACCTACCTCAAGGAGCAGAATCCCGCGATCCGGGTGCTCGCAGTCGAACCACCGGTCGGGGAGTTGGTCGAGGGATTACGCAACCTCGAAGAGGGCTACATCCCGCCCGTTTACGAGAAATGGGGTGGTCCTTCACTACTCGATGGCAAACGGATCGTGCGCCCACGGGAGTCGATCGAATGGACACGGCGCCTGGCCTCCGAAGCGGGCTTCTTTTGCGGTATTTCAACTGGGGCGGCCATGGCCGGCGCCGTCAAGGTGGCCGAACAGATCGACGAGGGCACCATCGTCTTCATCTCTGCCGACGGCGGATGGAAGTACTTGTCGACCGGAGCGTGGACCGACGACCTCGACGAGGTTGTGAAGAAGGCCGAGAAGCTCATCTACTTCTGATCGCTTTGGTCCACCCGGTCTAACCTCGGGTCCTGGACCTACCAGGCCGAGACCTAGTAGGTACTCGCCCTACACCCTCACATAGTCGTTCACGCCGCCGTGTTGAAACGCTCATCTCACATCGCCGCCGCTGGTCTGCTGCTCGCACTCTGTGCCGCCGCGCTCGGGTGCGCGTCCTCGGGTGCGACCGAAGATGCGCACCAAGTCTGGTCTGATGTTGCTGCCTCGGACGGTCAATCCGTATCGACGGCCCCGGGCGACACCTCGGCCACGTCGGTGTTCACGTCGGTGCTCGGTATCACAACGGTTCCCCAGCCGAGGAACGTGGAAGCAAGCGGCAAGCCCCGCGTGGCGGTCGTCGGGGACTCGCTGACTCTCACCGCGACGACCGATCTGTTGCTGCGGTTCCAGCTCGCGGGCTGGGATCCGGTCACCATTGACGGGGCAGCTGGACAACCCATCGCTACCCGAGTGACCAGGGTCCGGGAGCTCGTTGCCAGCGGCGACCTCGATGCGCTCGTCATCGCTCTGGGTTCCAATGATGCTCGACTGATCGTCGATTCCGGTCAGGACGTTTCAGCGGCGTGGCGCGTCACGCAGGCCAGCGCGTTCACTGCACTCGCCGAGGCGCAGGCTGTCCCCTGTGTGATCTGGGTTGGTGTGAACACCAACACCACCCGCTGGAATCTCGACACCTGGGGAGCGTGGTTCAACAATTGGGTGCGTTACTACGCCAAATTCGCTGATTGGTCGGTCTATGCTCGAGGACACGATGACTGGTTTCTCCTAGACGGCGTACATCTTTCGGCCGAAGGGAACGCTCAGTACGCCAAGCTGATCGTCGACACGGTCGTCGAGCAGTGCCGGTGACCGGCATCGAAAGTCGCTCGTCGCCGGGTGCGCGCATTCACGTGCGGATCGTGCGGTAGTAGCCGCTGGTGCGCTCCGTAATATCTCGGTTGCTTGTGGTGTGCCGCTACGCTGCGCCGGTGTGGATTCCCGACCGATCGGAATGTTCGATTCCGGGTTCGGCGGCCTCACCGTTGCTCGCGCGTTGATCGATCTTCTTCCAGCCGAGCATCTCGTCTACATCGGTGACACGGGCCGTTATCCGTATGGTCCTCGCCCACTCAGCGAGGTCAGGGAGTTTGCACGCCAGATCACCCGTCATCTGATCGACAACCACGACGTGAAGCTGGTGATCGTTGCCTGCAACACGGCCTCAGCGGCTGCGCTCGACGACCTGCAACACGAGTTCGACGTGCCGATCATTGGGGTGATCGAACCAGGCGTCCGGTCATTGGTGAGTGCGACGAGAAACGGTCACGTCGGGGTGATCGGCACGGTCGGCACCATCGCGTCGGGTGCCTACCAGGCAGCGGTCGCAGCCGCTGACCCGGGAGTGAAGCTCACCTGCGCTGCCTGTCCAGGGTTCGTCGAATTTGTCGAGCGAGGCGAGACGGATAGTGACCAGGTCCACGTGCTCGCTGAACGGCTCCTGGCGCCGTTGATCGATGCCGACATCGACACATTGCTGCTCGGCTGCACGCACTACCCGTTCCTTGCCCGCACGATAAGCGACGTCATGGGGCCCGATGTCGTGCTTGTTTCTTCTGCAGATGAGACGGCGTTCAGTGTGCGCCGGTTGTTGACTGGCAGCGAACTTGCACGGACCGAACCGGCACGCGGTCGAGGGGAGGGAGCGGTCCATCGTTGGTATTCCTCGGGAGACGTGAGCTGGTTTCGTGAACTCGGCCGTCGCCTTCTCGGACCCGAACTCGATCATGCGGAGTCCTTGGTATGGCCGTGAAGCTCACGGTGCTCGGCTGTTCGGGCAGCTTTCCGGGTCCTGGCGCTGCGTGTAGTGGCTACCTGGTCCAGTCGCCGCACGCCACAATCGTGGTCGATCTCGGATCGGGAACGCTGGCCAACCTTCAGCGCCACATAGATCTCGCAGACCTTGACGCCATCGTGTTGTCCCATGCGCACCCCGATCACTGGGTGGATCTCGCTGGACTTGATGTGGCCTATCGGTATGCGCAGGGTCGGGAAGCAGTGCCGGTCTATGGGACGGCGGGCACTCGTCAGCGGGCCGAGCACCTTCTTGGCCACCTCAAGCCGACCTTTGCCTGGCAGGATCTTGACGACACATCCCACATTTCAATCGGTGACCTCACTCTCGACTTCTCGGCGACCGACCACTACGTCGAAACGTTTGCTGTCCTGATGACGGCCGACGGTGTTCGGCTGGCTTATTCGGCCGACACCGGTCCGGGTTGGTCGTTCGCGGAGTTCGGAGTTCCAATCGACCTTGCGCTCTGCGAAGCGACGTTCCTGGCTGAGCGCGAAGGGGAGGGCATCCTGCACTTGAGTGCTCGCCAAGCCGGGTCCATGGCTCGTGACGCAGGTGTTGACCGACTGGTGTTGACCCACCTCGAACCGCGAACCGATCCGGCACGTTCTCGTGCCGAGGGGTCCGCGGCGTTCGGCCGTGAGGTCAGCGTCGCCGCTGAGCACGCGGTGTTCGTTGTCTAACCCTGTTCCTTGGTGCGCTTGGTCCAGAACCGTCTGGGGAGGGTGGCGGCAGAAAATTGGTTGCAGGGGAGGTTTGTGTGCTGTCGAGGACCTACTCACCGTGCGGTCGGCAGCTCGGTCGACCGCAGTGTTTGGTTGCTTCGGCCGACTAACGTGCCGGATCCGTACGACGCAACCGACGGAGGAACGTTGTGAGAGCTGACGGACGCCAGCCTGACGAGCTGCGCCCCATCACCTTCGAACGTGATTTCACCGCTCAAGCAGCTGGTTCGGTGCTGGTGAGCTTTGGTCGCACCGTCGTGTTGTGCACCGCCTCGATCGACGAGGAGGTCCCGCGGTGGATGAAGGGCAGCGGCAAGGGATGGGTCACCGCCGAATACGGAATGCTGCCGGGGTCATCGCCCGAACGCGTGCGCCGGGAGGCAGCTGCTGGCCGGCAGTCAGGCCGGACCCAGGAGATCCAACGCCTCATCGGGCGTTCCCTGCGAGCGGTCACGGACCTGGTCATGCTCGGCGAGCGCCAGGTCATCGTCGACTGTGACGTCCTGCAGGCCGATGGTGGTACTCGAACAGCATCGATCTGCGGTGGTTTCCTCGCGTTGCACGATGCGTTGACTCGCTTGATCCAGGCGGGCGAACTCAGCGCCCACCCAATCCGTGAAGCATGCGCTGCTGTTTCTGTAGGCATCGTCGATGGCATTCCTGTTCTCGACCTGCCCTACGACGAAGACTCGACTGCTGAGGTCGACATGAACGTGGTGATGACCGAATCAGGTCGGTTCATCGAAGTACAGGGGACAGCCGAGGGCCTGGCCTTCACCCGCGGTGAACTGGATTCTCTGCTCGCTCTGGCCGAGAAGGGAATCGGAGAGATTGTGGCTCTCCAGCATGAGTTCCTTGCCACCCAGCCCCCGCTGCGGTGAAGGGCTGGGTTGCCGTGACCCGCTTCGTGATCGCGAGCGCGAATCCCGACAAGGTGGCGGAGATCGAGGCCATCCTCGGTGCTGCCAACGTTGAACTCGTGCCACGTCCAGAATGGGTGCCCGAAGTCACCGAGGACGGTGCCACCTTGGCGGCCAATGCACGACTGAAGGCGGCGGCGATCTGCGCCGCTACGGGGGAGCCAGCCATCGCTGATGACACCGGCCTCGAGGTTGACGCGCTCGGCGGAGCTCCGGGCGTGTACTCCGCCCGCTACGCGGGACCGGACGCGACCTACGCGGACAACGTCGCACTTCTCTTGCGTGAACTTGCGGATGCGGCGCTCGAAGGGTGTTCCAGTCGTACTGCCCGCTTCCGGACGGTTGCTCTCGCGCGGTTCCCCGACGGTCGTGAGATCATGGCCGAAGGCGTTGTGGAGGGACAGATCGCGACCGAACCCCGGGGCAATGGGGGATTCGGCTATGACCCGGTTTTCATCCCCCGTGAGGGTGACGGTCGGACGTTCGCTGAGATGACCCCAGCCGAAAAGCATGAGCTGTCGCACCGGGGTCGAGCCTTTCGAGCGCTCGCAGCTGCCCTCGCTGCGCCTGACACACGTTAAGTCCGAATCACAGGCTCCCGCGCGCCTTTCGGGCACGGGCAGCTGCTGAGGGCGACGGCGTGGTGACGGCCCGCTGGACGTAGCCAGGATGAATGCGGAAGCCGGGTCGGCTGGGTCACCAGTTGCGCAGGTCGATGTCCCAGATGTCGGTGATCTCGAGTTCGTCGGGCAATGAGAAAGTGTCCTGAGGGAGATCGTTGACAACGAACATCTTCTCATGGAGCGCAATGGTCGGGTCGATGTGGGCGGGCCAGACCAACACGCGTGAACCCACCGGGGGTGTGGTGACGCCGTCGAGCGGAGCGAACGTCGTGTGTTCGTCGGAACAGAACCAGACCGACGCACCCAAGATCGTGGGGTTCCCGTGATCCATTCCCAGCGCTTTCACTCCCACGTCGACAACAGCCCAGCCCTTGGCGCTCACGGAGATGACGGTTCCGAGGACCGCCAGTGCGAGACGAAAGGGAAGACCGAGCCGCTCGTAGGCGGTGTCCATCAGGGTGAAGGAGCCTGCCTGCAGCTCGGTGACCCAGTGGTTGAGGTCCCAGGTTCCAGTGCCGCCACCAGAGACGACATCACCGCCGACCTCACGATGTACCGACGTCAGAATGTCCATTGAGGCGTTGACACCAGCCTCCCGTTGCTCGCGTGATTCGAGTCCGACGACGTGGCCTTCGTAACCCATGACGCCACGCACCTCCATGCCGCGGGAACGGGCTTGTTCGGCCAGACGGGGGGCCTCGTCGGGAGCGCAACCGCAGCGAGGAAGCCCCACATCGACGTCGATGAGCACTTCCTCGATGCCGGCAGTGGCCGCTGCATTGATGGTTTCGGTCGAGTCGACGGCAACGGTGACCCGAGCTCCGTGCTTGTCGCTGAGCGCCGCGAGCCGGCGGAGTCGTTCGGGATCGAGCACTTCGTTGGCGAGAAGCAGGTCAGCTCCGAGCCCAGCTCTGGCGAGCCCTTCAAGTTCTCGAACGGTGGCGGCGCAGAAAGCGTCATGACCGGCCGCTGCGAGCTCCTGGGCCAGGCTCGTCGACTTGAAGGCTTTTACATGTGGACGCAGGGTCCGGCCCGGCCAGCGGACAGCCATCGTGGCCACGTTGTGGTCGAACGCATCGCGCCCGACGACGAGTGCAGGGGTCGGGATCGCCGCCAACCGCATGGCGCATGACCATATCGCGCTGGCGGCGTTGCATCGGCGTGCCACAGCGACGGCGACGATTGTTTGGGTTCCTAAGAGGCGGATTGGCGTCCGTCTCATCGAGCGCGATGGTCCTGTGGTTGTTGCCAGCCACCGTCCACCGCGAGCGGCTTGAGCGCACCTCGCATCCTGTGCGGGCGGGGGGACTCGAACCCCCACGTCACGAGGACACTGGGACCTAAACCCAGCGCGTCTGCCAATTCCGCCACGCCCGCGTGGAACCTTGACGGTAACAGCCGGAGGGTCGGTGAGATATAGCCGAATCCCGTGTCCGGCCCGCGGAACGACGATCTCGAGGTTCCTGGCTTTGGCCGTCTCCCCGGGCCGAACCCGGCAGACCGGGGGACCTCCGAACCTCGTGGTGGGCCGGCCGCCGAGCCAACCGGTTCGACCTGGAAGAGAACCTTCAGGCCGTGACCGGCGATGACTGACCGGAGCCGGATCAACTGCGGGTAGCCTCGGACTGCCACGCCGTCAGTCTGAGGACGGTGACAGCCGGCGCCATACGGTGACCGAGCGAACAACGCGAAGAAGGAGACCGATGGAGAACGCGACCCCACCGTTGCAGCCGTTGCAGTTAGCAACTGTCATGTCCTCGCCGAGTGCGGTGGATCCGGCCGCCGACATCTACAAGATGCTGCTCAAGGAGCGCATTGTCTTCCTAGGGAGCGAGGTCACCGACCAGATCGCGAACTACCTCATCGCTCAGATGCTGTATCTGGAGGGAGAAGACCCCACCAAAGACATCTGGTTGTACATCAACTCTCCTGGCGGGTCGGTGACCGCTGGGATGGCGATCTACGACACCATGCAGTTCGTCACCCCTGATGTCGCAACCATCTGCATGGGTTTGGGGGCATCCATGGGCCAGTTCCTCCTGTGCGCAGGGGCCAAGGGTAAGCGGTTCTCGCTCCCGCACGCCCGCATCTTGATGCACCAGCCCTTAGGTGGAATTTCCGGTCAGGCCGCTGACATCGCGATCCAGGCCGAACAGATGAAGTACACCAAGCGTCTCATGGCTGAGCGCATTGCCTTCCATACGGGCCAGACCGTCGAGCAGATCGAGCGCGACTCAGAACGGGACCGCTGGTTCACCGCCGAGCAAGCCAAAGAGTACGGCATCATCGACCACGTGATCGTCAAGCGCGGCGAGATGCACTGACCTCGGGGTTCCCAGTTCGGCGTTGCGCAAGGTGGGGAACCAAAGCACCGGCGATCGGCACACGATTGCCAGTGCCGACCTCAGTGTGATTGCGGCTCGGTGTTAGCCCCCGTCCGGTTGTCGGGGGAGAGGGTACTGGTCACATCTAGTCCGCAGGTCGCGTGGATGTAGACGGCCACTTCGCGTGCAGCTGTTTCAATTCGGCTCAGGTCGCCTTCGTGGGCGCGCCAGACCGAGCGAGCCGCGTCTTCGGAACTCGCGGTGTTGCTTGCGGTCGCGTCGGCCAAATCGGTCGTCACGCTTCGCAGCACCGCAACCTGGTCAGCGACTTCGGATGGTGCAGCCAACTGGATCTTTTGGAGCGTTGAGACGGCCGACCGGATCTCGGTCGCGTCAAGTGAGGCGAGCGCCTGGGGGAGCGTTGTGAGCGCGGGCGCCTCGCGACAAAGGGTGGCCGCGTTTGCCTCCGGTTGAGCCGCACAGGCTTGCAAGACCCAATAGGTGATCACCACGACAACTATCGAGCCGATCACGAAGCCGAGGCTGTGCCGACTGATGCCAGCTCGTTTGGTTTCCTGTTCGACGATCGTGCGCGGCACGGTGCTCCTCCCGCTCGCTCCGCCCGCGGCTCGGATCCGGCGTGAAAGTATGACCGATGGGATGACCCCCGATGGGGGACTGTCCGGCATGTCGTGTCACACCGGCTGGATAACGTTCTCAGCATGTCGGGAGCGGGTGGAGTCCCTAGGCTCATCGTGGTTCCGTTTGGTTTGGCGCCAGTCGCGTTGGCGTCATGCATCCGTGCTGGCAAGGCGCCCGATCCGCTAGGTCCGGTTACCGTTGTCGTTCCAGCTACCCCATCCGCGGTGACGTTGCGGCGTTGGCTCGGGCGGCAGGCCGGAGGCCTTGCCAATGTCCGGTTGATCTCTTTGCCGCAGCTCGCGGCTGAACTTGGAGCACCGGTTCTCGCTCATGCTGGTCGGCCTCCACTTCCTCGGGCAGTCGAAGAAGCGGCCATCCGCACCGAACTCGGGCATGCCGGCGGTTGGCTTGGTCGCATTCCTCCGGGTCTTCCGACGGTGCGGGCAGTCGAAGCGCTCCTCGCCGAGCTTCGTCTTTTGACGCAATCCGCCGAGGCTGAAGTTGCGGCTTCGGGTGCCCGGGCAAGGGAAGTCATCGAGCTCTTTGCTCGGGTTCGGGAGCGATGTGCGGGTTACGCGGACGAACGCGAGGTGCTCCAAGCTGCGATCGCTGCAGTCGACGCAGGCCAGCGCAGCGTTACCGATGCCGGTCTGGTGATCGTGTATCTGCCGCGCGAACTCCGACCGCTCGAAATCGAACTCGTTCGTGCGTTGCACCGGCGAGAACTGGTTTCGGTGATCGTTGGTGAACTCGGCGACGAGTTGGCTGCGGCTACCTCCGATCCGTCGGTTGCGCCAGATGTCGAGCTGTACGGGTTGCTCAACGTGCTCGAGCCCGTGCTCGGTCCGCCGCAGCGGTGCACCGAGGAGCCAGCGGTTGTGGCCTCAGGAAGTGTTTCCGTAGACGGCGCGACCGCGGAAGGCGAACCACTGGTGATCGTTCGAGCGCCCGACCCTGATGAGGAGGTCCGAGTCGCGACCCGGATTGTCCTCGATGCGCTCGCTGCCGGCACGCCCCCGGAGGCGATCGCGCTGGGCTTTCGTGTCAGCGATCCGTACCTCGGGTTACTCCATGAACAACTTGATGCGGCGGGCATCCCGCATCACTGCGCTGCCGCTACCCCGCTGGCTCAGTCGATTGCCGGCCGAACACTGCTCGGATTCCTCCGTGTCGTCGAGCGCTCCTTTGCACGATCGGAGTTGTTCCGATGGCTGCGGAGCGCTCCGACATCGTTCGCTCGCCGTGGCCCGCTTGATGCCTGGGAGCGCCGCTCGAGGGAGGCTGGCATTGGGAATGGCGCTGAGCAATGGCACGAGCGTCTGGCGTCGGCACGGGAGCGGCTCTTGCAGGAGTTGGATGTTTTGCGTTCGACGTTTCAGTCGACCCCGACTGACCGATCAGCACGCGATATTGAACGGATTGAGCGCCGTCTTGAGGTGATCGACTCGCTCGATGCTTTGGTGTCCGACCTCTTTGCGCAGGCTCACAGCGCCCTGTCCGCTGCGACCTGGTCTGAACTGGCGACGTGGTCCCGGGCGTTCCTCGACCAAGCCTTGGGTCCCCCCGACCGTCTCGCAGAGTTCGGTGTCCTCGCCGCCGAAGAGCGGGAACGAGAAGTGGCGGCCTACGAACGGGTCCTCGAGGTTCTCGGGGCGCTCGCCGAACTCGAGGAGTTCGAGCCTGCAGTCGAGTTTGACGTGTTCTTCCAGGTCTTGGCAGCTGAACTCGAGGCGCCAGGAGTGCCGCACGGGGTGTTGGGACGCGGGGTGTTCGCGGGACCGTTACGAGACCTCGCCGGTGCACCGTACGCACTCGTCGTTGTGCTCGGAATGGGTGAGGGAGTTTTCCCACCGCGTGGACAGGACGATCCAATCTTGCCCGAGCGGTTCCGCGAAACCTGTCGGGCGCTCCCGTCTAGGCGTCCGTCGCGGGCCTCGGAGCTGCGTGATCTCGCTGCCGCTGTTGCAGGCGCACGGCGCCGCGTGTACTCGTGTTCCAAGGCCGACACCCGTGCAAGTCGTGAACGCATGCCGTCGCGATGGTTGTTGGCAGAGATCGGGCGGCGTCTGGGCAGACCGCCCAGCGACCCGGTCAAGACCGGCGAACTCGATGGTCTTGCCGCTCCTTGGTTTCTCGATATCCCGTCGTTCGAGTGGTGGCCACGCAATCGTGGTCTTGCAGCAACACCGGCCGAAGCGTTTCTGGTTGCCAGCTTTCGGCAAAGCGAGAGGGTGGCGGTCGTGCCCTCGGGTGCGACGAGGTTGCGACGTGGCTTCGAGGCGGTCCTTGCTCGGCGTCACGGCGTGTTCGGCGAATGGCTTGGCCACATCGGTCCTCGCCCTGAGCTGAGGTTCGATCAACTCCGCGTGGGGTCTGCTACGGCTTTTGAAGACTGGGCTGGCTGTCCGTTCCGATACTTCCTCCGGCGGGTGTTGGAAGTTCGATCGCTCGATGAGCGGTCTGAAGCGGACTCGATCAGCAGCCTCGACCGAGGGTCGCTCATCCACGAAATTCTTGAGCGGTTCGTTCGGGACGAACTCGAGGACGGTTCAAGCGATGAACTCGGTGCGAGCGACCTAGACCGACTGCGCGGGCTCGCGGCCCGGATCGGCGACGAGTTCCGTGACAGCGGCAAGACGGGTCGTCCGCTGCTGTGGGCACTTGAGTCCGACAAGTTGCTGCGTCGGCTCGAGCGGATCATGTGGGAGGATCTCGAGCACCGGCGGTCCCGAGGTGTCCGTCCCGTGGCCGTCGAATTGGGCTTCGGAACCGGCGAGGGCGACGTTGGTCCCGTTGTCATCAGGCTGGATTCGGACCGGGCAGTCGCATTCCGGGGGAAGATCGATCGCGTCGATCGCTCCATGTCGGGCGACCGACTGGTGGTGATCGATTACAAGACCGGCAAAGCGTCATCCGGCTACGACGAACTGCGGGCGGATCGGGACGGAGATCGACCGCGGGACATCGTGTGCCGGGGTCGTCACTTGCAACTCGCGATTTATGCGCTTGCCGCTCGTTCCGCGTTTGGTGATCTGCCTGTCAGTGCCTTCTTCTGGTTCGTGGATCAATCCGGCAAGAACGCATTCCTTGGAGGCGAGATCGATGAGTTTGCTGAGCAACGGTTGCGTGAGGTGCTCGGCGTCATCGTCGACGGCATTGAGAACGGATGCTTCCCGGCGCGCCCCGGTGACGAGGAGTATTTTTCCGGCTTCGTCAACTGTGGGTTCTGCGAGTTCGATCGCCTGTGCTCGAACCGGCGTGCAGAGCAATGGGAGAAGGTGCGTTGGCACCCGGCGCTTGAGCGCTACCGGGAGCTGGCAGAAGGCGCGTTGCCATGACCGGGAAGGCTGACGCTGGAGCTCGGCGACGTATCCACGAAGACCACGCGTCGACCCTTTTCGTAGAGGCTGGCGCGGGAACCGGCAAGACCAGCGCACTCGTGCAGCGGGTTGTCGCACTGCTGGTGCAAGGCAAGGTACGGAACATGCGGTCACTTGCCGCCATCACCTTCACCGAAAAGGCAGCGGCCGAGTTGCGTGACCGGATCCGCCACGAACTCGAGGTGGTTGCTGGTGGCGGCACCGATCACAGCCCGGAAGCCGTGCAAAGGGCACATGTGGCGCTGGCGCAGATCGACGAGGCAGCGATCGGAACCCTGCACGGGTTTGCACAACGTCTCATCAGTGAGTTCCCCCTTGAAGCTGGGGTGCCCGCTGGTTTCGAGGTTCGTGATCCGGTGTCTGCAGCGATCGATTTCGGGGAGCGATGGGGGATTTTCGTCGACGACCTCTTTGCTGATGCCAACACAGAGGAGTTGCTAGCCCGGGGCTTCGCACTCGGCTTGCGGTTGGCCCACCTGCGAGAGGTAGCGGCGGAGTTTCACGAGAACTGGGATCGATTGGTTGACGTCACGTTCGACACGACAGCGTCGAACGGCATCGTGGCTGAGCGTTTACTCGATTCTCTGCGCTCGTGCGTCGAGCTCGCCGCAGCGCACCCCCGGGATCGGTTGGCCCAGGCTGTTGTGGAGGAATTTGGGCCGTTCGTCGAGCGCCTCGAAGCGCTGATTGGAGGAACAGCACTCCGACCGTCTGCAGCAATCCTTGGACCAGACCATGAGTTGCTTATCGAGCTGCTCGAGGAAACGCCTTCGTTCAGCTTTGGTAATCGTGGTTCTAGGACAGACGCGGCAATTTTGCGACTGCGTAAGTTGCTCGGAGAAGCAGAGGATGAGCTCCTCCGACTACTCGCCTCGCTCAGACGAGGAGTGCTGTTGCCATTGCTCGAGCGGGTGAGGCGCTTCACGCTCGAGGGTGTCACCGAGCGTCTAGCTGCCGGGCAGCTCGAATTTCATGACCTGCTTGTCCTGGCTCGTCAGCTACTGCGCGATCACGCCGAGGTGCGCAAGGTCCTAAGCCATCGGTTCGATGTCATTCTCATCGACGAGTTCCAGGACACCGACCCACTCCAACTCGATATAGCGGTGCTCCTCGCGTTGGCGGAAATCGAGTACGTGCCTGATCGCTGGCACGAAGGAACATTGACTGAGGGCAAGTTGTTCTTCGTCGGGGACCCCAAACAATCGATCTATCGCTTTCGCCGGGCTGATATCGCACTGTATGACCGGGCCAAGGCCGTTCTCGGTGCGGGCAGCCCCTTGGAGCTGGTCACCAACTTCCGGACGGTGCCAGGCATCATCGACTGGGTGAATGAGGTGTTCGGGCGTTTGCTCGGCGCCGGCGTGGCCGAAGCGCAACCCGCCTATCTGCCGCTGGTTGCGGGCCGCCAGTCAGGTTCCGGTCACGCCGACCTACCTGCGCCTGTGCTGACGCTCGGTGGCCCTCACGGCAACCTGCGCATGGGTGAGATCCGCGAGCTTGAGGCACTCGATATCGCGGCGGCAATCCGGCATTTGCACGACTCGGGTTACGAGATCGAACCCAGGGGCGAGGACCGGCGAGCGCTTCGGTTTGACGACATCGCCATCTTGCTCCCCACCAGGACGGCGCTTGGCGACATCGAGCGAGCCCTTGAGGTCGCCGAGGTGCCATATCGGGTTGAGAGCCGGTCGTTGGTGTTCGGGAGCGACGAGGTGCGTGAATTGGTCAACATCCTGCAGGCCATCGACAACCCAGCCGACGAGGTCGCCTTGGTTGCCGCGCTTCGCTCGCCTGGGTTTGCTTGTTCGGACCGGGACCTTGCTGAGTACCGAGCCGCAGGTGGCCGATGGGCGTTCTATGCCCAAGTGCCTGATGGCCTCACTGAACACAACCCGGTTCCAGTCGCGTTGCAGGAACTGCGTGCGTTGCATGAACTGCGTCCGTGGATCAGCGTGAGCAAGTTGATTGAGCGTGTCATCAGCCAGTGTCAGTTGGTGGAGTTGGCTCGTGCGCAACGGCGAACCCGCGATTCGTGGCGGCGTCTGCGGCTCGTGCTCGACGAAGCTCGTGCGTTCATGGCTGCTGGAGGAACCGACCTTGGTGAGTTCCTCGAGTGGGTGACGCAGCAAGCAGAACTAGGGGCCGCAAGGGTTGAGGCCATCGTGCCAGAGCCTGACCACGATGCTGTACGCATTCTCACCATCCATGCCGCTAAGGGTCTCGAGTTCCCTGTCGTCGTACTCGCTGGTCTCAACGTGGCCCACCGGCCTCGCACCGATCGTGTCATCTGGGACGTCGATGGCCGGGTGGAGGTCGCTATCGGTCTGAAAGCAGAGCGATTCACGACCGAGGGGTACGAAGCACTCGCCGAGCAAGAACAAGTCATGGACGCGCTGGAACGACAGCGCCTGCTCTATGTCGCCTGCACTCGGGCCCGTGACCTGTTGGTGCTGAGTCTCCATCACAAGGAGCGTGCTGATTGTCATGCTGCCACTCTCTGGGCTATTCACCAAGACTTGCCCCCGGACTTGGTCGCGCCCTTCCCGCTACCTGATGAACTTGTTGCCAGTGACGGCGAGGACCGTGCCGACCAATCGCCGGTTGCGGACACGTTTCCTGCAACTGCCCCGTCCCAGGAGAGCACAACGATCCAGGTGCTCGAGTCTGAGGAGTTGGCTGAAGCGTTGGAGGCCTGGCAGCGGACCCATGCATCCCTGGTCGACCGTATCTCGCAGCCGGAGGTCGTGGTGCCCTCAAAGCTGTATGGCAGTGAGGCGAACACGACGGTCGTGGCTGTTCGTCGGGGGCGAGCTGGAACCGCCGTGGGACGAGCGGTGCATGGCACCTTGCAAGTCATCGATCTCGAACGGCCCGACGACCTCGAGGCGATCGCGTCAGCTCAGGCTGCGCAAGAAGGGGTTCCCACACTTGCAGCTACTGTCGTCGCCCTTGCCCGAGCAGCGTTGGCGAGTGATCCGGTCCGCGAGGCAGTCAGCGGAGGCCGCTACTGGCGGGAGATGTTCGTCGTGGCTCCGCTCGGGAAACGCGTCATCGAAGGCTACATCGACCTGCTCTACGAACGAGCTGACGGGACCTTCGCAGTCATCGACTACAAGACCGACCAGGCTGCGAATGAGGCCGAGCTCGATGCGGCACTGGCGGGCTATCGGCTGCAAGGCGCGGCGTACGCGGTAGCGGTGGAAGAAGCGCTTGGCGTAACGGTGTCGCGATGTGCGTTCGTGTTCTGTAAGGCGGGTGGTGCTGTGGTCCGTGAGCTTTTTGATCTTGCTGACGCTATGGCGGAGGTGAGGGCAGAGGTGCGAGGGACGACCGAGCAGTGAGTTTCATTCATGCGATCGAGCTGGCTAGGTGGCCCGGGTCGCCGCAGGCCGTCGGGCAGTCCGCTTCATCCATCGGCTCGAGCTGGCTGGGTGGCCCGGGTCGCTTCAGCCCGTTCCCGTAGGTCGCGCACTGCGTGGTCCAGGCCGTGCTCATCGCGAAACAGTGAACTTCCTGCCACGAGCACGTTGGCGCCTGCTGCAGCCGCACCGGCCACGGTGCTCGGGCCGATGCCGCCGTCGACCTCGATGTCGAGGTCGAGACCCCGTTCGAGGACGAGGCTGCGGAGCTGAGTGATCTTCGCTTCCATCGAGGCGAGGTATGACTGGCCGCCAAAGCCCGGGTTCACGGTCATCACGAGCACCATGTCGACCAGGTCGAGGACGTGTTGAACGGCATCGACTGGCGTCGCCGGGTTGAGCGCAACCGCGGCCCGGGCCCCAGCGTCGCGGATCGCGACGAGCGCACGGTGCAGATGAGTGACCGCCTCGGCGTGCACAATTAGTAGCTCGCAGCCGGCCTCTATGAAACGTTCGAAGAGCCAGTCTGGCTCGTGCACCATGAGATGGGCTTCGAAGGGTACCGATACCAGCGGTCGGACCGCGGCGACAAGGTCGGGACCGAATGTCAGGTTGGGTACGAACCGGCCGTCCATGATGTCGAATTGGATCCGGTCGACCCCCGCCTTCTCCAGTGCGATGCAAGCGTCGCCGAAATGGGCGAAATCAGCGGGAAGGACCGACGGGACGATCTCGAATTGCCGGTCGGTCCCGGGCGACTCAGGGATCGCGGCGGGCTTCATGACAGGCTCCTCGGTTGCGGGACAGGGGAGGGGCTGTCTCTTATACAC
>JANZZE010000066.1 GCA_026419545.1 Acidimicrobiales bacterium
GGTGTAAAGGGGACCGTGACGTCGAATCCAGCCCTTTGCGCGGCTTGCTCGATGGCGGCGCAGCCACCGAGCACGATCAGGTCAGCGAGTGACACTCGTTTGTTGCCAGTCTGCGCAGTATTGAACTTCTCCTGCACCCGCTCGAGTGCACCGAGCACTTCAGCGAGCACTTCAGGCTCGTTCACTTCCCAGTCCTTCTGTGGAGCGAGCCGGATCCGAGCCCCGTTTGCGCCGCCCCGCTTGTCGGTGTCGCGATAAGTGGAGGCCGCGGCCCAGGCAGTCGAGATGAGCCGGTCGGGTGCGACGCCGGTTTCAAGGATCGCCTTCTTCAGGGCGGCGACGTCGTGCTCGTCGACGAGCTCATGGTCCACTGGTGGGACTGGGTCCTGCCACAGTTGGGGTTCAGGTACCCAGGGTCCGAGGTAACGAGAGACCGGTCCCATGTCACGGTGGAGCAGCTTGTACCAGGCTTTGGCGAACGCCTCGGCGAATTCGTCCGGGTTGTCCCGGAACCGCTCGGAGATCCGCCGGTACTCGGGGTCGGTGATGAGCGCGAGGTCGGTAGTTGCCATCATCGGCTGGTGCCAGACACCCGGCCGGTGTGCGTCGGGCACTGTGCCAGCACCGGCATCGCCTTTCGGCTTCCATTGCTTCGCACCCGCTGGGCTCTCGGTGAGCTCCCACTCGTACGCGAACAGTGTCTCGAAGAAGGTGCTGTCCCACTGAGTGGGAGTGGGAGTCCAGGCACCTTCCAGGCCGCTCGTGATCGTGTCGGGTCCTTTGCCGGTGCCAAACTCGTTCTTCCAGCCGAGGCCCATTTGGTGTAACGGGCAGCCTTCGGGTTCGGGGCCTACGAGGTCGGGATTGCCGGCGCCGTGGGCTTTGCCGAAGGTGTGCCCGCCAGCGATGAGCGCAACGGTTTCCTCGTCGTTCATTGCCATGCGGCGGAATGTCTCGCGGATGTCACGGGCCGCGGCCAGGGGATCGGGTTGTCCGTTCGGGCCCTCAGGGTTCACGTAGATGAGGCCCATTTGGACCGCACCGTAGGGGCTGTCCAGCTCGCGGTCGCCGTGGTAGCGCTCCTCAGCGAGCCACGTGTCCTCGGGACCCCAGTCGATTTCCTCGGGTTCCCAGATGTCTTCGCGGCCGAAACCGAAGCCGAATGTCTTGAAGCCCATCGATTCGAGTGCGACGTTGCCGGCGAAGACGAGCAAATCTGCCCAAGAGATCTTCTGGCCGTACTTTTGTTTGATCGGCCACAGGAGGCGTCGAGCTTTGTCGAGGTTGGCGTTGTCAGGCCAGCTGTTGAGCGGCGCGAAACGTTGGGCGCCGTCACCACCTCCGCCACGGCCATCCTCGATGCGGTAGGTGCCGGCCTGGTGCCAGGACATCCTGATGAACAGCGGCCCGTAGTGGCCGTAGTCGGCAGGCCACCAGTCCTGGGAGTCAGTCATCAATGCCATGAGGTCGCGCTTGAGTGCTTCGACGTCGAGGGTCTCGAACTCCTTGCGGTAGTCGAAGTCCTCGCCGAGCGGGTTCGACCGGGGTGAATGCTGGTGCAGGACCGAGATGTCGACCTGATTCGGCCACCAGTCCCGGGTGGTGCGGGGCCGCTTGCGCTGAGCGGCGGCTCCCTCGCCGTCGTGTTCATTGCTTTTTGCGGATGCGTGCTCGTCGCTCATCGCTCATTCCTCTCGTAGCTGTTCGGGTGGTGGTTTCCTTGACACATTCGGGGCATCGGCCCCAGTAGATGACCTCGGCTTCGTCGATCTCGAACCCTGCGTCGTCCGATGCCTCGAGGCATGGTGCTGTGCCGAGTGCACAGTCGACGTCGACAACACGGCCGCAGCTGCGGCAGATCAGGTGATGGTGGTTGTCGCCGACCCGGCACTCGTACCGAGCGGGTGACCGGGCTGGCTCGATGCGCCGCAGTGCGCCCCGTTCGGTGAGTGCCGCAAGAGCGTCGTACACCGCTTGTTTCGAGATCGCCCCGAGTCGGGTCCGCACCGCCTGCTCGATCTCCTCGGCGGTGCTGTGCGGTTCGGCCACAACGGCGTGTAGGACCGCAAGACGTTGTGCGGTGACCTGCAACCCACAACGGCGCAGTATCGATTCGGGTTCGGTGCCTGGTTCTCGCATTGGCACGAGGCCAGGATAATCCCAAATTTGGAACTTGTCTAGATATCGACTAGATCTACATTGGCTCCCAAGCTAGGCGGATACCCAGGGACCTGCGTGCAATCCGACGGCGACCTGGCGGATATTGCCGTTCAGCCGTTCATGTCCGAGGGCGAGCGCGATAGCCTCGCCGAAAATTCAGAAGCAGCTTCTCGCCCGGGCATGAACAGGCCAGCGCCGACCTCCCTCGCACCTATGCCCGGGCCCGTGTTCGTCGCCGACGCACCTGTCCCATCGGTGAGTTGATCGGAGCCGACCGGGAGGACTCCTACCTTGAGTACAAATCAACGCTCCGCTGGGACATCCGCGCCGCCTCCGCCAAGACCGGGATCCCCGAGAAAGCTGTCGTCAAGACCGTCGCCGGATTTCTTAACGCCCCTCACGGCGGCACCCTACTCATAGGTGTGGACAACGACGGCAGCATTTTCGGCCTCGAAGCCGATTACGCCTCGTTCTCCAAACGAGGCCAGCTCGGTGGCCGCGACCTGTTCGGCCAGCACCTCCAGAATCTGCTTGTCGGGCGACTCGGCGACGCCCCCGCAAGCCTCGTCGGCTGGGAATTCCATACCGTCAACGGCCACGAACTCTGCAGGGTCAGCGTCGAACCCGCTGACTTCCCAGTCTACGAAGGAACTGGTGAGGACGACCGCACTTTCTGGTGGCGCTACCCAACCGGCACTAGAGCCGTCACCGATGACGAAGAACAAGTGCGCCTCTTACGCCGCCGCTTCGGCATTGGCAACGCCTAGGGCGTCCTCACGCGGATGGGTCGTTCGAGGCCGCGCTACGGCCGGTCGGATCGGGATGAGGGAATTCTGGGTTCTTGATTTGTGCGAAGGCGTTCTCGTGGAAACGGCGGAGGTCGTCTGCACCGGGGTGTTCGAGAACGGGCAGACCCCGTTCGAGCTGACCGGCACCTGCGGCACCCTGACCTGGCGCTAGCGACACGAGCAGGGTCGGGTGGTCCTGCGTGCGCGGCCCGCGGATCACCGCCAGCCGGGCACCCGCCCGGCCTGCTCGATCCAGGCCCGTAGCCGTGGATCGGCGACCTCGTCGAGGGTGTGCAGCTTGACGTAGCGGGATCGGTCCGTCTCACCGAGCGGCGGGGGTGGCTCCAGGTCGGCCCCACCGAAGAACACCGTGCCATGATCGGGGATCACGGCGGTCATCGGGAGCGTGCACCCTGCTGGGCGGGGAGGAAGCGAGGTCGGACCGGTGAAGGTGTTGCGGGCGGTCGGCGCCGTGGTCGGCGTGCTGGTCCTGGTCGGGGTGGTGGTCCTGGTCGCCAGGTACATGAGCGACGAGCACCGCGAACGGGAGGCCCAGAAGGCCCTCGACCCCTTCTACACCCCACCCGATCCGTTGCCGTCCACCGAGCCCGGTCACCTCATCCGCTACGAGCCACTCGAGGAGCAGATCGAGGGCGCCAGCGCCTTCCGGATCCTCTACGTCTCCGAGGCTCCCGACGGCTCCCCCACGGTGAGCGGAGGGATCCTGCTCGTGCCGGACACGCCGGTTCCCCCCGGGGGTCGCAACGTGGTGGCGTGGGCGCATCCGACCGTCGGCCTCGGTGACGCCTGTGCACCTTCGCGACGCTCCAGCCCCATCAAGGGGGAGGTCACCGAACCGTGGATGTTGCAGATGGTGAAGTTCGGGTGGGTGGTGGTGGCCACCGACTACGCGGGGCTGGGTACGCCAGGGCCGTCGTTGTACCTGATCGGTCGGTCGGAGGCCTACGACGTCGTCAACTCGGTGCGCGCCGCCCGGCAGTTCCCCGACAGCCAGGCCGGTACGACCTGGGCGGTCTACGGCCACTCCCAGGGCGGACACGCCGCCCTGTGGACCGGGGCGCTCGCGCCCGCTTACGCGCCGGAGCTGCGTCTCGCAGCCGTGACCGCGGCCGCGCCGGCAGCCGAGCTCGTTCCGCTGGTCGACGAGCAGTGGGACGAGGACGTCGCCTGGGTCATCGGGCCGGAGGTGGTCGAGGCGTGGCCGAACGTGTACCCGGACCTCCCCCTCGAGGGGATCGTGAATCGTCCCCGCTCCGCGCGCACCTCCCGGTTGGCCGAAGACTGCCTGTTGTCCGCCGCGCTCGAAGGTGTGCTCCGTCAGAAGATCGGTGAGCGGTTCTTCGCCCGCAACCCGGCCGAGGACTCGGCGTGGTCGGCAGCGCTGACCGATCAGACCCCGCCTCCCGTCACCAGTGTCCCGGTCCTCATCGTTCAGGGTACCGACGACCAGGTCGTGATCCCGAACACCACCGCGCTCCTCGTCGACCAGTGGTGCCGCGCCGGATCGGACCTGTCGGTGGTCTGGCTCGGCGGCCAGGGTCACAACGACGCCGGTGAACGGGGCGGGACCATTGCCGGTGCCCATCTGTGGGACGCCTTCGCGGGTCGGCCGGTGGTCGACACCTGCCACACCCGGCCACCATCGACCCGTACCCCGCCGCCGTGCCCTCGGGTGAGTGACTACCCCGGGCCTCGACGCTCAGCTCGCGCCCGCCAGGACTGCGTCGATCTGACCCATCGCCTGCCGCACCCCCTCTTCCACGCCCATCTCCAGCATGCGGGCCATGGTCTCCGTGGAGGTGAAGGTCGAGCGTACGGTCATGGTCGTGCCCCCGCCGGCCCGCTCGGTGAGCTCCACTTCCATGTGGGTGGTGGGCATCTCCGGGTTCGGCCGGCCGTCGTCATCGGCGAAGCCGTCCACCACCACGAACCGGCGCGGCGCATCCACCTCCAGCACGTCCCAGTAACCGGCGGACTTCTCGCCCTCGGGACCGGTCATCACGTAGGTGACGCGCCCACCGGGGGTGAGTTCGTGGTCGATCACCACTGCCGGCCAGGTGGGCGGACCCCAGAACCGCTCGAGCTGCCGCGGGTCGGCGTAGAGCTGCCAGACCCGCTCCACGGTGGCGTCGTACTCGGCGACGATGGTCATGGTGTGGGCCTCGAGGTCCTTGTCCACTCGGACGATCGGCATCGGTCGCTCCTTCGGTTCAGGGGTCCTCGGCGAGGACCTGCTCCATCTGCGCGACCCTGTCGCGCCAGAGTTGCTCCAAGGCGTCGAGGGCCCGGTGCACCGCCCGGACGCGGTCGATGTCACCGCGCACGAGCGATTCACGGCCTTGGCGCACCTTGGTCACCAGCCCGGCGCTCTCGAGGACCGCCACGTGTTTGTGCACAGCGGTGAAGCTCATCGGGTAGTGGCGGGCCAGCGCCGACACCGAGCACTCCTCGACGAGCACCTTGCGGACGATGTCGCGTCTCGTCGCGTCGGCGAGCGCGTGGAAGACCCGGTCGGTCTCCGATGGGCTCAGCTGATCTACAACCATTCGGTTATATGTTAGCCGGGCCCGCTGGTGGAGTCAAGGGCAGACCACGACGTTCGAGGAGCTCCCGAGGTATGCCGAGCGGGCCGCCCCGGTGCGCAGGCGTGGGAGGGGGGCCTGTGGCCCGCCGATGACCCTCACCTCGAGGGCTCCCTGGAGTCTGGGGAGGAGCAGGGACAAGTTTCAGCGTTGTGATTCGCGCATGCCGCCCCACCCGGTTCTGTTCATGGATTCGCGGTTGTGGGCCGCGGATCGATGAACAGTTCGGAAGGGGGAGGCGACGGAGGCGGTGGGGGTGGCGGCGGGAGCAGCGTCGCAGCTTCGGTGCCCGCATCATCAGGCACCGAAGCTGCGCTGTCGGTTGTCGCGGCGAAGGCGGACGCGGGCCACGTCAGGGCACCCCACCAGCAGATCGCCAGCACCGCGAGCAACATGAGCCACGCCTGGCGCTGGTCCGGCTCTCGAGCGGCGAGCTCGAGCAGGGAGTCGTTCTGCCGGGCGTTGATGGCCAGCAGGTCCCGGGCCACCCATCCGTTGACCACCTGTTGCTTCGGGGCAGAGTCTGCGGTCAGCTCGTTGAGGTCGGCCTCGGCGAGCGCCTTCGTGACGGCGGACGCGCTCGACATCGGCGCGTCGGGCTGCGGGGGACGTAGCGCCACGGCCACCACGAACGCCGCGATGGCGATGGCGGCGAGCCCGACGGTGCGGATGATGGTGATCAGTCGCATGCTCGTTCGTATGTCGCCACCGTGACCCGACCTCACGATCGGTCGGAGCCTTCGCCGCGATGCGGACCGGAGCCGCTCGCCTGCTTCGCCAGTCGATCCACCGCGAGGGTGACCGCCGTGCCGAGCCAGATCATGACGGTGATCACGATCGGGTCGACGAACAGCAACCAGAGCAGGCCGGTGCCGATACCGCCGTCGGTCTCCCACCCGACGATCGGCATGGTGCCCCCGACGAAGGCCACGATGGTCATCCAGCCCGACAGGATCACCACCGCGATGGCGAGGATCCCGGCCAACAACCCCGCGATCGGTGACAACTCGTCGCCTCCACCGTGCTCCCAGCTCGGCTCCATCGTGTGCGCACCTCCTCCGCGTCACGGCTTGCCTGATCCCGAGCGGCGCACCGAGCGCACCGCTTCACCTGATCAGGTACGGGACAGCCGTGACCGCGGGGAGCGCCGGGACGGGATCGGCCGGGACGTCCTCAGGCGACCGGGTTGATCCAGCTGAGGCCGTTGAACCTGGCGAAGTCGCTGTCGGCACTCACCAGGGTGAGCCCGTGCTCGAGGCAGAGCGCCGCCAGGGCGGCGTCAGCCACCAGGCCTCCTCGGAGATCGTGACCCACGACGAGCTCCCTCAGGATGGTGGCGTGGCCAGGGCCCGGCTCGGGCACCCACGCGGTCGGGGCGGCGAGCCACCCTTCCACGTGTTCCCACGCCTGTGCTGGTGACAGCGGATGGCTCGCCGCCCGGGGGTTGGTGGCGATCCGCACGAACGCCCACAGCGACACCCACGGGATCCCGACCCGCCGGTTGCCGTTGAGAGCTTCGACCAGCCAGGCATCGGCGCGTTCGTGGAAGGGGCTGGAGCGATCCACCGAGTAGAGGAGGATGTTCGCGTCGACCAGCATCAGCGGGTTTCGGGGCCATCCAGCAGCTCGAGTGCTTCGGCCACGTTCGAGACATCGATCATGAGTCCGAGGTCGCGATGGATCGGCCGGAACGGGGATGGTGCCGGCGTGGCGACGAGGCCTCGGCGGATCAACTGGTTCACCGCTTCGCTGAGGCCCAGGCCCTGTTCCTTTCGGAGGTGCTCGACGGCCTTCGCCGTGTCGGGCTCGAGATCGATCGTCGTACGCACGACATCACTGTACATCGAGATGCGCACTATCACGCATCGTGATGCAGCGCTCGGGGTTCGCCAGCGCGGTCGTGGCCAGAGTGGGTCGACGCGGCACCAAACTGACCCTGCTCTGACCCGAGGCGGCTGAACTATTGGCTGCACTCGCAGTCGGCCACCGGGGTGCACGGGTATGACCGGCAAGACCGCTTACACCGGTTGACCAGCGTTGTCATACCTGCCGAACATTGCGCGCTCGGAGGGACTCGAACCCCCAACCTTCTGATCCGTAGTCAGATGCTCTATCCAATTGAGCTACGAGCGCCGACCAGAGTCAGCAAGTCTACGGCTTTGACGGATGTCGTGGCGATTCCATGTGCTCGTCGACCTCCAGGAGGCACCCAGTTTCCCGCACTTGTCAGGTGCCAGACCCGGCCGAGGCCTGATTCGCGACTGCCGCTGCCGCTCGCCGCACAGCCTCCGGGTCCCCGAGCGCTCGATCGAGAGGGTCCCGGCCACGGTCCTCGGGGAGGAAATCCGACCCGAGTTCATACAGCAGCGGCACCCCGGTGGGGAGGTTGACCTCGGCGATGTCGGCATCCGAGATCCCCTCGAGATGCTTGACCAGCGCCCGCAGGCTGTTGCCGTGAGCTCCGATCAGGACGACGCCGCCGGCGCGCAGATCCGGCACGACGACGTCGTAGAAGTACGGCAGGGTACGGGCCACGACGTCTTTCAAACACTCGGTCCGTGGGATCACGGCCGGTGGGAGATCGGCGTACCTGGGATCCCGAGTTGGGTCGTACTCGTTGTCCTCCGCGATCGGCGGCGGTGGGATGTCGTACGAACGCCGCCAGATCTTCACCTGATCGGCACCGTATTTCGCTGCGGTTTCTTTCTTGTCCCGCCCGGTGAGATCCCCGTAGTGGCGTTCGTTCAAGCGCCACGAGCGGCGGACCGGTACCCACAGTCGCCCGCACTCCTCCAGCGCCAGGTTCGTGGTACGGATCGCTCGGGTCTGCAAGGAGGTATGAGCGATGTCAGGCAGGATGCCTGCCGCAGCGAGCTCGCGACCGCCACGCCGTGCTTCTTGCTGTCCGAGTTCGGTGAGGTCTGCGTCCCACCACCCAGTGAACAGGTTGCGCGCATTCCATTCAGACTGACCGTGGCGGAGGAGAACCAGGCGGTACGTCATGGTCTGAGTCTGCACGGCCTTGTTGTGGTGAGCCAAAGCCAACCATCTGCCTGCTCACTGGACGAGTGCCGACCCCGAGACCGGGATACCGTCTCGCGGTGAGCACCGACGCAACCGGCCCCCCGGCTCCAAAAACTTCGGTCGCTCCCCCGTACGGCTCACGCTTGCTGGGCTCGGAGCGGCAACCAGGCATCGTGTTGCGCATCAGGCTCCAGGTGCTCTTGACGCTCTCGATCGTGGCGGCGAACCTTGTCGGAACCCTTGCCCTGGTTGCCATCCTCGCCTGGGTCGTTCCCATCCGCGGCGACCTCAGCCGTGAGGTGATCATCGTCAACGCAATCGCGGTGCCCGTTTATGTGCTCGTCGCGGTGGTGATCGGAATCGTCTGGGGGACCGCGCGGGTGGTACGCCGCGTTCGCTGGGCGATCGATGGGCGTGAACCGACCGACGCCGAACGTCGGGCAGCACTTCGCGCACCGCTCGAACTCGTGCGAGTCCAGAGCATCCTTTGGGTCGTTGCCTTGGTCCTGTTCACCACGCTCAACGGGATCCTCGACCCCGACCTGATCTTAGGGGTGTCGATGACCATCACTTTGGTCGGGCTCGTCACCTGCGCCGACACCTATCTGGTCAGCGAATTCCTCCTGCGGCCGGTCGCCGCGGCTGCGCTGACCGCTCGCCCGCCGGAGCAGCTACTGGTTCCGGGTGTGCGTGCCCGCACCTTGCTTGCGTGGGCGGTGGGCTCAGCGGTTCCGGTCGTTGGTCTGATGCTCATCGCAGCATTCGCTCTCGTGCAACAGGATGTCTCAGCGACACGCATGGCTGTGGCGATTCTCGTACTCGGGGCGCTGACGCTGGTGCTCGGGCTCTACCTCGAGTTGATGGCGGTGCGGGCCACCCTCGACCCGATCCGCGGTCTGCGAGATGCGATGCGTGCCATCGAGCGAGGCGCCCTCGACACCGAGGTCGCCGTGTACGACGGCACCGAGGTCGGCCTGTTACAAGTCGGCTTCAACCGGATGGCCGCCGGCCTTCGGGAACGCGAACGCATTCGGGACCTGTTCGGCCGCCACGTCGGTGAGGATGTTGCGCGTGCTGCCCTCGCTAGCGGTGTGGAACTTGGCGGCGAGATCCGCTACGCCGCAGTGGTGTTCGTCGACATCATCGGTTCGACCCAACTCGCAGCTCGGCGCCCACCGCAAGAGGTCGTGGGTCTTCTCAACCGCTTCTTCTCGGTCGTTGTTGACGTGGTCACCGATCTTGGCGGACTGGTCAACAAGTTCGAGGGTGACGCGGCGCTGGCAGTTTTCGGTGCGCCGGCAGCCTTGGACGATGCAGCCGACCGGGCACTCGCCTGCGCCCGCTGTCTCGCAAAGCGGCTCGGTCGAGAAGTGCCGGAGTGCCCCGCGGGCATCGGCGTGGCGGCGGGACTGTCGTCGCGGGCAACATCGGTGCAGAGCAACGGTTCGAGTACACAGTGATCGGCGATGCCGTCAACGAAGCGGCACGCCTCACAGAGCTCGCGAAGGAGCTGCCGGGCCGCGTTCTGGCGTCAGCTGCTGCGCTTGAGCGCGCGGGGGCGCAAGAGCGGGAATTCTGGGTGATAGGCGAACCGGTGCTGCTGCGTGGTCGATCTGCCCCGACTGTTGTGGCGACACCGATCGTCGGTTCTTGCTGAATCTGCAGAAAGTCAAGGCCCTGGGAATGAACGCGACGTGGAAAAAGTTGATAGAGGCGTACTCAAGTTTTACTATTAGCACTTGATAAAGATCGCGGCGAGGTAGGGCAACCGGGGTATATCGTTCCGCTGGGCCCGAAACGCCGAGCAGAAACCAGCCCAACAAACCGAAGAAGCGGTGGCAGGTCGCCTGGTCCGACCGGACCGCACGAACCAGGAGCAAGAACCCATGCCAAAGGCAGTAGGAATAGATCTCGGAACCACCAACTCCGTCGTCTCGGTGCTCGAGGGCGGGGACCCCGTGGTCATCCCGAACTCCGAAGGTTCGCACACAACGCCCTCTGTGGTCGCGTTCTCCAAGAACGGCGAGGTGCTCGTCGGTGAGATCGCCAAGCGTCAAGCCATCACCAATCCTGACCGGACAATCCGTTCGGTCAAGCGCCACATGGGCACGAACTGGACGATCGACATCGACGGCAAGAAATACACGCCGCAGGAGATCTCGGCCCGGATCCTGATGAAGCTCAAGCGCGATGCCGAGGCCTATCTCGGGGACACTGTGACCCAGGCGGTGATCACCGTCCCGGCCTACTTTGACGACGCCCAGCGCACTGCGACCAAAGAAGCCGGTCAGATCGCCGGCTTGGAGGTCCTGAGGATCATCAACGAGCCCACCGCTGCGGCGCTCGCCTACGGCCTCGACAAAGAGGAAGATGATCACACGATTCTCGTGTTCGACCTCGGGGGTGGCACCTTCGACGTCTCGATTCTTGAAATTGGTGACGGTGTCTTCGAGGTCAAGGCAACCCACGGCGACACGCATCTGGGCGGTGACGACTGGGACCAGCGGATCATCGACTGGCTCGTCGACTCGTTCAAGGGTGACCACGGTGTGGACCTGAGCAAGGACAACATGGCCCTGCAGCGGCTGAAGGAAGCAGCCGAGAAAGCCAAGATCGAGCTGTCCCAGGTCCAGCAGACCAACATCAATCTGCCATTCATCACGGCGACCAATGAGGGTCCGCTGCATCTCGATTACACCCTCACTCGCGCCAAGTTCCAGGAACTGACGGCTGACTTGCTCGACCGGTGCCGTGGCCCATTCGAGCAGGCGATTAAGGACGCAGGCCTCTCGAAAGGTGACATCAAACATGTCGTGTTGGTCGGTGGTTCGACTCGCATGCCGGCGGTGACCGATCTGGTACGGGAGTTGACCGGCACTGAACCCCACAAGGGCGTGAACCCCGACGAGGTCGTAGCCATTGGTGCTGCGATCCAAGCAGGTGTGCTCAAGGGCGAAGTCAAAGACGTGCTGTTGCTCGACGTCACGCCGCTGTCGCTCGGCATCGAGACCAAGGGTGGCGTTATGACCAAGCTCATCGAGCGCAACACGACGATCCCGACTCGGCGTACCGAGGTGTTCACCACGGCGGAGGACAACCAGCCCTCGGTCGAGATCCACGTGCTGCAAGGCGAGCGCGACATGGCGCAGTTCAACAAGACCTTAGGCAAGTTCCAGCTCGTCGACTTGCCGCCGGCACCCCGGGGTGTTCCCCAGATCGAGGTCACCTTCGACATCGACGCGAACGGCATCGTGCACGTGTCGGCCAAGGATCGCGCCACCGGTAAGGAACAGTCGATGACCATCACCGGTCAGTCGTCGCTCTCCAAAGAGCAGATCGAGCAGATGATCAAAGACGCTGAGGCCCACGCTGAGGAGGACCGCCGTCGGCGGGAGGAAGCCGAGATACGCAACAAGGCTGACACGCTCGTGTATCAGACCGAGAAGTTGCTGCGGGAGCAGGGCGACAAGCTTTCCGCCGACGACAAATCATCGGTCGAGAGGCGGCTGCAAGAACTCAAGGATGCGCTCTCGGGCAGCGACGTTGAGAAGATCCGCACCGCAACCGAGATGCTCATGAACGCGAGCCAAGAGTTCACGCAGAAGCTCTACCAAGCAGCAGCGCAGGCTGAAAGCCAGTACGCAGCCGGTGGTAGCTCCGGTGGTCAGGCAGGCTCCTCGGCGCCGGCCGATGATGAGGTTGTCGACGCCGAGATCGTCGACGACGAGGGTGAGAAGTGAACGGCGGAGAGAACCTTCCAGCTGCTGAATCACCGTTGCCCGACGACGAAGAGCTGCTCGAGGCGGCCGCGATCGCCGAAGAAGACATCGCGGAGGTCGAAGCAGGTGAGACCGCCGAGGAGCTGGCGGCCGAACATGCGGCCGCCAGCGGCTCGGGTGGAGCCGCTCGCGATGGCGGTTCCGGTGAGCCAGCGACAGGCGCCGTGGCACGTGAGTCGGGCGGGAGCGGAGAACCAGCCGATGTTCCTGATCCCGGTGAAGAGGTGTTCGTCGACGGCACGGTCGGCCGATCTGACCTTGCGGCCGAACGCGACGAGTTCCGCGATGCCTTGCTCCGGGTGAAAGCGGACTTCGACAACTACAAGAAGCGGGTCGCCAAGGAGCACGCCGAACGAGTGGAACGGGCGGCAGAAGGTCTGGTGACGAACCTGCTACCTGTGCTTGACGCCTGCGACGCTGCGATCGGGCATGGGTCGACAGATGTCGAGCCGATTCTCAAGTCGCTACTCGATGTTCTGGAGAAGGAAGGGCTCGAGCGGATTGAGGCGGTCGGTGAACCCTTCGACCCGGCTCGCCACGAGGCGGTGTTACACGAACCGAGCGAGAGCGGCGATGCCGAAGTGGTCGAGTGCCTGCGCACCGGTTACGCATGGAAGGGCCGGGTGATCCGTCCGGCAATGGTCAAGGTCAAGGGCTGAAACGAGGGGGTGTCCCTCGTTGAGAGACGAAGACGGTCA
This sequence comes from Acidimicrobiales bacterium, assembly GCA_026419545.1. Taxonomy (GTDB): domain Bacteria; phylum Actinomycetota; class Acidimicrobiia; order Acidimicrobiales; family Acidimicrobilacustridaceae; genus JANZZE01. The sequence continues at coordinate 13,053 of JANZZE010000066.1, forward strand.
TGGCGCCACAACGAGAGTGGTTCGAAAAGGACTACTACAAGGTACTGGGTGTGCCAGAGACGGCGACCCAGAAGGAGATCACGCGCGCCTATCGCAAGCTCGCCCGCCAACTGCACCCCGACGCGAATCCGAACGACAAAGAAGCCGAGGAACGCTTCAAGGAGGTGTCCGCCGCTTACGACGTCATCGGGGATGAAGCCAAACGTAAAGAGTACGACGAGGTCCGCAAACTCGGGCCGATGGCTGGGATGGGCTTTGGTGGCCCGGGTGGCGCGACCGGATTCACGTTCACCACAGACGATCTTGGTGGCCTCGGTGACCTGTTCTCGGGTCTGTTCGGACGGGCGTCGGCCCGAAGGGGCGGTTTCAGCCGTGGCCCGGGTCCCCAACGGGGTACCGATCTCGAGGCCGAACTGCACTTGTCGTTCGAGGATGCCGTCCGCGGCGTCACCACCAACCTGCACCTGACCAGCGAAGCCGTCTGTTCGACCTGTGCGGGCACGGGAGCCAAACCCGGGAGCGCGCCGGTGACGTGCTCCAACTGCGGGGGCCGTGGCGTCATCGATGAGAACCAGGGACTCTTCTCGTTCTCGTCGCCGTGCCCGGCGTGTGCGGGTCGTGGCGTGCGAGTGCTCGATCCGTGCCCGAGTTGCGGGGGCAAAGGCACCGAGGTTCGCCCGCGCGAAGTGAAGGTGCGCATTCCTCCCGGGGTCGCTGATGGCCAGCGGATCCGGTTGAAGGGCAGGGGTGGCCCTGGCCGCAATGGAGGGCCGCCTGGGGACCTCAACGTCCTGGTACACGTCGCGCCTCATCGCCTGTTCGGGCGGAAGGGCAATGACCTCACGATCACCGTGCCGATCACATTCCCTGAGGCCGCGCTCGGTACGAAGCTGAAGGTTCCAACACTCGACGGCGACACGGTCACGTTGAAAATCCCACCCGGGACCCGGTCTGGCAAGGTGTTCCGGGTGCGCGGTCAAGGTGTCCAGACGAAGAAAGGAACTGGCGATCTCCTCGTCAAGGTGGAAGTGGCGGTACCGACTCACCTCACAAGGGAGCAACGGCAAGCAGTTGAAGCCTTGGCTGCGGTAACCACCGAGTCTCCACGTGAGCATCTCGGCGTCGGATAGGCGCCGACCGAGCAACAACATTGATCAGAGCGACGACGATGACACCGAGGAAACACACCAATGCCGTGTATGTGATCTCGGTAGCTGCTGAGCTCGCCGGGGTCCATCCGCAGACTTTGCGCATTTATGAACGCAAGGGCCTGCTTGAGCCCTCTCGGACGCCCGGGGGCAGTCGACGCTACAGCGACGCCGACATCAGCCTCCTGCGACGGATTCAGGAACTGACCGACGAGGGCCTCAATCTGGCAGGCGTCAAGCGAGTGCTCGAGCTCGAGCAAGAAGTCGAGTCACTACGCGCTGAACTCGAGCAGCTGCGGGCTCAGATGCGTGAGGCGATCCAGGCGACCCATCGGCAGTACCGCCGTGACCTGGTTCCCTTGAATCAGCAGCTTGCACTGTTGAACGAGACCGCCCGTCTTTTCGACTCCGGACGCTGACATCGTTCGGCGCGACCGGTTCTCTAGTCGACGAAGGCGAGGCTCAGCGCAAAATCTTCGGCGGGATCGGTCATCCACTCGGTGAGGTGGAGTCCGACCTCAGCGAGTTCGGCTTCAACCCGCTCACGCCGGAACTTGGCGCTGATCTCGGTTCGCATCTGCTCTCCGTTGGAGAAGTCAACGATGAGATCGACGGCAGATACCTGGACTCGCTGCTCTGTGGCCGATACCAGCTGCATTTCGATCCACTCGTTCACTGGATCGAAGAACGCATGGTGCACGAACGCATCGAGATTGAAGTCCGCGCCGAGCTCGCGGTTCAGCATCCGCAGGACATTCAGATTGAACTCTGCGGTGATCCCAGCCGCATCGTTGTAGGCGGCCTCGAGGCGACCGACGTCCTTCACCAAGTCAGTTCCCAGCAGGAGGCTGTCACCGGGACGCAGGATGCCGGCGAGTTGGCTCAGGAAGTCCTTTCGTTCCTCGGGAGCGAAATTTCCTAAGGTCGAGCCGAGGAAGGCCACCAGTCGGCGTCCTTCAGTGGGAAGGGCTCGGAGGTGGTGCTCGAAGTCACCTATCACGGCATGAACGCTCAAGCCAGGGTAGTCCTGAGCCAGGCGTTCAGCGGCGGCGCGGACTGTGGCCTCGTTCACATCGAAGGGGACGAACCGACGCAATCTGCCAGACTGGGCGAAAGCGTCGAGGAGTGTGCGGGTCTTGTCCGAGGTGCCTGAGCCGAGTTCCACGACGGTGTCAGCCTGAGATTGCTCGGCGATCGCCTCAGCGTTGCGGAGCAAGATGCCTCGTTCGGTCTCGGTTGGGTAGTACTCAGGGAGACGCGTGATCGCATCGAAGAGCGCGCAACCTCGGTCGTCGTAGAACCACTTCGGTGGGAGCGACTTCGGCGACTTAGCCAAGCCGGTGCGCACGTCAGTTCGGAGCATCGTGGCGAGGTCATCGGGGGTCAACAGCACGTCGACCGTGACGTGACCAGTCGAAGGTTGGGTGCTCATGGTCGATCTTTCTCAGACCTCACATTGAAACGATGCTGGTGCCAGTCCGAGTGACCTGCACCAGCGAGCGATCAGGGATTTCGCGCCAATATTCGTTGTCGTCGAGGGGTTCGGATGCGATGTAGGTCCCATTCGTTATCTCGTGGGACGACGCCCCTTCACCGCCAGTAGTAG